>JBGTSP010000247.1:0-6749 GCA_041940205.1 Alphaproteobacteria bacterium
GTGTTGACGATGAGCACGTCACCCTGCCTGCACTCTATCACTTGAGCCTCCGGCATCTTGCTCTCGTCGTCGCCCCACGGCGAGCCCTTTGCTCCGAGGCACGGACGCACCCTCCACCTCTTCGTGCCGCGCAGCTGGATGAAGGCCCAGGGGTTCGGCCCCGAGCTGATGGACGGCCGCCCGGTGATCGGCATCGCCAACTCGCAGTCCGACCTGGTGCCCTGCAACCGCCATCACGACCGCATCGCCGAGGCGGTGAAGCGCGGGGTCTGGGAGGCGGGTGGCTTCCCGCTGGTCTTCCCCACCATGTCGCTGGGCGAGACCCTGATGCGGCCGACCACGATGATGTTCCGCAACCTGATGTCGATGGACCTCGAGGAAACCCTGCGGGCCAACCCGCTGGACGGCGTGGTGCTGCTGACGGGCTGCGACAAGACCACGCCCGCCTACCTGATGGGCGCGGCCTCGACCAACCTGCCGACCATCGCGGTGCATGGCGGGCCGATGCTGAACGGCCGCTTCCAGGGCAAGACCATCGGCTCGGGCACGCATCTCTGGGAGATGAGCGAGAATGTCCGCGCCGGCGTGCTCTCGCTCGAGGACTTCAAGGACGCCGAATCCAGCATGTCGCGCAGCCAGGGCCACTGCAACACGATGGGCACGATGGTGGAGGCGCTGGGCCTCTGCCTGCCGGGCACCGCGGCCATGCCGGCGGTGGATTCGCGCAAGATCGTCGCCGCCCACCTGACCGGCCGGCGCATCGTCGAGATGGTGCGCGAGGACGTGCGCTTCGCCGACATCGCCACCCGCAAGGCCTTCGAGAACGCCATCCGGGTGAACGCCGCGAACGGCGGCTCGACCAACGCCATCATTCACCTGATCGCGGTCGCCGGCCGGCTCGGCGTGCCGCTCTCCATCGACGACTGGGACGAGCTGTCGAAGGACGTGCCCTGCCTGGTCAACCTGGCGCCCAGCGGCGAGTACCTGATGGAGGACTATTTCGAGGCGGGCGGCCTGCCGGTGGTGATGAAGGAACTGGGCGACCTGCTGCACCAGGACCATGTCACGGTCAGCGGCAAGACCGTGGCCGAGAATGTCGCGGCGGCGAAGAACTGGAACGAGGACGTGATCCATCCGCTCGCCCGGCCGTTCAAGACCGAGAACGCGCTCGCCGTGCTGCGCGGCAACCTCTGCCCCGACGGCGCCGTGATCAAGCCTTCGGCGGCGACCCCGGAACTGCTGCAGAAGCGCGGCCGCGCCGTGGTCTTCGAGACCAACGAGGAACTGCACGAGAAGATCGAGGATCCCGAGCTCGACGTCGACGAGGATTGCATCCTGGTGTTGAAGGGCGCCGGCCCGCGCGGCTATCCGGGCATGCCCGAGGTCGGCAACTTCCCGCTGCCCAAGAAGATGCTGGAGAAGGGCGTGCGCGACATGGTGCGGATCAGCGATTCCCGCATGAGCGGCACGGCCTACGGCGCGGTGGTGCTGCACGTCTCGCCCGAGAGCGCGGTCGGCGGTCCGCTGGCGCTGGTCGAGAACGGCGACATCATCGAGCTCGACGTCGCCAACCGGACACTCACCCTGGAAGTCTCGGACGAGGAGCTGGAGCGCCGCCGCGCGGCCTGGAGCCCGCCGGCCAGCGAGCATTCGCGCGGCTATGCCAGCCTCTACGTGAACCACGTGATGCAGGCCGACAAGGGCTGCGACTTCGACTTCCTGGTCGGCATGTCGGGCGACGGCATCCCCCGGGCCAACCACTGAGCGCGCGCCCGGCCGCGCTCGCGGCCGGGAATGGCGGGCGGCGCAGGCGTCAGGCCGTCGGCATCACGTCGAGCCGGCAGATCACGCCCTCGTGCCGGGAATCCGCCGCCGGGTAGCGCTCGAGGACCTGCGGGTCGTGCCCGGGCACGATGTGCTGCGGGCTTGCCGCCATGCCCCGCATGGTCTTGTAGCCGGCGATCATGTCGGCGGTGTTGTAGACGATCGGGAAGGGCGCCACCGCTTCCATGTTCTCGTAGAAATGGCTGGCGTCGCTGGCCAGCACCACCGGGCCGCGGGCGGTCATCACCTGCACGCACTGCACGCCCATCGTATGGCCGCCGATGAGTTGCAGGCGGATGCCCGGGGCGATCTCCTCGGCGCCGTCGATGAAGTTGACCCTGCCCGAGAACACCTTGCGCACCATGTCGCAGACATGCTCGGCCGAATAGGCGTGGCCCAGCGGCTCCATGCACATGTGCCGGCCGGTGCAGTAGCGCATCTCCAGGTCCTGGATGTGGAAGCGGGCGGCGGGAAAGTCGTCCAGCGTGCCGGCATGGTCGTAGTGCATGTGGGTGATGATCACGTCCTCGACCGTCTCGGCCTCGATCCCGAGCATCGCCAGGCCCTCGCGCGGCAGGCGTTCGATCACCCGGCCGCGCGCCTGGCCTTCCGCGTGGTCGAAGCCGGTGTCGACCACCAGGGTGCGGTTCTCGTTGCGGATCACCCAGACGAAATAGTCGATGGGCATGTCGCCCTCGTGCGGGTCGGGCGGCATGATGAAATTGTCCCGCCGGACCCGGTTCTGCATGGTGCCGTACTTGATGGCGAAGACTTCGTAGCTTTCGGTGTCGCTCATGGCCGTTCCCTCCCCGTGGTGCGCGCTATCTTGCCGTGAATCCGCCATCGATCACCAGTTCGCTGCCGGTCATGAAGCGGGATTCGTCCGAGGCGAGGTAGAGGATGCCCCGGGCGATGTCGTCGGGCCGCCCCATTTCGCCGGTCGGCTGGCTCATCGCGATGAAGGCCGCCAGCCGGCGGTCGGGGCTCGCCTCGATGCCGTTCTGCACCAGCGGCGTGTCGATGAAGCCGGGATGCACCGAGTTGACGCGGATCTGCGGCGCCCCTTGCGCGCATTCCAGCGCGGCGGTCTTGGTCAGCAGCGCCACTCCGCCCTTCGAGGCGCAGTAGGCCGCCGCGTTGGGCAGGCCGATCTTGCCGGCGATCGAGGAGATGTTGACGATCGAACCGGGCCGGCCGTGCTTCTTCATCGCCCGGATGCCGTGCTTCACGCCCAGGAAGACGCCCTCGAGATTGATTCCCGTGACCCGGCGCCACTGCTCCAGGCTCATCTCGTCGACCGGCCCGCCGCCGCCGCCGATGCCGGCATTGTTCACCAGCACCGTGAGCGCGCCGTAGCGCTGCTGGCAGTCCATGATCACCCGTTCCCAGGCCTGCTCGTCGCGCACGTCGTGCTGCAGGTAGACCGCCCGGCCGCCGGCCGCCTCGATCGCCGTGACCGTTTCCGCGCCGCCGGCATCGTCGATGTCGCTGACCACCACCCGCGCGCCCTCGGCCGCCATCAGTTCGGCGGCCGCGCGGCCGATTCCCGAGGCCCCGCCGGTGACGATCGCCACCTTGTCGTCCAGGCGTCCCATGCTTTCCCTCCCGATTCCGGCACGTGCGGACGATGCCGTCCCGAAAGCCGGGATTCCCGGCCCTGCCGCTGCGCGATGATGCCGCCGGCCGGCGAAATGCACTAGGCTTGCGGGGTGGAAAATTCCGGCGGCGCCGCCATTTCCGGCGGTCCCGCGCGATTCCGATGGGGAGGAGAGAGGACATGATCGACAACAAGGCGCGCTACGATGAAGGCCTGCGCATCCGCAAGGAGGTGCTGGGGGCGGAATATGTGGACCGGGCGCTCGCCTCGGCCGACGAGTTCAACCAGGACTTCCAGGACATCGTCACCGAATATTGCTGGGGCGGTTCCTGGGGCCGCGGCGTTCTGGACAAGCAGCAGCGCTCGATCCTCAACCTCGGCATGCTGGCCGCGCTGGGCAAGAGCCAGGAATTCAAGCTGCACTTCCGCGGCGCGATCAACAACGGCCTCAGCCTGGACGAGCTGAAGGAAGTGCTGATCCAGATCGCCGTCTATTGCGGCATTCCCGCCGGCGTCGAGAGCTTCCGCCTGGCCCGCGAGGTGCTGGCCGACATGAAGGCGGCGGGCGAATCGTGAGCGGAGGGGAGAGCGCGCCGATCGGATTCATCGGCCTGGGCAACATGGGTGGTCCGATCGCGGCGAACATCGCCGCAGCCGGTTTCCCGATGATCGTCTTCGACAAGGCGGGCACGGCGGAGCGGGCGCCCGAGGGCGCCGGCATCGCCAGTTCGGCGGCCGAGGTCGCCGCGCGGGCCGAGGTGGTGCTGCTGAGCCTGCCGGACGGGGCCATCGTCGAGGCCGTGGCCGAGGAGATCTGCCAGAGCAACGATCGCAAGGTCCGCGCCCTGATCGATACCTCGACCGTGGGCGTGGGACCCGCGCGGGCGCTCAGCGCCCGCCTCGCGGAAGCCGAGATCGCCTATTACGACGCCCCGGTCTCCGGCGGCACCGCGGGCGCGAAGGCCGGCACCGTGTCCTGCATGTTCGCCGGGCCGGACGAGGCCTTCGCGGAGCTCAAGCCGGTGTTCGAGGCGCTGTCCTCGAACGTCTTCCATGTCGGCCGGGAGCCCGGCCAGGGCCAGGCGATGAAGCTGCTGAACAACTTCCTCTCGGCCACGGCGATGGTGGCGACCAGCGAGGCGGTGGCCTTCGGCGTGCGCCAGGGGCTCGACATGCAGCTGATCTGCGACGTCGTGAACGTCTCCAGCGGCCAGAACACCGCGACGACGGACAAGTTTCCCCGCCGCATCGTTCCCGGGCTCTACGACGCCGGCTTCACCAACACGCTGATGAGCAAGGATGTCCGGCTGTTTCTCGAGGGCGTGCGCGAGGACGACCTGGCCGAACGGGTGAGCGAGCGGGTGGCCGCGATCTGGCGCGACTTCGAGGCCGATGCGCCGGGCGTGGACTTCACCCGGGTCTATCCCTGGACGGCGGGCGAGGACTGAGCGGAGAGGCCGCGCGCCGCGGGCGCCGGCGCGGGAAAGTGATGGCGTGATCGCGGGATTCTCGGCGCTGGCCCTGAGCCTGGTCTGGGCCGCCGCCCTTGTGCATTCGCTCGCCGGGCTGGCGGCGGCCGGCTGGCTCGCCGGCCTGGCCCTGGCGGTCTATGTCGTCCTGCAGGCCCGGCCGCTGCCGGGCATGGGGCGGCTCGTGCTGGCCGGCGCGCTGCTGGCCTCGGCGCTCTCGCTTGCGGTCATCGACGATCACGCCGCGGCGCTGGCGAAGGCCGCCGGCACCGCCTGTTTCTTCGTCGCCGTGCTGCTGTCGGGCGGGTTCCTGCGGGAAGCCGCCGAGCGCTCGGACATGGTGCGGCGCGCCGGCGCGGCGCTGATCGGGCAGCCGCCGGCGCGGCGCAACGCGGCGCTCAGTTTCGGCGGCTTCGCCATGGGCTTCATCCTGGGATTCGGCACGCTGCAGCTGCTGGGCGCGATGGTGAAGCAGGCCAACACGCTCGAGCAGGCGGGCGGCGAGGCCCGCGTCCAGGCGGTCCGCGAGCGCCGCTCGATGCTGGCGGTCCTGCGCGGCTTCTGCATGTCGACGGTGACCAACCCGATTTCCATCGTCCTGGCGCTGGCGCTGACCTACGCGCCGGGCACCGAGGTCGCGGCCCTCATGCCCCTGGTGTTCGCGGGCGCGGTCGCCGGGCTGACGATCGGCGGCCTGCTGGACTGGCTTGCCGGACCGCGGATTGCCCCGCCGGCGGCCGGCAGCGTGCCCTCGCTGCGCCCGGTCGGGGGCCTCGTGGCCTTCGTGCTGTTCGTGTTCGCCTGCGTGTTCACGGTGGCCTGGGCGCTGGAACTGCGGATCATCCAGGCGGTGCTGCTGTCGGTGCCGGCGATCGCGGCGGGCTGGATGCTGCGCCAGGAGGCGGGCCGGCCCGCCGGGCTCGCCCGGCGGCTCGTTACCCAGGCGCTCACCCGCTATCCGGCCCAGCGCATGGAAGTGGTGATCCTGGCCAGCGCCGGTTTCGCCGGCACCCTGATCGCCACCGCGCTGCCCATCGAGGCGATCGCGGCCCGTTTCGACGCGCTGGTGATTCCCGGCGCGCTGCTGCCGCTGCTGATCTTCCTGTTCGTCGTCGCCGGCGCGCAGCTCGCCCTCAACCCGATCCTCACTGTCACCATCGCCGGCGCCGTGCTGCCGGCGCCGCTGGCGCTGGGCGCTCCGCCGGAAGTGGTGGCGGCGGCCTACATGACGGCCTGGGGCGTGGGCACGGTGGGCTCGCCCTTCACCCTGTCGGTGCTGATCGTCTCCGGCATCGCCGAGAAGGACAGCCGCACCGTGGCCTGGCGCTGGAACGGCGCGTTCTTCCTCACCATGGTGGCGGCGATGGGCGCTTGGTTGACCCTGATGGCGACGATAGGCTGACGCCTGTTTCGAGGCAGCGGGAGGGACCGGCATGAACAGGATCGATCTGGAGGGCCGGCGGGCCATCGTCACCGGCGGCGCGGCCGGCATCGGGCGCGCGGTGGTCGAGCGGCTGGCCGCCTCGGGCGCCTCGGTCGTGGCCTGGGACCGGGACGCGGCGGCGGTCGCGGCGCTTTCGGACGAGCTCGGGGCGGCGGTCGGCGGACACGCCGTCGACGTCACCGACTACGATGCGGTGGAGGCCGCCCGCGAGGCCACGCTTGCCGGCGGTCCGGTCGACATTCTCGTGAACAATGCCGGCATCTCCGGGCCGACCGTGCGGACCTGGGACTATCCGCTGGAGGACTGGCACCGGGTGCTCGATCTCGACCTGACCGGCGTCTTCTACTGCTGCCGGGCGCTGGTGCCGCAGATGATCGCGCGCGACTACGGCCGGATCGTCAACATCGCCTCGATC
>JBGTSP010000248.1:0-6515 GCA_041940205.1 Alphaproteobacteria bacterium
CTGACCATCGAGGACTGGCTGCGCTACGCCTCGCCGGAGAGCCTGTCGCTCTACATGTTCCAGTCGCCGCGCAAGGCCAAGCGGCTGTTCTTCGACGTCATTCCCCGCGCCGTGGACGAGCATCTCGCCCATGTCGAGAAGTTCGCCGCGCAGGAACCGGTCGAGCGCTACCGCAACCCGGCCTGGCACATCCATGGCGGCCGGCCGCCGCAGGAGCAGGTGCCGATCTCCTTCGCCCTGCTGATGAACCTGGCGGGCGCGGCGAACGCCGAGGACAAGGATGTGCTCTGGGGCTTCATCCGCCGCTACGTGCCGGAGGCCTCGCCGGAGAACCACCCGATGCTGGACCGGCTGGCGGGCTACGCGGTGGCCTATTATCGGGACTTCGTGAAGCCGGCCAAGCGCTACCGGCCGGCGACGCCGCAGGAACGCGCGGCGATGGAAGACCTCGCGGCCGCGCTGGAGGGCATCGAGGCCGGCGCCGACGCGGAGGCGATCCAGAATGAGGTCTACGAGATCGGCAAGCGGCACGGGTTCGAGAACCTGCGCGACTGGTTCCGGGCGCTCTACGAGGTGCTGTTCGGCCAGAGCCAGGGGCCGCGTTTCGGCGGCTTCGCCGCGCTGTACGGACCGCGCGAGACCGCCGCCTTGATTCGCGACGGCCTGGCCGGCAAGCTCGCGGCCTGACCCGCGCCGCCGCCCGGCGGCGCCTTGCTTCCGTCCCCGTATCCGGAGTGCCGGGCCGATGGCCTTCCACCTGAGCAATGTCCGCGTGCTCGGCCACGCGGACGATACCGCCCTCGCCTTCGGACCCGACGGCATCGCTTCGGATCCCGAGCCGGGCGCCCGCGCGCTCGACGGCCGCGGCCTGCTGCTGGCGCCGGGCCTGATCGACCTGCACGGGGACGCCTTCGAGCGGCAGCTGATGCCGCGGCCCGGCGTCAGTTTCCCGATCGACCTGGCGTTGATCGAGACCGACCGGCAGTTGCTGGCGAACGGCATCACCACGGCCTATCACGGCCTGACCTGGAGCTGGGAGCCCGGACTGCGCGGCGATGCGGCCGCGCACGGCTTCGTCGACGCCCTCGAGCGGGTGCAGCCGGCGCTGGCCTGCGATACCCGCCTGCACCTGCGGCACGAACTCGCCAACCTCGACGCCGTCGACACCATCGTCGACTGGCTGGCGCGCGGACGCATCGATCTGCTGGCCTTCAACGACCATGTGAACGACATCGCGCGCCGTCGCGACCAGTCCGACAAGATGGCCACCTATGCCGGCCGCAGCGGCCTGACGATCGAGGCCTTCCTGGCGCTGCTCGAGCGGGTCCAGGCCCGCCGGCCGGAGGTGCCCGCCTCGCTCCGGCGGCTCGCCGAGGCCGCCGGCGAAGCCGGCGTGCCGATCGCCTCGCACGACGACGAAAGCCCGGCGATGCGTCGCGAGATGCGGGCGCTGGGCAGCGCGATCTGCGAATTCCCGCTGGACGAGCCCACCGCCCGCGAGGCCGTCGGCGCGGGCGAGCAGGTGATCCTGGGCGCGCCCAACATCCTGCGCGGCGGCTCGCATTGCGGCCGGCTGTCGGCGCAACCGGCAGCCGGCGCCGGCCTGTGCACCGTGCTCACCTCGGACTACTACTACCCGGCGATGCTGCAGGCCGTGTTCCGCCTGGCGGCGGACGGCACGCTGCCGCTGGCCGAGGCCTGGGCGATGGTGTCGGCAAACGCCGCCGCGGCCGTCGGCCTGGAGGACCGCGGCCGGATCGAGACCGGCCGGCGCGCCGACCTGGTGCTGATCGACGATCGCGATCCGGCCCTGCCGCGCATCGTAGCCACCTTTGTCGACGGCGCGCTGGTCTTCGCCGACCGCGACCTCGCGGCCTGACATGAACGATCCCGAGCGGTCCGCGCCACGCCTGCGGCCCTTCGCCGAATCCGATCTGGACGCGGTGCTGGCGCTGAACAATGCGGCGGTGCCGCACGTCAACGCACTGACGGTGGACGACTGGCGCGAGATCCTCGGCGATGCCGACTGCGTGCTCATCGCCGAGACCGGCGAACCGCGGGACGGGCCGGTTCCTGGAATCCCGGGTGGCGTGCTCGTCGCGGTCCCGCCGGGCACCGGCTATGACAGCGCGAACTATCGCTGGCTGAGCGAGCGTTTCGACGACTTCCTCTATATCGACCGCATCGTCATCGCCGAGACCGACCGCGGTCTCGGCCTCGGCCGGCTGTTCTACGAGGCGCTGGCGGCGCGCGGCCGGGAGCGCGGCGTCGCCCGCCTGGTCTGCGAGGTCAATGTCGAGCCGCCGAACCCGGGCTCGATCGCCTTCCACGAACGAATGGGTTTCCGGGCGATCGGGGACCAGCTCAACCCGCAGTCGGGCAAGACCGTCCGCTATTTCGAGAAGCCGCTGACCTGACCTCCCGCGGAATATACCGACCTGCGCTATGCTGAATCCCGGCGGCAGGGAGGCGCGGGCCATGCAGACACTCACCCCCGAACAGAGACGCGACTGGCAGGTCGACGGCTACCTGCATCTCGAGGGCGTGTTCGACGCCGAGGAGGTGGCCTTCTACGCCGCCGAGATCGACGCGATGCGCGCCAGGCCGGGCTGGGAGCCGCGGGACGACCTGCCGCGCGGGCACTACGGCCGGGTCGCGCAGGCGACCAATCCCGACCCCGACAGCTTCATGGACCGCCGGGACATCCTGCCCTACCACCAGGCCTTCATCGACCTGATCGACCGGGCGCCGGTGTTCGACCTGGTGGTCGACATCATGGGGCCGAACATCCTGTTCTCGATGTCCCAGGCCATCGTGCGCGCCTCGGGCGACGGCTTCGAGGGTTTCACCCATACCGACGGCGGCGAGGGCCAGCGCGAGGTGCGGGTCACCGAGACCAGCCGGCCGATCGCCCTCAAGGCGCTCTACCTGCTCTCCGACGTCGAGGGCCGGGACGCCGGCAACTTCACCGTGTTTCCCGGCAGCCACGGCCGCCCCTTCCCGTTCGAGCGCACGCCGCCGCTGAGCCCGCAATCGCCCGGCGCGGTGCATCTCGAGGGCCGGGCGGGCGACTGTTTCCTGTTCTCCCACGCGCTCTGGCACGGCCCGGCGCCGAACCGCTCGGGCCGGGCGCGCAAGACGCTGCTCTACAATTATTGCCAGATGTTCGTGCGGGCCTACGACTTCGAGACCGTGCCCGCCCTGGCGCAGCGCGCGAGCCCGCGCCAGCGTCGCCTGCTGGGCGACCTGGGTTACGATTTCCGCCCGGGCAGCTACTTCTACGTGCCCGAGGACCAGGAAGCGGTGATCCGCGGCACGCCCCGCTGAGCGGCCGCGCTAGCCCCTCAGGCTCGCGGCCAGGTTCGCCAGCTCGTCGAGCCGCGGCAGCAGGCTGTCGGCCGGCTCCGGCGGCACGACGAAGACGAAACGGCCGGTGCCCACGGCGGCCAGGTCCTCGATTCCGGCCTTGTCGACGGGCGCGCCGAACACCGTGAAACCGATCTCCCGGCCGGCCTGTTTCGCCAGGTCGCCGCAGCGGCGGATCTGCTCCACCAGGTCGGCGCCGCGGCCGCCGATCGGCATCCAGCCGTCGCCATAGGCGACCGCGCGACGGGCGCCGTGCGGGAAGCCGCCGCCGACGATGATCGGCGGATGCGGATCCTGGACCGGCTTGGGCCACGACATCATCGGTTCGAAGTCAACGAAGTCGCCATGATATTCAGGCTTGTTCTCGCTCCAGATCACCTTCATGGCCTCGATCCGCTCGCGCATCAGGGCGAAGCGGGTCCTGAACTCGGTGCCGTGATCCTCCATCTCCTCGGCGTTCCAGCCGCCGCCGACGCCGAGCAGCACCCGCCCGTCGGAGATCTGGTCGAGAGTCGAGACTTCCTTGGCGAGATGGATCGGATCGCGCTGGACCACCAGGCAGATCCCGGTCGCCAGCCTGATCCGGCTGGTCACCGCCGCGACGCTGGCGAGCGCCACGAAGGGATCGAAACTGTCGTAGTACATCTTCGGCAGCTCGGGCCCGCCGGGCCAGGGCGAGCGCCGGGATGTCGGGATGTGGCTGTGCTCAGGGAACCAGAGGGATTCGAAGTCGCGTTCCTCGACCGCGCGGCCCAGATCGGCCGGCCGCATGGCGTAGTCCGTCGGAAACATCGCGATACCGAAATCCATGGCGCACCCTCCCCTGTCTTCGCCGGGGCGAAGTCTAGCGCGGATCGCGGGGCCGGCGCAGCAAAACCGCCGGCCGAAAGCCGGCGGCGCGCCGTCCGGTAACAGGTATCTCGGCGGGGGACGCTCTAGAAGCCGCCGCTGGAACGCAGCAGGCGGTCGAAGGGATCGGTGGCGCCGCGGCGCGAGACGCGACCCACCAGATTGCCGGGCCGCGGTTCGAAGGTCCGGGCGCCGTGCTGCAGGTCGTCGTGCACCCGCGCGACCGCGCGGCGGTTCGCCGCCAGGACCTCGGCAACGAGGGCCTTGGGATCCTTCGTCCGCGCTGGTGAATCCGACATGACAGGCACTCCTCGTTTTGCCGTCCCGCTGATGCCGGAACCCGACGCAGCAACCCGCGTGCCAGAGGATTCCGCCTCACAATTATTGAGCGGTGGTGCTGGCACGGCGGTTGCTCCGGGAGAGGTGGTCGCATTCCCCTCAGACCAATGAGATGTGGCCCGCTCCCGGCCGGTTTTTGCCCCTCGGCCGGGAGCACCCTCTCAAAACTCCCGAAAATCAGCGAATACGACCGCCCGGGTTTCGTCCCGTGGCGGCATCGGCCTTAAGTCGGACGTCCGTTGCCGACACCGCGAGTCACATTTCGCACGCGCCCGCGATACATTCCGTGACGGATTGCACACTTCGTTTGCCGGGCTCCCACAATGTCATGTTCCCCCGACGAGGCTCTCGACGCGCTGCGACGCGAGGCCCGCGACCTCGGCTTCGTCCAGGTGGGCGTGTGCGACGCCGCCGCGGCCTGGGACCGGGGCGCGCGGCTGCGGGACTATCTCGAGGCCGGCCGGCACGGCACGATGGACTGGATGGCCCGGACCCCGGAGCGCCGCGCGCATCCGCGGGGCCTGTGGCCGGAAGCCCGCCGCGCCATTGTCCTGGCGATGAGCTACGGCCCCGAGGCGGATCCCCTGCCGGCGCTCGAACGCCGGCGACAGGGGGTGATCTCGGTCTATGCCCGCAACCGCGACTATCACGACCTGATCAAGAAGCGGCTGAAACGGCTGGCCCGGGACTTCCTGGCGCGCACCGGCCGGGGGCAGGTGAAGGTCTTTGTCGACACCGCGCCGCTGCTGGAGAAACCGCTGGCCCAGCGCGCCGGCCTGGGCTGGCAGGGCACGCACACCAACCTGGTGAGCCGCGAGGCGGGATCCTGGACCTTCCTGGGCAGCATCCTCACCGACCTGGAGCTGACCTGCGATCCGCCGCACGAGGACCGCTGCGGCGGCTGCCGGCGCTGCCTCGAGATCTGCCCGACCCGGGCGTTCCCGGCGCCCTACCAGCTCGACGCCCGGCGCTGCATCTCCTACCTCACAATCGAACACAAGGGACATATCCCGCGCGACCTGCGTCCCGGCATCGGCAATCGCATTTACGGCTGCGATGACTGTCTCGCGGTGTGCCCGTGGAACAAGTTCGCGGTCGCCGCCGGCGACCTGCGGCTTGCCGCCCGGCCGGACCTGGAAGCGCCCGCGCTCGACGAGCTGGTCCGCCTCGACGATGCCGCCTTTCGCGCACGGTTCTCGGGCTCGCCGATCAAGCGCCGACCCTCGGTCCGGAAGACGTCGACGAAGCCGTCGCGGTCGTTGTACAAACTGCTGAAGCTCACGCCGATCTGCTCGGTGAGCGGCCCGCTGGCATTCAAGCGATACTCCTGCGTTCCGTGGTCGCCGTAGCCCAGGCCGGCGGAACCGACCCACTCCGCGCCCGGCTGGCGCGTGCGGATGTTGATGATGCCGCCCGGCGCGGCGCTGGCACCGAAGAGCGTCCCCTGCGGGCCGCGCAAAAACTCGATGTGATCCACGTCGTAGAGCGACAAGCCGCGCGACATCATGTCTGTGTACGGAATGCCATCAACATAAATGCCAACCGCCGATTGACCGACACCGAAACTGTTTTCACGCAAACCGCGCACGCTGAACTTTGGCATGCGCGTGTTGTTCGCATCGAAGACGGTGAAGTTAGGCAACGCCGTCTGGATATCGCGCACTTCCTGGATACCACCCAACGTGATCGTGTCGCCGCTGAGCAGCGTCACAGAGCGCGAATCGGTCTGCGGGGCCTCAGAAATGATCATAACCGGCGGCAACTCACCGGCATCCTCGTCAGATTGTGCCAGGCCCGTTTGGCCAAGCACACAGAGCCCGGCCATCATCGAGGCAATGACAACGTTTTTCCCAATCATCTGTTTTATTTTTTTCTCTTTTTTTGTGTAACGAACCGAAAAAAAAAAAAAAAAAAAAAAAATAAAAAAAGTTGGAAGGTTTTGATTTTTTTGTTTAACGTTT
>JBGTSP010000249.1:0-6474 GCA_041940205.1 Alphaproteobacteria bacterium
GACCTCGACGCAATCCATGAACTTGCACTTGATGCAGTTTTCCGTGACGACGTACGGCATACGCCAACTCCCCCATGCCTGCCGCCACTGCGGCGTTCGCGGTAACCAAACCCGGTCCGTCTAGTCCAATCCCCTGCGGCGCGCAACCCGGCGCCGTGCCGCGCCGCGGGCCTTGTCGTCGACATAGATCAGGCCGGCCACGCGGCGGATCAGGTTGTCTTCGTAGGCGTGCACCTCACCGTCGGCATAGGCGACCTCCCACAGGCACTCGATCAGCGCCTCGCGTTCGGCCTCGTCGAGCGAATCCTTCAGGCTGGTGGTCCAGCGCACGATCTGGCTCGACCCCTGCTGCGCCTCCTCCGCCTGCTCGAGCAGGGCCTGGGCTTCCGCGTCCGTCAGCCCGAAGCCGCCGACCAGCAGTTCGCCGATCCGGGCCCGCTCGGCCGCGTCGAAATGTCCGTCCAGCGCGGCGGCCTCGACCATCAGCGCGGCGGCGGCGAACTCGTGGTCGGCCGCCGCGGGCGGGGTCTCGTCGGCGGCGGGTGCGGCGAACAGGCGTTGCAGTCGGCTCAGCATGGCATTCTCGTTTCGCGGGATCGTGAAAGGGCTGCGGGGCGATCAGCCGCCGCCGTCGTCGGCGGCTTCGCGCAGGCGGTCGAGCTGGCGGCGGTCGCGCTTGGTCGGGCGGCCGGCGCCGCGCTCCGGCGACGGCGCCGGCGGCTCGGGCCGCGGCACGCTCTCCGGCGGCGCCAGGTCCTCATACAGGGTCTGCGCCTCGCTCGCCGGTCCGCGCCGGGAGCCCAGCGCCGCGACCCGGACGACGCGGATCAGCCGGCCGCGCGGAAAGGTCAGCACGTCGCCGATCCGCACGGTGGCCGATGCCTTGGCGACGACCTGGCGGTTGATCCGCAGCTTGTGACCCGCGCACATGCGCGAGGCTTCGCTGCGGGACTTGAAGAAGCGGGCGTACCACAGCCACTTGTCGGCCCGGATGCGCGCTTCCGCCGGGGCGTTCACGAGGCGTCCTGGGGCAGCAGGTCGCGCAGGCGGGCGAAGGGCGAGGCGGCCGCGGCCCTGTCGCGCTTGCGGGCCCGGCCGGGACGCTCGTCCCGGCGGCCGCGGCGCGGCTGGAAGCGGTAGACCGGCCGGCCCTCGTCGTCGGCGCCGTCCGGCCGGTAGCGCAGCGCCGCCAGAAGCGTGCCCAGGTCTTCCGGGCCCGCGCCCATCAGCGAGGTCGCGGCGACGCCGGGCGTGAAGCGGCCCTTGCGGCTCTCCTCGTGGGCCATGGTCGCCAGCCGGTCGAACAGGTCGATGCGCGCCAGCAGGCCGCCGGCCCGGCGGTAGCCGGCGGCGCGGACCGCGATCTCGGGCAGCGTGGCGTCGGGTTCGGCGAGGGTCTGCGGGCCGTGCGCCAGGTCCGGCACGGGACATTCGGCGGCCACCGCCCACAGCCTGAGCGCGGCGCGGGCGCGGGCCGGCCGGATCATCCCGGCGAGGAAGACGTCGACATAGCCGAGCCGCAGGCCCAGCTTCTGCAGGCGGTAGCGTTCGGCCTTGGAAAGGGCGGCGAGCTGCGGGGCGACCTGCTCGCGGGCCACCGATCCCAGGCCCTCGGCGACCTGGAAGACCAGGCCCGCGGCCGGGCCGCTCCAGTCCGCCTTGCGCAGGCGCGACAGCGGGCTCAGCTGCTGGGCGATCTCACGCGCCAGCCAGGCCTCGAGGTGGCGGCGCACGGCCTCGCGCGTGCGGCCGACGAGATGCGGCAGCGACAGCAGGGCGAGATCGGGTTCCAGCAGCGCCCGGCCCGGGCGCAGCAGGGCGACGGGCCCGCCGTTCCAGTACAGCCGGTTGTCGTCGCGCCAGTGGATGGCGTCCGCCGGCGCGGCGAGCAGCGCCTTCGCGCGCCGGGACACGGCCTGGCCGGCGGCCTGTTCCGCCGCCTTGTGGATCAGCCGCGCCTCGCCGCGCGGCGCGCTCGTGTCGCTCTCGAAGGCAAGGCCGCGCACCCGGCCGACATACTGGCCCTCGACCAGCACGTCACCCTCGTCGCTGACCGCGGTCTGCAGGCGGGTGCGGGCGTTCAGCGCGCGATAGAGGGCGGCGGTGCGGCGGTCGACGAAGCGGCCGGTCAGCGCCTGGTGCAGGGCGTCCGACAGTCCGTCCTCGATCTGCCGCGTGCGCCCGCGCCAGTGGGCGGCGTCGGCGAGCCAGCCCGCCCGGTTGGCGACATAGGTCCAGGTGCGGATCTGGGCGATCCGCATCGACAGGGAATCGATGTCGCCGGTGGTCTGGTCCAGCCGCTCGACCTGGCG
Source organism: Alphaproteobacteria bacterium (assembly GCA_041940205.1). Taxonomy (GTDB): domain Bacteria; phylum Pseudomonadota; class Alphaproteobacteria; genus JBGTSP01. Next base: position 2,313 of record JBGTSP010000249.1, read on the forward strand.
GGCGAGCCAGTCCTCCGGCAGCCGGCCCTCGCCGTCGATCAGGTGCGTGAAGATCCGCCGCAGCAGGCCGTGATGGTGGTTCGGGCCGGTCTTGCGGAAGTCGGGGATCTGGCAGACGTCCCACAGCAGGTGGACGGCGCCGGCGTCGGCGACGCGCTGGCGGATCTCGCTTTCGCCGGCCAGCGCCTTCAGCGCGGTCAGGTCGGCGGCGTCGCGCTGGCGCAGGAAGGCGCGGCGCGGGGGCTCCTGTTCGAGCGCGCGGATCAGCAGGTCGAGAGACTGGTAGTCCAGCCTGGCATTGCGCCACTGCACCCGCTTCACGGCGGCGAAGCGATGCTCGCCGATCGCCTCCAGGGTCTCAGGCTCGGGCTCCTCGCAGGTCTCGCTCACGCCCCAGCTGCCGTCGCGGGTGAAGCGGCCGGCGCGACCGGCGATCTGGCCGATCTCGATCGGGTGCAGCGGCCGGAAGCGACGCCCGTCGAACTTCGCCAGCGAGGCGAAGGCAACATGGTCGACATCCATGTTCAGGCCCATGCCGATGGCGTCGGTGGCGACCAGGTAGTCGACCTCGCCGGCCTGGAACAGCGCGACCTGGGCATTGCGGGTGCGCGGGCTCAGCGCCCCGAGCACGATCGCCGCGCCGCCCTTGTGCCGGCGGAACAGTTCGCCCAGCGCGTAGACCTCCTCGGCGCTGAAGGCGACGATGGCGCTGCGCCGCGGCAGCCGGTGCAGCTTGCGCGGACCGGCATAGGTGAGGGCCGAAAAACGCGGCCGGGTCTCGACATGGCAGTCGCCGACCAGGGTGCGGACCATGCCGGTCATCACGTCCGAGCCCAGGAACATGGTTTCCTGGATGCCCCGCGTGTTCAGCAGCCGGTCGGTGAAGGTGTGGCCGCGCTCGGGATCGGCGGCGAGCTGGATCTCGTCGACCGCGGCGAACTCGAAGGCCTGGCCGCGCGGCATCGCCTCCACCGTGCAGACGTGGTAGCGCGCGCTTTCCGGGACGATGCGTTCCTCGCCGGTGACCAGCGCCACCGAGCGGGCGCCGACGCGCCTGGAGATGGTGTCGTAGATCTCGCGGGCGAGCAGGCGCAGCGGCAGGCCGATCACGCCGGTGCGGTGCGCCAGCATGCGCTCCACCGCGAGGCGGGTCTTGCCGGTATTGGTCGGTCCCAGGACTGCGGTAACCGGATGACGCGGCGCGAAGTCGTCGGGCGCGGGCGGACGAACAGACATCTCCCTCACAATCGGGTCTCGCCGCCGCAAGCTCAAGTCGGCGGGGCCGCGAATGTGCCTTCGGGCCTTGCTTTTGATCCGTGTTCGCGGAATGTTCCGGCGTGTGGCGGGGATCGGCAGGGCCCCGCGGCGATCAGCGGCAAGGCGGAGAGGGGCGATGGCGCGACGGCGGGAGAGGCTTTCGATCGCCCAGGCCCGGCGCCTGGCGCTCGCGGCCCAGGGATTCGGGCAGGCGCGGCCGGCGGCGCCCGGCCTGCGCGACCTGCGGCGCACCGTGCGCCGGCTCGGCCTGCTGCAGATCGATTCGGTCAATGTCGTCGCCCGCGCCCATCTGCTGCCGCTGTTCTCCCGCCTCGGCCCCTACGAGACCGCGCTGCTGGACCGCGCCGCCTATGCCGGCCGCCGCCGGGTGCTGTTCGAATACTGGGGGCACGAGGCCTCGCTGATCCCGATCGAACGCCATCCGCTCTACCGCTGGCGCATGCAGGATGCCGCCGACGGCCGCAAGGTCTACGGCGCGCTGACCCGATTCGCCCGCGAAAACGCCGGTTTCGTCGACGAGGTGCTGGCCGAGGTCGCCGCGCGCGGACCGCTGTCGGCCTCCGAGCTGGCGCTGGCGCACAGGGGCGAAGGCGGCTGGTGGGGCTGGGGCCGGGACAAGTTCGCGCTGGAGTGGCTGTTCTGGACCGGCGCGGTGACCACCGCGACGCGGCGCACCGCCGGCTTCGAGCGGGTCTACGGGCTGCCCGAACAGGTCCTGCCGAAAGCGGCGCTGGCGCTGCCGACGCCGCCGCGCGAGGAGGCGCAGCGGCAGCTGCTGCGCGATGCCATCGCCGCGCTGGGCGTCGCCACCGGCCCCGACCTGCGCGACTACTATCGCCTGCCGGCCGAGGATTGCGGCCCGCGGATCGACGAACTGGTCGAGGCGGGCGACCTGCTGCCGGTCGCCGTCGAGGGCTGGAAGGGCACGGCCTATCTCGATCCCGCCGCGCGCATTCCCCGGCGGATCGAGGCCACGGCCCTGCTGGCGCCGTTCGACCCGGTGGTCTGGCACCGCCAGCGGGCCGAGCGGCTGTTCGACTTCCACTACCGCATCGAGATCTACACCCCGCAGGAAAAGCGCCGCTGGGGCTACTACGTGCTGCCGGCGCTGGCCGGCGACCGGCTGATCGGCCGCTTCGATCTCAAGGCCGATCGCGCTTCGAGCCGGCTGCTGGTGCAGTCGGCGCATGCCGAGGAAGGGTTCTCGACCGGCGAGGTCCGCGCCCGCATGGCGGACGAACTGCAGGCGCTGGCGGGCTGGCTCGGCCTCGAGCGGGTCGCCGACCGGGCGGACTGACCGCGGCAGGCTCCGGGGTTCTCAGTCGCTCAGTCCCCTGGCGTGGAAGATGAAGCCCAGCACGTTCATCAGCAGCTGCGCGGCGAGGAAGGCGGTGGTGCCGGTGCGGTCGTAGTCCGGCGCGACCTCCACCAGGTCGAGGCCGACGATCTCGCCGCGCCGGCTCAGGCCCTGCAGCAGCTCCAGGATCTCGTAATAGAGAAAGCCGCCGTGACTGGGCGTGCCGGTGCCCGGGGCGATCGAGGGGTCGAAACCGTCGATGTCGATGGTGGCGTAGTAGCGCACGCCCTCGGGAATGCGCGCCAGCACGCCGGCGACGCCGAGTTCGCGGAAGCGCCGGACCGAGAGGATGTCCGAGCCCGCCGCCCGCGCCGCCTCGTAGTCGCCGCGATTCGACGAGGAGACATTGCGGATGCCGAGCTGGGTCATGCCGGTGACGTGGCGCATCTCCGAGGCGCGGCGCAGCGGGTTGCCGTGGCCGTAGCGCACGCCGTGGCGCTCGTCGACGAAGTCGAGATGGGCGTCGACATGGATCAGGTGCACCGGCGGCTGGTCGGCGAAGGCGCGGATGCAGGGGATGTGCACCGCGTGGTCGCCGCCGAGCACCACCGGCAGCGCGCCCGCCCGCAGGATGTGGCGCACCCCGGCCTCGATATTGTCCAGGCTGCGCATCGTGTCGGTGTGGATGATGTCGGCGTCGCCGACATCGACCAGGCGGACCTTGTCGACCGGCAGGTAGGTGACGTCGTCCTCGTGGTCGTAGGCGCCGCCGTGGCCGAAGGAGAACAGGGTCGAGGCCTCGCGGATCGCCCGCGGCCCGAAGCGCGCGCCGGCGCGGTACTGCGTGCCCATGTCGAAGGGCGCGCCCAGGATCGCCGCGTCGGCGTCGATGGCGTCCCAGTCGGTGCAGGCCGGCTGCTTGCCGAAGGTGCAGTGGCCGACGAAGGGCAGGTCCAGCCGGCCCGTTTCGTAGCGGTTGTCCGCCATGCGCGCGCTCCCTTGCCGTTTCGCCAACGCGGGGGTCCATCCAGCATAGGCCCGCCGGCGGCCGCCGGGCCATCCCCGGGGGCGCCCTGCGGCCAACGTCCGCGCCCCGTTTCCGCCGCGATTGCGCTATAGTGTGCAGATGCGAACGGGCCGAGGGACGGCCCGCGGCAGGCGGGGGATGGACGCCATGAACAACGACAGTGATCGCGAGACACCGGTTCTCGATCAGGCCTGGCGCGAACTGGCCGACGGCGAGCTGAAGGACAAGGCGCCGGAAGACCTGGTCTGGCAGACGCCGGAAGGCATCGCCGTGAAGCCGGTCTACACCGCGGCCGATCTCGAGGGCATGGAACTCGAGGGCGCGCTGCCGGGGCAGGCGCCCTACACCCGCGGCGTGCGCGCCACGATGTACGCCAACCGGCCCTGGACCATCCGCCAGTACGCCGGCTTCTCGACGGCGGAAGAATCCAACGCCTTCTACCGCAAGGCGCTGGCCGCCGGGCAGGCCGGCCTGTCGGTGGCCTTCGATCTGGCCACCCACCGCGGCTACGATTCCGACCATCCCCGGGGTGTCGGCGATGTCGGCAAGGCCGGCGTGGC
>JBGTSP010000250.1:0-6459 GCA_041940205.1 Alphaproteobacteria bacterium
TCACCTACGAATTCGAGAACGTGCCGGCCGAAAGCGCGGAGATCCTGCAGCGCAAGGTGCCCGTGCGTCCCGGCCCGCTGGCCCTGCAGACCGCGCAGGACCGGCTGGCCGAGAAGACCTTCGCCACCGCGCAGGGAATCGCCACGGCCCCCTTCGCCGCCGTCGACGGCCGCATCGATTTCGCCGCCGCGATCGAGGCCTGCGGCCTGCCGGCGATCCTGAAGACCCGGCGGCTGGGCTATGACGGCAAGGGCCAGCGGCGGATCGAGAGCGAAGAGGACCTGGGCGCGGCCTTCGAGGACCTGGGCGAGGTGCCCTGCATCCTGGAAGCCGTCGTCGACTTCACCCGGGAACTCTCCCTGCTGGCCGCCCGCGGCCGCGACGGCGAGGTCCGGGCCTGGCCGCTGATCGAGACCCGCCAGCTCGACCACATTCTCGATACCGCGGTGGCCCCGGCCGAGGTCGACACGGCGGTGGGCGAACAGGCGCTGGCAATCGCCGAGACCCTGCTGGCCGGCCTCGACTATGTCGGCGTGATGGCGGCCGAACTGTTCCTCGATTCCGGGGATCGCCTGCTGATGAACGAGATCGCCCCGCGGGTGCACAATTCCGGGCACTGGACCATCGAGGGCTCGGCCACCAGCCAGTTCAGCCAGCATATCCGGGCGATCTGCGGGCTCTCCCTCGGTCCGGTCGACCAGCTCGGCCATTGCGAGATGCAGAACCTGCTGGGCGACGACATCGCCGACTGGCTGGCGCTGACGAAGCAGGCCGGCGTGCATGTCCACCATTACGGCAAGACCGAGATCCGGCCCGGCCGCAAGATGGGTCACGTCACCCGCATCCGCCGCTCCTGAGATCGCCGTTCCTGGAGCCGCCGTTAATGGGGCCGCCGTCCCGGCGGCCGGTATCGCGTCCTCAGGCCGGCGCCGGTTCGCCGCCCGATCCGCGGCGGGGCCGAAGGCGCTGGCGCAGCCGCCGCAGACGCCCCTTGCCCTTCTCGATGCGCATCACGCCGGCGATCCGCCGGTCGAGAAAGGCCCAGCTTTCGGCGAAATCCTCCGATTCATCGGCCAGCCAGAAGAGCAGCGTGCTGGCATAGACCCCCGAAAGCAGCGCCCGCTTGGTGTACCAGTTGAAGTCGGTCGCGGTGTCGCCGGCGGCGTGCCAGATCGCGTCCGCCGTGGCGAACAGACCCCGCAGCGCCTGCAGCGACCGTCCGGGCAGCAACTGGGCGGCGAGCGCCCGGCGCAGGGCCTCGCGATGCGGGGTGAGCAGTTCCAGGCGCAATCGAACGATCGCCGTCACCCGTTCGCGGATGCGCAGGGCGGCGAGATCGCGCTCCGCGGCCAGTTCCAGCATCTGCCGGTCGGCATCGGCGATCCAGTAGTCGAGCGCCTCGGCGGGGGTGGCGAACAGGCCTTCCTCGACGCCGGCCTCCCTGCCGGCGCGGAGCAAAGCGGCGCGGGTCCAGCCGTCGAAGGCGACATGCGCCAGCAGAGCCCGCAGCAGGGCCCGGCGGTCGTCGTCCAGAGGATCGCTCCGGCTTTCGTCAGTCATCGCGTTCTCCCGGTTGCGGGGCATGAAAACGGTACTCGCTCTCGAAGATCAGCTTGCCGAGATCGCGCATGCGCATGGGGTAGAGCAGGCCGTCGAGATGATCGCATTCGTGCTGCAGCACCCGGGCATGGAAACCGCTCGCCTCGCCCTCCACGGCTTCGCCCTCGGCGTTCAGGCCGCTGAATCGCAGATGCCGGTAGCGCGGCACCAGGCCGCGCAGGCCGGGAACGGAGAGGCAGCCCTCCCAGTCCTCGTCCATGTCCTCGCCCTGCGGTTCCAGCACGGGATTGATCAGGACCTGCAGCGGCTGCGCCGCCTCGCCGGGCTGCGCCCGGTGCGCCGGCGCGGTGTAGAGCACCAGGCGAAGGGGCACGTGCACCTGCGGCGCCGCGAGGCCGGCGCCGGCAATGTCGAACAGGGTTTCGCGCATGTCGGCGATCAGGGCCCTGATCGCCGGCGCGGTCGGATCCGCGACCGGATCGGCGGGCCGGGCGAGCACCGGATGACCCATGCGGGCAATCTTCAGGATGGCCATATTTGCACTATGGGAGCGCCCGGGACGCCGGTAAAGGCGGCGCGGCGTCTCACCGCAGAGCGATTCCGCCGTCGGGTGGGGACAGCCGGTTCACGCCTGCAGGCCGGGCAGACGCGTGCCGTCGACGTCATCGTCGACCGCCAGGCCGAGGAGAGCCATCAGGCTGGGCAGCACGTCGACGATGTGAACGCGCTCCCGGTAGGCGCCCGGCCGGAAACCGTCGCCCTGCGCGGCCAGCCAGTTGTTCATTTCGCGCCTGTGCAGCCCGCCATGATTGCCACAGCCCGTCGCCGGCCCGCCGACGCCCGAACGCGCCCGGCCCGCCCAGCCCCGGTCGTTTCCGGCATCGTCCCCGGCGGTGACCAGGACCAGGTCGGGGCAGCGCCGGTGCGCCAGGCGGTAATCGGCCGGACTGTCCCGGCAGCCCTCGACATCGCCGATCAGGTGCCCGAGCCAGTCCCGGGTCGCGAGCCAGGCGGCAAGTTCGCGCAGCAGTCCGGGATCGCGCCGCCGCAGGTAGATTCCGCCGGCGCGCGAGAGATAGGCCGCCATGTCGGCCGCGGGATCGCGGAAATCTCCGGCCGCCGCGAAGCCGGCCTCGCGCAGCTCGGCGACGAGGTCGACGGGTTGCCCGCTCACCGTGACATGCCCGTGATCCGACAGGGTCACGACCTGGATGCGCTCGGGCGCGGGCTGGCGCTCGCGCCAGTCGAGCAGGCGGGCGAACTGGGCATCCGCATGACGCAGCGCCGACAGGCTCTCCTCGCTGCCGACGCCGCACAGGTGGTAGACGAGATCCGGCTCGAAGAACCACAACAGGCTGACCGCGGGACCGTCGTCGCCGGCAAGCGTGCCCAGGAAGGCATCCATCACGTATGCCGTGCGGGCATTCGCCGGGGTCTCGACGGCGGGAATCGCCCCGGTCCGGGCCAGGATCCGGGCGACCCGGTCGGCCGGACAGGAGCGGTCGGGACGGTAGAGCGAAAGCCGCAGGCCGCCGGCGGCTTCCGCGGTGTGGTAGAGCATGCGCGTGCCCCCGGGCGTGCCCGACCCGATCACCGCGTAGTCCCGGCCCGCCGCGGCCAGCCGTTCGCCGAGGCTCGGGCGATCGAGCAGCGCACCCCCGGCGCGCGCGAGGAAATCCCGCAGATGGTCGTCGTCCCCGGAATTGACAAAATCCGGATCCGGCGCGGCGGGATCGTGGAACTTGTTGCCGACGATACCGTGGCTGCCGGGCCAGCAGCCGGTCACGAGGCTCGCCTGGTTGACCCGGGTCTCGCTGGGAAAGGCGCAGCGGCTTTCGGCATAGAAGGCGCCGTCGTCGGCGAAGGACCGCAGGGCGGGCATCAGCTCCGCGGTGACCATGTCCGGCCGCAGGCCGTCGAAGACAACGATGACGATGCGGCGACGGTTCGCGTCCAAGGTCGCCCGTCCTCCCCGAAACATCCCGGCCGGAACCGTTTCACGATTGCACCGGGTTCGCCAGACCCCGCAACCGCGGAGCCGGGCGCGCGCCGTCCTGCCGCCGATGGCACCGGATCGCCGTTTCTCCCCGGCAAGACTTCGGCTACAGTCATCCATCGGAGCCGAAGACTTTCGGGACAATGTCAACAACAGTCCGGGGTCAACAACAGTCCGGGGCTCGCGCGATGTTTCGCCTTTCGGTTTACTGTTGGACGATGACGATCGCCCTGGCGGTCTGGACTTCCGGTTCCCTGCGCGCCGATACCATTACCCTGGTGGCGGATCCCTGGTGCCCGTACAATTGCGAGCCCGACAGTCCGTTTCCCGGCATCCTGATCGAAGTCGCGCAGCGGGCGTTCGAGCCTTCGGGACATTCCATCGCCTACAAGACCTTGCCGTGGACCCGGGCGATCAAGTCCGTCCGCATCGGCCGCTATGACGGGCTCGTCGGCACCGGACCGGAGGAGACCCCGGATTTCGTCTTCACCGAAAGGGAAATCCTGTCGGTCGACCACACCTTCTTCGTGCGCCGGGACGATACCTGGCGCTACCGGGGTCTCGCCTCGCTCGCGCGCCGGAAACTCGGCGTCATCCGGGGATATTCCTATGGCGACCTGCATCACCGCTATGTCCAGCCGCACGCCGAGGATGCCGACAGGGTACTGATCGTCACCGGCAGCGCGCCGCTTGAACGCCTGCTCGAGTTTCTCGTCGTCCGGCGGATCGACACGCTGATCGAGGACCGGGCCGTCTTCGGATACATCCTGCGCGGCCGCAAGGCGCTGGCGCAGGTCAAGCCGGCGGGCGTCTTCGCGAGGGAGATGATCTACATCGCCTTCTCTCCCGCGAACGAACGCGCGAACGAATACGCCCGCATCCTCAGCCGCTACATCGCCGGGAACGGGGCCGAGATCGACGCGATCATCGGCAGATACATGGGCGCGCGCAGCCCGGCCGAGCCCGGAGCCTCGGAAGCCCTGAACTGACGAGGAGGGGTCCGGGCGTGCCCGTCGTCGTCGCCCCGGCGACCGCCATCCGCGCGCCGCGGATTTCCGGCGCCGGCGCGGTAAAAGCGCTTGGCCCCGCCCCGGCTTTCCTGTATATCCCGGGAGCTTTCGGCGTCGATTGGCACCGGAAACCCTTTTTTGTTGCCAGCTCGAATCCCGAGGAGAAGAACCCTGGTACAGGTCGTCGTCCGTGACAACAATGTCGATCAGGCCCTGCGCGCGCTGAAGAAGAAGCTGCAGCGCGAGGGCGTTTTCCGCGAAATGAAGCTTCGCAACTACTACGAAAAGCCGTCGGAAAAGCGGGCTCGCCAGAAGGCCGAGACGATCCGGCGTGCCCGCAAGCTGGCCCGCAAGCGGGCCCAGCGCGAAGGCCTCATCAAGACCTGATCCCGGTGTTCCGGGCGCGGCCCGGAACGCATCCAGGACCGCATGCGCGTCCGGAGCAATCCGGGCGCGTTTTGTCGTGCCCGCGCGGCGCGCCTGATCGCGAACGCGCGCAGGTGCGGCCGACGGCCCGGAGATCCGGGCGCCGACAGGCCTCGATCAGGGTGAAACTGCGGTCGGATCAGGTGCAGAAGCGCGGATTGACCACGTGCAGGATCCCGTCCGAGGTCTTGAAGTCGCCCCACCGGGTCTGGTGCTCGCTGCGACCGGCATAGCTGTACTGGCAGACCCAGCCCATCTTCTCGAACAGATCGACCAGCAGGTCGTGGATCGGCGCGCCGTGGGTGCCGATATGCATGCGGTGGACCTTGCGGTCGATCTGCTCCAGCGCGGGCAGGAAGATCGTGGTCTCCGCGCCCTGCACGTCGACATCCATCAGGTCGACATGCGGCAGCGGTCCCAGGATGTCCGGCAGGGTGACGGCGCTGACGAAGCCGAACTCGAACTGGTGGTGGCCGGCATCCGAGGAGTAGGTCTCTCTCAGGCCGCAGCGTCCGCTGCGCAGGACGTTGCCCAGCACCGTGCTGGAGGCGCCCATCTCCTCGACCTGTTGGACAATCGAATCGATGTCCTGCGCGGTCACCGCGGTGTTGTAGTAGAGGCCCGAGCCGATCATGAACAGCAGGGGATTGGCGTTGTCGGAGACGAAGGCGTTCAGCAGCCAGTGCTCCGCCGGATCGATGCCGTTCGACTGCATGTGCTGCTTCACCCATTCGAAATGGGTCGGCTCGGCCTCAACCACCACATATTGCGACGGCAGGGGATTCAGCCGCTGCAGGGCGACATGGGCGTCCACCGTGCGGGCGCCGAAGCCGCCGCCGAGTTCGACCATGATGAATTTCTCGCGGGCGGCCGTGACCGCCGCCTCGATCGAAGCGAACTCGAAGAAGGCCTCGCCGTCGCTGACCTGCGGCACCGCGGTCTCCACCGGCTGGCCGGTGCCGCGGGCGTTCAGCTGCACGTTCGAGGGGGCGTGCTTCTCGACGAACTCCCAGGCCGTCTGCACCCCGAGAAAGTTCGGAAAGGCGCCGTCAGCGGGCACGCCCGTCCAGGGTTCGATGGCCGAAAGCCGGTCGATGGCCGGCGCGAGATCGTTGAGCATGGAATCCGCCCGTGGCTGCGAAAAAGGCAGCCCCGCTTATCGCGGATCAGGGTTAACGCCGCGCTAACGCCGTTTCCTCGCGCGCGCCGGCGACCGGCGGGAGAGCGGCCGCGACGGGCTCAGATCGCCTTGACGATGTCGTCCACCATCTCCTTGGCGTCGGCGAACAGCATCATGGTGTTGTCGGCGTAGAACAGCTCGTTGTCGATGCCGGCATAGCCCGGCGACAGCGAGCGCTTCACGAACAGCACCGTGCCGGCCTTGTCGACGTCGAGGATCGGCATGCCGGCGATCGGCGAGGAGGGATCGGTGCGGGCGGCCGGATTGGTGACGTCGTTGGCGCCGAT
>JBGTSP010000251.1:0-6443 GCA_041940205.1 Alphaproteobacteria bacterium
CGCTCGCCGCGCGAGTAGGCGGAAGCGGCCTCGGCCCCGCGGGCCCGCCGGCCGCGTTCAGGCGGCCTCGCGGCGCTTCTGCAGCAGATCGTCCACATAGGTGCCCTGGAACACCGACAGGCCGAGCGAACGACCGAACTCGACGGCTTCCGCACTGTCGCAGCGGCACAGGACGATGCGCGCGACGCCGGCTTGCTCCACCATCTTGCGGTAGGGCTCGACGTTCGCCTCGACCGCGCTCTTGAGTTCGGGCTTCCAGACCAGCTTCACCAGATCGTAGTCCAGCGCATCGCGGCGCAGGAACGGGAAGGTCATGTGATCGAGCCCGTCGATGCAGACCTTGAAATTGTGCTTTCGCAGCATGTCGCGCGCGAAGATGAAGGACGGCATGTCGCGGACGATGTCCACGGGCTGGAACTCCATCACCATCGATTTCTTGGTGTGCTTGCGCAGCGCGCGGCCGAACTCCTGGAACTCGTCGCTCAGCACCGAACGCAGGTTGACGTTGATGCTCGTCGACATGGTGAGCTTGGCTTCCTGCTCGGGAAGCACCTTGAAGACCCGCCGGTCGAGCACTTCGGTCAGGTACTGGAACAGCCAGGGATCGGAGGAAAGATCGACCTCGGGCATGGTCTGCCGTCCGAGGTTGGGGATCGAGACGAAGGCCTCGTTGAAGATCGGTCGCGGCGGCTCATCCGGGGCCAGCAGGCAGACCATCTGCCGGCGCATCAGCCGGGTCAGGTCGGCGGTGATGATGGCGGAACGCAGCTGTCCCAGCCGGACGGGATCGAGCGGCTGCATCTTCGCCTTTTCCGACTTGCGGCGCGGCACCACCCATTCCTGGCCGCTGTCCATCAACTCGTCGACTTCGTCGGCCGGCGCGTTCAGCGTCTCGGCGAGGGAAAGGAATTTCGGATAGTCCTGTTCCAGGTCGTACCAGCGGCAGAAGCGGTCATCGCCGTCGTCCTTGGTCAGCGGATCCTCGGAGAACATGTAGCGCAGCTTGAGGACATGTTCGTCCATCTGCGCCACCGTCACGTTGTGCGCGACCGCCACCAGGTCGCCGCCGCGTAACGCGAAACTCTGGCCGTCGAAGGCGTTCGCCATCGTTTCCATGTTCTTGGCGGCGATCCGCAGATGCGAGGGATTGCGGTGGTGGGGCTGCAGCAGCGAAAGCCGCACGTATACCGCGCGCCTGTTCTTCACGTGCCGTTCGAGACGGCGGGCGTAATCGAGCAGCAGCTCTTCGGGGGAGGAGGGCGCCTGTCCCTTGATCGCCATAACAGACCTCTTGTCGTCCGGGCCCGGCGCAGGGCCCGAAAGCACCATCCGCGATCGTCATTACCATTCGGTTAAGTGCGCGCTATAAGGCCGGATTCGCGGATTTCGGGCGAACGAACAGGATCGGCATGCGTTATCTGTTTCTGCATACCAACTTCCCGGCGCAGTGGCGCCACATCGCCGCCGCGCTGGCGCTCGAACCCGACAACGAGGTGGTGTTCGCGACCACGAACCCGCGCGGGGCGATTCCCGGCGTGCGCAAGGTGCTGTTCAAGGCCCATCGCGAGGTGCGCAAGGAAACCCACCACTATGTCCGCGGCCTGGAATACGCCGTGCTCAACGGCCAGGGCGTCTATCGCGCGCTGGCGCCGCTGAAGGCCCAGGGTTTCGTGCCCGACGTGATCGGCGCGCATTCGGGCTGGGGCACCGGGCAGTTCATCAAGGACCTGTATCCCGACGCCGGGTTCTTGGGCTATTTCGAGTGGTTCTACAAGGGTCGCGGCTCGGACGCCGATTTCATCAACGACCGGCCGATGAGCGACGACGACCATCTCCGGCTGCGCAGCAAGAACGCGCCGATCGTCCTCGACCTCGTCAACTGCGACTGGGGCCTGTCGCCGACCCGCTTCCAGCGCGACCAGTTCCCCGACCTGTTTCATCAGAAGATGTCGGTGCTGCACGACGGCGTGGACACCAACTTCTTCGTTCCCAACCCCGACGCGAAGCTGAAACTCGCCAATCTCGACCTCAGCCATGTCGACGAGATCATCACCTATGTCGCCCGGGGCATGGAGCCCTATCGCGGGTTTCCGCAGTTCATGGAAGCGCTGGCCAAGCTGCAGAAGATGCGCCCCAACCTGCACGCCGTGATCATCGGCGCGGACCGGGTGGCCTACGGCCAGAAGCTCGAGGACGGCCGGACCTACAAGCAGAAGGCGCTGGAAGAACTCGACCTGGACCAGTCGCGGGTGCACTTCACCGGCCTGCTGGCCTATCCCGACTATCTGCGCTGCGTGCAGGCGGCCAAGGCGCACGTCTATCTGACCGTGCCCTTCGTGCTGAGCTGGTCGATGATCGAAACCATGTCGACCGGGGCCCTGCTGGTGGCCTCGGACACCGCCCCGGTCCGCGAGGTGATCGAGGACGGGGTCAACGGCCTGCTGGTGGACTTCTTCGATACCGACCAGATCGCGGCCCGCCTGAACGAAGCCGTCGAGCGTTACGACGACTATGCCGAGATCCGGGCCAAGGCGCGCGAAACCGTACTCGAGCGCTATGCCCTGAACGACAGCCTGCCGAAGCTGATGAAGCTGCTGACCGCCGTGGCCAACCGGGACTTCCCGCCGGCGCTGGACTGAGACCGGTTGTATTCATGCAGAATGCATGAAAAGGCGGATGGACTATCTTTTCCTGCATACCGGCTTTCCCAACCAGTGGCAGTCCCTGGCGGCCGATCTGGCGCGCGACCCCGGAAACCGGGTGGTCATGGCAACCGCCGCGGCCCACGCCAGGGTGCCCGGGGTCGAAACCCTGCCGCTGCGCCCGGCCCGCGACGTCAGCCGGCGCACCCACCATTATGCGCGCGGTCTCGAGATGGCGGTGCTCAACGGCCAGGCGGTCTGGCGTGCCCTGGCGCCGCTGAAAGGCGAGGGATTCCGGCCCGCGGTGATCGGCGCGCATGCCGGCTGGGGCACCGGCCTGTTCGCCCGCGAGCAGTTCCCGGAGGCCCGGCTGCTGGGCTATTTCGAGTGGTTCTACGACGGCCACGGGCCGACCACGGCCGCCGTCAACGACCGGCCCCCGAGCGAGGACGACCGGCTGTTCCTGCGCATGAAGAACGCCCCGATCGTGCAGGACATGGTGAACGCGGATGCCGGCCTGACCCCGACCCGGTTCCAGCAGCAGCAGTTTCCCGCGCTGTTCCGCCCGCGCCTCTCGGTCATCCATGACGGTATCGACACGGAACGGTTTGCCCCGGGCGACGGCGGGGCGCTGTCGCTGCCGGGCCACGATCTTGCCGACGCCCGGGAGATCCTGACCTATGTCGGCCGCGGCATGGAGCCAATGCGCGGTTTTCCCCAGCTGATGCGGGCGCTTTCGCTGCTGCAGCCCCGTCGGCCCGGCCTGCACGCCGTGATCATCGGCGGCGAGCCCGTGGTCTACGGCCGGCATCTGCCCGACGGGCGCACCTGGCGGGAGAAGATGCTGGCGGAACTGCCGCTGGATACGGCGCGGCTGCACTTCACCGGCCCGCTGGACTATCCCGCCTACCGGCGCTGCGTGCAGGCGGGCGACGTGCACGTCTATCTGAGCCGTCCCTATGTGCTGTCCTGGTCGCTGCTGGAAAGCATGAGCATGGGCGCGCTTGTCGTCGGTTCCGACACCGCGCCCGTCCGCGAAGTGCTGCGGCATCGCGAGAACGGCCTGCTGGCGGCAATGGACGATCCCGTCGCGCTGGCCGGATGCATCGAGGAGGCGCTGGAGAACCGCGACCGGCTGGCGCCGCTGCGACAAGCGGCGCGCGAGAGCATCGTCTCGAACTACGCGCTGCCCGACTGCCTGGCCCGGCGGCGCCGTCTGCTCGCCCGCCTGATCGACGGCGAACGGCCGCCACATTAGCCGGCCGCCCGGGCGGCGACCCCGGAGTTTCATGTTTTGCGCGCGAGGATGCCCCGCCGGCGGTATAGTCCGCAGACGCGACGGGGAGGAGCGTCGTCATGCTGCAACAGCATCGCACCCAGGAGCAGAAGGCGGAGCGGCTGGGCAAGGTCGTCGAACTGGCGAAAAAACGGCTGGATCCCGACCAGGCGGAAGCCATGTCGGGCTTTCTCGAGGCCTTCTACCGGCGGGTGACCGCCGAGGACATTCTCGAGCTGACGCCCGAGAATCTCTACGGCGCCGCGCTGTCGATCTGGCGGCTGGGCGCAAGCCGCCCGGCCGACGAGGCGGTGATCCGGGTCTACAATCCCAAGATCGAGGAGCACGGCTGGAAATCGCCGCACACGGTGATCGAGGTGATCACCGACGACATGCCCTTCCTCGTCGACAGCATCACCGCGCAGCTCGGCCGGCAGAACCTCAACCTGCACCTGGTCATCCATCCGGTGATTTCCGTCGCCCGCGACCGTGCCGGCGAACGCGCCGCCGACGGCGAGGCGCGGCGGGAATCCGTGATGCATATCGAGGTCGACGAGCAGACCGATCCGGCGGTGCTCGACGGCCTCTACGACAAGCTGAAGGAAGTCCTGGCCGATGTCCGCCTGGCGGTGCGCGACTGGCAGAGGATGCTGGAGGCGCTGGAGACCACCATCGGCGAGCTGGAGGAGACCGCGCCGGACGACCTGCCGCAGGACGACCTGCACGAGAGCCGGGCCTTCCTCGAATGGGTGGCGGACAACCATTTCACCCTGCTGGGCATGCGCGATTACGCCTACAAGGAACGGGACGGCGCGCCGGCGCTGGAGCTGCTGCCGGACACCGGTCTCGGCATCCTCAGCAATCCCGAACGGACGGTGATGGCGCACAAGGGCGACGCGGCGCACCTGGCGCCGATCGTGCGCCATTTCCTGGAACGTTCGGACCCCGTCCTGATCACCAAGACCAGCATCCGCGGGCATGTCCACCGCGCCGTCCACATGGACTATATCGGCGTCAAGCTGTTCAACACGGACGGCTCGATCCGGGGCGAGCGGCGGATCGTCGGCCTGTTCACCTCGACCGCCTACAGCCGGACGCCGCGGGACATTCCGCTGCTGCGCCGCAAGGTCAACGGCACCATCCAGCGGGCCCAGTTCGACCCGATGTCGCATGACGGCAAGGCGCTGCTGAACATCCTGGAGACCTATCCGCGCGACGAACTGTTCCAGATCGACCTCGATACGCTGTTCGAGATCTCGACCGGCATCCTCTCGATCCAGGAGCGACCGCGCATCAAGCTGTTTGCCCGGCGCGATCCCTTCGAACGCTTCTTCTCCTGCCTGATCTTCGTGCCCCGCGAGCGCTACACCACCGCGTTGCGCCGCGACATCGGTGCGCTTCTGGTCGAGGCCTTCAACGGCCGGGTCTCCAACTTCTACACCCAGATCACGGATTCCCCGCTCGCCCGCCTGCATTTCATCATCGGTTCCGATCCCGAAACCGCACCGGGCGAGATCGACCACGCGGAACTGCAGAACCGGCTGGTGGAGATCGCCCGCTCCTGGGGCGACGACCTGACCGAGGCGCTGATCGAGCGCTTCGGCGAGGAAGGCGGAAACCGGCTGGGCAACAAGTATGGCGACGCCTTTCCGCCGAGCTAT
The DNA here is from genome assembly GCA_041940205.1 of Alphaproteobacteria bacterium. Classification (GTDB taxonomy): domain Bacteria; phylum Pseudomonadota; class Alphaproteobacteria; genus JBGTSP01. The sequence goes on from JBGTSP010000251.1 coordinate 5,580, forward strand.
ACCGACACCTTCAATGCCGAGCTCGCGGTCAGCGACATCGAGCATTTCGAGACGATGGAGCAAAGCGGCCGCGAGGCGGTGAATTTCTACCGGCTGATCGAGGACCAGCGTCACCAGGTGCGCTTCAAGATCTATCGCGCCGACAGCCGGGTCTCGCTGTCCGACTGCCTGCCGATGCTGGAGAACATGGGCTTCCGGGTGATCGGCGAGACCCCGCACCGGCTCGAGCTCGGCGACCGGCGGCAGCTCTGGCTGCACGACTTCCTGATGGAATCGGCCAGCGGCGGTTCGGTCCCGCTGGACCGGCTGAAGGCGAAGCTGGAGGAGGAGTTCGAGAAGGTCTGGCAGCGCGAGGTCGAGGACGACGGCTTCAACCAGCTCGTCGTCGGCGCCGGGCTGGGCTGGCGCGAGGTCGTCGTGATCCGCGCCATCTGCAAGTACCTGCGGCAGGCCGCGATCCCCTTCAGTCAGGAATACATGGAAGAAACCCTGGCCGCGAATGCCGGGATCGCCCGGCATGTCGTCGACCTGTTCGACGCCCGCTTCAATCCCGCGCTCGAGGGCGACCGCGAGGCCCGCTGCAAGGAACTGCGCGAGGCGTTCGCCGAGGCCCTGGAACAGGTCGCCAGCCTCGATCAGGACCGGATCCTGCGGCGCTTCGCCAATGTCGTCGACAGCATGCTGCGGACCAACTTCTACCAGCCCGGCGCGGATGGCGCGGTGAAGCCCTATGTCGCCTTCAAGCTCGACAGCCAGAAACTGGACGACCTGCCGCTGCCGCGGCCGTTCCGCGAGATCTTCGTCTATTCGCCGCGCGTCGAGGCGGTGCACCTGCGCGGCGGCAAGGTGGCCCGCGGCGGCCTG
>JBGTSP010000252.1:0-6405 GCA_041940205.1 Alphaproteobacteria bacterium
CGAGCAGGGCGCGGAGCAGCTGCTGGGCCAGGGCGACATGCTGTACATGGCCGGCGGCGGCCGGGTTTCGCGCGTGCACGGACCCTTCGTTTCGGACGAGGAGGTCGAACGGGTGGTGGCGACGCTGAAGGCCCAGGGCATCCCGAACTATCTCGATGCGGTCACCGAGGAGGTCGCCGAGGGCGGCGAGGACGGCGGCCCGGGTGGCGGCCTCGGCGGTGGAGAAAGCGGCAACGCGCTGTTCGACCAGGCCGTCGACGTGGTCGCCCGCCACCAGAAGGCCTCGACCAGCTTCCTGCAGCGCCAGCTCAAGATCGGCTACAACCGGGCCGCCAACCTGATCGAGGAAATGGAAGAGCAGGGCATGATCTCGCGCGCCAACCATGTCGGCAAACGGGAGATCTTCCTGCGCGACCCCAACGAGACCTGAGCGTGTCGCTTGAGCGGCGCTGGCATCGCCGGTTATGAGTGACCATATGGCGAAGGCCACCGGCCGAGGATCCCGTTACATGAACAGTGCCGTCTCCCGCCCGATCATGCCGCTCCGTCGCTGGCGCCGGCTGTTGCGCCTTGCCGTTGCCGGCCTGACGGCGGCCCTGCTGGCCGCGGGTGCGAGCGGAGTTCGGGCGCAGAGCCTGAACGAGGATCAGAAATTCGTCGTCAACCAGGTCGAGACCTATCTGCGTTCGCTGACCACCATGCGGGGCGAGTTCAAGCAGGTCGGGCCGACCGGCGACATCACGACCGGGCGCTTCTTCCTGCGGCGGCCCGGCCGGCTGCGCTTCGAATACGATCCGCCGGCGAATTTCCTGATCGTCTCGGACGGCATCTGGCTGGTGCTACAGGACCTGGAACTGAAGAACTTCAACCGCTTTCCGGTGTTCGACACCCCGCTCGGCGCGCTGGTGAGCGACGAGATCGACCTGCTCGCCTGGGCCGACGTGCTCAACGTCACCAACCGGCGCGGCCTGCTGGAACTGACCCTGCAGGATCGCAAGAAGCCGGAGGAAGGCTGGCTGCGGCTGTCCTTCACCCGGCCGCCGATGCGGTTGCGCCAGTGGCGGGTGCTGGATGCCCAGGGCGGCGTGACCACGGTCAGTCTCAGCAAGATCGAAACCGGCATCGAGCTGCCCCAGAGCCTGTTCGTGTTCGACGAACCCGAACGCAAGGCTTTCGAGAACTGATCGCCGACGCGCCCGGCCGCCGGTACCCGCAACCGGCGCGGATGGCGGCCGCGGCGGCGGTGGCGTTAGACTTGGCCTTCACAGTCCCGTCCGCCAGGGAGGTCGCATGAGCGCCGTTGTCGGCATCCTGTGCAATCTGCGTCGCCAGCAGCATCATCGCGCGCATCTCGTCTCGGAGAAGTATGTCGCCGCGGTCGAGCAGGCCGCCGGCGCCGTCCCGATGCTGATCCCGGCCCTGGGCGACGCCGTCCCGGCGGCGACGCTGCTGGACCGGCTCGACGGGCTGGTCCTGACGGGCGGCGCGTCGAACATCGACCCGGCGCGCTATGGCGGCCCGCCGTTCGGCGAGGGCGCCGACCACGATCCGGCGCGTGACGGCGCCAGTTTCGCGCTGATCCGCGAAGCCATCGCCCGTGGCCTGCCGCTGCTGGCGATCTGCCGTGGCCTGCAGGAAATGAACGTGGCCCTGGGCGGCAGCCTGCACCAGCGGCTGTGGCAGGTCCCGGGGCGGACCGACCATCGCCGCGAGCGCGATCGTCCGATCGAGGATCAGTACCGGCCGCGGCAGACCATCCGGCTGACGCCGGGCGGCCGGCTGGCCGCGCTTGCCGGGTGCGAGAGCGTGCAGGTCAACAGCCTGCACGGCCAGGGGATCGATCGCCTGGCCGACGAGCTCAGCGTCGAGGCGGTGGCCGAGGACGGCACCATCGAGGCCGTATCGGTGCGCGAGGCGCGCGGATTCGCGCTGGGCGTGCAGTGGCATCCGGAATTCAGGCCGCTGGAGCACCCGCTGTACCGGGCCCTGTTCCAGGCATTCGGCGAGGCCGCCGGGCGCCATTGCCGCGCCCGCGGAGACAGCCGCGCACAGGCGGCGGAATGACCGCCACGCCGATTGTCCGGGCCTCGCGCGCGGACGACATTCCCGCGATCACCGCGATCTATGCCCACCATGTGCGCCACGGCAAGGCGTCCTGGGAGGAAACGGCGCCGGACGAACAGGAGATGGCCCGCCGGCGCGACGCGGTGCTCGCGCTGGGGCTGCCGCATCTGGTGGCCGAGTGGCAGGGCGAGGTTGCGGGATTCGCCTATGCCGGCCCCTATCGCGGCCGTCCGGCCTACCGCTTTACGGTCGAGAACACGATCTACGTACGCGAGAACCTGCGCGGACAGGGCATCGCCGGCGGCCTGATGCAGCGCCTGATCGACGATTGCGCCGCCGCGGGCAAGCGCCAGATGATCGCGGTGATCGGCGATTCCGCCAACCGGCCTTCCATTCGCCTGCACGAGAAGATGGGCTTCCGCACGGTGGGCACCTTCCGCGCGATCGGCTGGAAATTCGGGGAATGGCTCGACTCGGTCTACATGCAGCGGCCGCTGGGACCGGGCGGGGATGGCCCGCCAACCGAAGAAGGCCCCGCACACCCCTGATTTTCCGCAGTTTTCCGCGGCGCGACAACCTGTCACTAGCCGCTTCGGGGAATTCCGCGTACCTCCGTGAGCAAGCCTCGCGCCGCGTTTCCAGTGTTCCGGATCCGCAGATTTGCGCGAGGCGTTTTCATTTGCGCCGCCCGCCATGCCCGGGCAGGCTGGAGCCTCCGGGATCCCGCCCGGCGCACCGACCGCGTCCCCGCCAGACGAAGCGCCATGCCCCAGATCACCCTTCGACAGGCCGATGCCACGATCCCGGTCGGCGCCGACCAGACCATCCTCGACGCCGCGCTGGCGCAGAAGATCCGCTATCCCTTCGGCTGCCGTTCCGGCAATTGCGGGGCCTGCAAGTCCCGCCTGCTCGCCGGCCGGGTCCGCCACAAGACGCTGAGCCGCTTTGCCCTGTCGGACGAGGAGAAGGCGCGCGGGCTGATCCTGGCCTGCCGGGCGGTACCGCTGGAGGACGGCGTCGTTGCCTGGCTCGAGCTGGACGAGAAGATCGTGCATCCCTGGCGGGAACTGGAGTGCCGGGTCGACGCGCTCGAACGGGCGTCGGCCGAGGTCGTGATCGTCACCCTGGAAATCGTCTCCGGTGGGCCCTTCAGCTTCGCCGCCGGCCAGTACGCGTCGGTCCGGTTCGCTGGCCAGCCGGCCCGGGACTTCTCGTTCGCCAACCGGCCGGACGAGACGCACCTGCGCTTTCACGTCCGGGTTCGCGAGGAGGGGCGGGTCAGCCGGCACGTGCGCGACAGCCTCGCGGTCGGCGATCGGGTGGTGGTGGCCGGGCCGCAGGGCCGGGCCTTCCTGCGCGGCCAGCATCCCGGCCCGATCGTGGCCGTGGCCGGCGGAACCGGCCTCGGGCCGATGCTCGCGATCGTCGAGACCGCGCTGGCGCGCGGCCTGGGCCAGCCGATCAGCCTCTGGTTCGGCGCCCGGGACATTGCCGGCCTCTACGGCCTGCCGCATCTGCGCGAACTGGCGCGACGGCACGACAATCTCGACATCATCCTGTGCGCCGACGACATCGCCGGCGACGCGCCGGACGGTTTCCACCTGCGCCCCGGATCGCTGCCCCGGGCCATGGCCGACGCGGGAACCGATTTCACCGGACGGATCGTCTATTGCGCCGGGCCGCCGGCGATGGTCGACGCCGTTGCCGCGCTGGCCCTGGCCCGCGGCGGTCGGCCGGAGGATGTGCACGCCGATCCCTTCACGCCGGCCGACGCCGTCGATTGCTGAAAAATCGCGCCGCCGCGTTCCCCCTTGCGCGACCGGGGGACAATGGGGGATGAACGGTGGCAGCAAGCGGGGAGGCGGGCATGAGCGGCTCGACGGCGAACGACATCCAGGTCCGGGCGACGCGCCAGGATTTCTACGACCGGATCGCGCCGCAGAACCTGACCCCCCTGTGGGAGGTCCTGAAGGGCCTGGTCACGCCCGAACCGCGCACGCCGGTCGAACCGACCCTGTGGCGCTATGACGAGGCCCGCCCGCACCTGGCCGAATCCGGCACCCTGATCACCGCGAAGGAAGCCGAACGGCGGGTCCTGATCCTGGAAAATCCCGGACTGCGCGGCCAGTCCCGGATCACCCACACGCTCTATGCCGGCTGGCAGCTGATCCTGCCCGGCGAAGTGGCGCCGGCGCATCGCCACACCCAGTCGGCGCTTCGCTTCGTGGTCGAGGGCGAGGGCGCCTACACCGCGGTCGAGGGGGAGCGCACGACGATGCGGGAAGGGGATTTCGTGATCACCCCGTCCTGGACCTGGCACGACCACGGCAACCAGTCCGACCGGCCGATGGTCTGGCTGGACGGCCTGGATATCCCGATCGTCGGGTTCTTTGACGCCTCCTTCGCCGAGACCCTGGAGAGCGACGAGCAGCCGATCGCCCGGCCCGAAGGCGATGCCCTGGCGCGCTACGGCCAGGGCCTGATGCCGCTGGGCTACGAGCAGCACACGCCGACCTCGCCGGTGTTCAACTACCCCTACGCGCGCACGCGTGACGCGCTGGAGACGATGCGGCGCAGTGAAGCCTGGGATCCCTGCCACGGCCTGAAGATGCGCTACGTCAATCCGGTCGACGGCGGCTGGGCCATGCCGACCATCGGCACCTGCATGCAGCTTCTGCCGAAAGGGTTCGAGGGCACGGGATACCGCGCCACCGACAGCACGGTGTTCTCGGTGGTCGAGGGCCGCGGCGCCGTCGAGGTTGGCGAGCGCCGCTTCGAGTGGGGGCCGCGGGACGTCTTCGTGGTGCCGAGCTGGGCGCGATACAGCCTGCAGGCGAGGGACGAGGCCGTGCTGTTCAGTTTCTCCGACCGGCCGGTGCAGGAGAAACTCGGTCTGTGGCGCGAGGACCGGGGCAACGCCTGACGCGCGCCGGCAGCCCAGGGAGAGGTGCGATGTCCGCGATCGAATTCGACGACGACGCCGAGCTTGAGGACTATCCCGGCCTGCTCGCGGTGGCCCAGTTCGCCCGCATGATGGACCAGGTGGCCTGGTTCGGCGATCTCGGCGAGCCGCTGGACGAGCGCCAGCAGGACCTGGCGCTGGACTATCTCGCCGCCCTCGGCTTCCCCGATTGCGACGTCGCGCCGATCGAGGACTGGGAAACCGCCACCGAGGCGGCGATGACCACGGACCTGAATTCCGACTGGTGGGAGGCCGAAGAGCAGCAGCGCATGTTCCTGCTGTCCGAGGCCTGCCAGCGGGCCGACGAGGAAGCGGTGATGCTGGCGCTCACGCACGTCACCTCGCGGGCCGCCGAGGGCGCACAGCAGGCCGCGGCGCTGGCCGCCAACCAGGCCGGCATCTACGACGAGGAGGTGATCAACGCGGTCGCGGGCGCGGTGCTGCAGGCCGTGCACCAGGCCGCCCTCGTCCTGGCCGCCGAGGCCGAGGAAGATCATCCCTTCGCCCTGAAATACCGGCTGTTCGAGCAGGGCCGCTGGCCGCTGGGCATTTCGGGACGCAGCTTCAACCTGTTCTGACGCATCCCGGCCGGCGGCGCCGGCATCAGATGAGCGCGTCCAGCAGTCCCAGCACCGCGGCATAGCGCGCCGTCTTGCCGATGGCGACCAGCGGCAGGAACAGAACGAAGGGCACGCGCAGCAGGCCGGCCGCGAAGGTCAGCGGATCGCCGACGAGCGGCAGCCAGGCCAGCAGCAGCGACCACGTGCCGTAGCGGCGGAACCAGCGGCCCGCCCGGCGCAGGCTGGCGGCGCGAAAGGGAAACCAGCGGGCATGCCGCCAGTGCAGGCAGTAGCGGCCGAGCGCCCAGTTGATGCAGGAACCCAGGACATTGCCGGCGCTGGCGACCGCGAGCAGCAGCACCGGATCGTGCGCGCCGCCGGCGGCAAGCAGGCCGAGCATCGCCTCCGAGGAGAACGGCACCAGGGTGGCGGCGAGCAGGGCGGCAAGGAACAGGCCGAAATAAGCGTCCACGTCCTCTCCGCTGAACGACCGGAAGTCCCGGATTCTCTACCCCGTTTCGCGGTCCGCGGACAGCGGGGGCGGGCGGGGACGCGATCAATTGAATCGCCCAACGCCTGCCGCTATGACAGAAGCAGCCAACAGAAAACGCCCCCGCGGTCGCGTCCTCGTCCGCATCGACAGGCGTTCCGTGTGAAGGGGAGGGATAGGGAATGAAGTACGCGGTTCCCGCGCCGCCGCAGGTCACCGTGCCCGTGGCCGACAGCGACCTGGTGTTTCCGGTCCGCCGGATCTATTGCGTCGGCCGGAACTATGCCGCGCATGCCCGCGAGATGGGCTTCGATCCCGATCGCGAGCCG
>JBGTSP010000253.1:0-6403 GCA_041940205.1 Alphaproteobacteria bacterium
CGATCATGCACGCGCTCACCGACGAGCCGGACCTGACCTACGTGCTGGGCCTGCAGGAATCGATCGTCGTGGCGATGGCCGACGGCTACGCCCGCGCCTCGGGAAAGCTGCCGGCCTGCAACGTGCACGTCGCCCCCGGTCTCGGCAACGCCATGGGCACGCTCTACACGGCGTGGAATTCCGGCACGCCGATGATCCTGACCGCCGGCCAGCAGGAGCAGGGACACGGCCTGACCGAGCCGCTGCTCTACGGGCCGCTGGTGGCGATGGCGAGCCCGATCGTCAAGTGGGCGGTCGAGGTGACGCGGCTGGAAGACCTGCCGCGCATCGTCCACCGTGCCGCCAAGATCGCCATGACCCCGCCCACGGGTCCGGTCTTCATCTCCCTGCCGGGCGATATCCTGAATGCCTTCGCCGCGCTGGACCTCGGCGAGGCCACCCGGGTCGAGACCGCGGTGCGACCCGCGGACGGGCTCATCGCGCGCCTCGCCGAGACCCTGCTGTCGGCCGAGCGGCCGGTGCTGATCGCCGGCCACGAAATCGTCGCCGCCGATGCCTTCGACGAGGCCGCGGCGCTGGCCGAGACGCTGGGCGCGCCGGTCTACCAGCAGACGGTGGTGCACGGAGCCCACTATCCTTCCTTCCATCCCGCCTTCATGGGCAGCCTGACCCGCAGCCAGCCGCAGGTTCGCGACACCCTGGCGCCCCACGACCTGATGCTCTGCCTGGGCGCCGACGTGCTGCGCATGTCGGTGCAGCACGATGTCGACCCGCTGCCCGATGGCATGCGGGTCGTGCAGATCGGCCAGCACGACTGGGAGATGGGCAAGAACTATCCCGCCGAACTGGCGGTCCGGGCCGACCTGCGCGAGACCCTGGCCGCGCTGGTGCCGGCGCTCGCCGAACGCCAGGGGCCCGCGGGCCGGGAGCGGGCGGCCGGCAGTCTGGCGGCGGTCGAGAAAGACAACTGGCGCCGCCGGCGCGCGGCGGCCGCGGCCCGGGCGGAGGAAAACGGCCCCGGCCCCGAAGGCGCGCTGGATCCGGCCTGGCTGATGTGGCGCCTGAGCGAGGCCCTGCCCGAGGATGCGATCCTGGTCGACGAGGGCATCACCACGGCCGCGCCCCTGCCGCATTTCTACGGCTACCGCGACCGCCACAGCTACTTTGGCAATGTCTCAGGCGGCATCGGCTGGGGCATCGCCGCTTCGGTCGGCGTCAAGCTGGCGCAGCCCGAACGGCCGGTGGTCGCCCTGATCGGCGACGGCAGCGCGCAGTACAGCATCCAGGCGCTCTGGTCGGCGGCCAGCCAGAAACTGCCGATGGTCTTCCTGCTGGCGAACAATGGCGGCTATCGCATCATCAAGCAGCGATTGACCGCGTTTCACGGCAACGAGACCTATATCGGCATGGATTTCGAGGACCCGTCGATCGACTTCAGCGCTCTTGCGCGCTCCTACGGGCTTGCCGCGGAACGGGTCAGCCGGGGCGAGGATTTCGAGCCGGCGCTCGCGCGGGCCCTGGCCGCGGACGGACCGGTCCTGCTGGAAGTGATGGTCGAACGCAGCCTGGGGTGACCCGAAAAGGCCGCTCGGGGACGGAACGGGACCCCCCGCTCAGGAAAGCGCGCGGAACTCCGGTTCGTCGCCGGACGGCCGGAGCTCGAGATGGCTCGCAAGCGTCTCGGTATCGATCACCAGCAGCAGCGTATCGACCTGCCGGCGGTCCTTCGCCAGAGGCAGGAACACCGCCTGACCGTCGAGCGGCGGCACGACATGCAGCGCCAGCGCGGCTTCGGTGATCAGCGGTTCGCGCCGGCGGCTGGCAAGACGGGCGGTCTCGAACGCCGGGCTCGCCGGTCCCATGCCCTCGCAGGACGACATCCAGGCGCCGGCGAGATCCGAGTCGAGCACCGCGGCCACCCGTTCGCCGATCCACTGGAAACGGAAGTCCCAGCGGTCGGTCGCGACATGAAACAGCACGCTGGTCGGCGCCAGCCTGCAGAACCGCGAAGGATCGAGATCGTCCGGCGACGGCAGGCCCGAGACCGGCCGATAGAACTGCCAGAGGTCGAGCCCGGTGCGCAGGCAGCAACCGTCGAGGACGGGCGTGCCGATATCGGCCATGCCTGCCTTTTCAAGTCCGCGCGTCATCGTCCACACCCTCCTTCAAGCGCATGCAGGATCCGGCCGAACAGCGTGTCGGCATAGCCGGCGAGGTAGGCCGCGTCGCGCCGGCCGACCGGCAGACGGCCCGAGGCCGCGTCGACGGCACCGCGCCGATAGCCGCCGGTCATGCGCTCGTGCCGCGCCCGATAGGGGCGGGCGCGGCGGGCGGCCTCGCTCCAGGGCGTCGCTCCGGCGCGAACCGGCTCCCTACGCTCGATCAGAATCGCCGACATGCCGTCTCCTTGTCCGACGCGCGCGCCGCGACCCGCAGCGTCGAAAACGTCCCTGTTTCCTATCGGCACAACCGCAGGGCGATCGCGCCGTTCGGACACCGGATCAGCAAGCCACATGCCAGTCGACAAGTAGAGGGTCGACGCGGATATGAATAAAAATTCGATTCAATGCCGGCTATCTCGATGAACAAGTATTTGCACACTAAAGAGATAGAAAACACGGGTTTGCAACGCCATGAAAACGGTCGGCCCACAGACGACTCGGAAAACATGAGAATCGAAAACGACCATCTGCCGGCAGCAACAAGAACCCGGCCGGCGCTTCACAATGACGAGGCGAAACCGGCGGGCGGACGGCGCGGTACGAGGGCCGAAGGAAGCGGAAACTGTTCGGCGTCGTCGCGGTCGAGGAGAGGCTTTTGCCCGGCTGCGCAGGCGGCGAATTCGCCCTAAGGTCGGGTCGACAGGACCGGCACGGCCGTGCCCGTCCGGGAACAGACGGGGAGGTCTGGCACAGCATGGAGATCGCGGTTCTGGGTGGCGGACATGGCGCGCATGCCGCCGCCGCCGACCTCAGCGAGGCGGGCCACCGCGTCCGCTTCTGGCGCCGGAACGGCGGCGCCCAGGCACCGCTGCTCGAGGCCGGTCGTCGCCTCGTGTTGCGCGATCACCGGGGCCGGCGCGAAGTCGGGATCGCCGTGGTCACGGCGGACATCGCGGAAGCCGTGCGCGGCGCCGACCTCGTCGTCTGTCCGGCGCCGGCAACGGCGCAGGCCGACATCGCGGGCGCGCTCGCCCCGCATCTCGCGGACGGACAGGTGATCTTCCTGCCGCCGGGCAGCTTCGGCAGCCTGATGATGGCCCGGATCGTGCGCGAGGCCGGCAACCGGGCCGACCTCGCCTTTGCCGAAGCCGGCACACTGCCCTGGCTCACCCGCCTGCACGGACCGCTGGAGATCGCCATCACCACGCGCGCCACCCGCCTTCCCACCGGTGTCTTTCCGCTTGCCGCCCGCGAGCGGGCTCTCGCGGTGATCCGCGAGGCCTTTCCCGCGGTCGAGGACGCGGGCGACGGGCTGTCGGGCGCGCTGATGAACGCCGGACCGATCATTCATCCGCCCCTGATCGTCATGAATGCCGGACCGATCGAGCATTTCGAGCACTGGGACATCCACAACGAGGGCACCCAGCCCGCGATCCGGCGGGTGACGGACCGGCTCGACGCCGAGCGCGTCGCCGTGCGCGAGGCGCTCGGCTACGGCGCGCCGCACTTTCCGCTGGCCGATCACTACGAGACCGGGGGCACGGAATGGATGTACGGCAACGCGGCGCATGAACGGCTGACCGATTCCGGGGACTGGCGCGAGCATCTGGTGCTGCGCGAACACCGCTACATGCGCGAGGACGTGGCCTGCGGCCTGGCCCTGCTGGTCTCGACCGCCGACTGGGCGGGCGTTTCCGCCCCGGTCGCCTCGGGCCTGCTCGCCCTCGGCGCGGCGATCTGCGAGGAGGATTTCCGGGCCACGGGCCGGACCCTGGAGGGTCTGGGCCTGGCCGCGCTCGACCGCAAGGCGCTCGGCGACCTGCTCGCCGACGGTTTCGCATGAACGCGGAAACCGCGGGGAGCCCGGAGATCCCGTCCGCCCCCATCGTGGCGGCCGGGGCCGGGCGGATGGGACGCGGCCTCGCGATCGCCTTCGCGCTCGCCGGACACCGGGTGGACCTGCTCGACCTGAAGGCGCGCGAGGCCGGCGGCCATGCCGCGCTTCGCGCCACGGCGCTGTCGGACCTCGAGGAAACGCTGGCCGGCCTGGTCGCGACAGGGCTGATCGATGCCGGCCGGGTGCCGCTCCTGCTTTCGCGCATCGCGATCCATGAACGCGCCGCGGCGGCCGACCTGCTGGCCGGCACCGGGCTTGTCTTCGAAGGCGTGCCGGAAACCCGCGAGGCCAAGCGCGAGGCCTTCGCGCTGCTGTCCGACCTGGCGCCGGCCGACGCCATCATCGCCTCGACCACCTCGACCATGCTGTCGACCGAGTTGCAGGCGATGGTCGCGAACCCGGAGCGGTTTCTCAACGCTCACTGGCTCAATCCCGCCTACCTCATTCCGCTGGTCGAACTGTCCCCGGGACCGGAAACCGACCCCGCCGTGACCGCCCGCCTGAAGGCATTGCTGGAAGGCATGGGAAAGGTGCCGGTGGTCTGCGCCGCCTCGCCGGGTTTCATCGTGCCGCGGCTGCAGGCGCTGGTGATGAACGAGGCCGCCCGCATGCACGAGGAGGGCGTGGCCTCGGCCGAGGACATCGACAAGGCGACCCGCGCCGGCTTCGGCCTGCGCTTCGCCATTCTCGGATTGCTGGAGTTCATCGACTTCGGCGGCGGCGACATCCTCTATCACGCCAGCCGCTACATGGTGGACGCGACCGGCGAAGAGCGCTTCGCCTCGCCCGCCAGCATCGCCCGCAACATGGCCGAGGGCCGCATCGGCCTGTCCACGGGCAAGGGTTATCTGGACTACGACAACCTCGACATTCCCGCCTACAGGCGCGAACGCCTGGCCCGCTTCGTCGCCCTGCTGGGCCATCTCGACCTGCTGCCCCGGATCGACTGACCGCATCCGCGGGGCCCTGCCCCTTGCGCGCCGTCCAATATATGCATAGCCTATCTATATGAAAGATGCTAATCGGCTTGCGGCGCTCGCCACCCTGCTCGAGGACGGACTGCAGGATCGCTGCGCGCCGCTGTCTCCCCGGGCCGGCGCCCTGCTGATCAGCCTCGAGCAGCGCGGCGGCCTGACGGTGTCGGCGCTGGCGGCGGTGCTGGGCGTGCGTCAGCCGACCGCCTCGCGGCTGATCGACGGTCTCGAGCGCCAGGGCCTCGTCGCCCGCCGGGCGCGCGACGGGCGCGAACGCGCTGTCGCGCTGACGGGAAGCGGCCGCCGCCGCGCCGCCGGGCTGCGCGAGGCCCGCGCGCGCATCGCGGAGAGCGCGCTCGGGGCGCTTTCAGCGGCGGAACGGCAGACCTTCGCGGCCCTCCTCGATCGCATGCTTTTCGCCCTGACCCGGGACCGCGCGCATGCGCGCACGACGTGCCGCTACTGCGATCACGCCGCCTGCCTTCCCGAGGGCTGCCCGGTCGACGAGAGCGCCGGGCAACGGGAAGCCGGCCAGGGAGGCGCATGAGCATGCGCTACCGCCATCTCGACCGCGTACCGGTGGTCGACCCCGACGCCTTCGTCGCCCCGGACGCCAGCCTGTGCGGCGATGTCCGCATCGGGGCCGGCGCCCGGGTGATGCACGGCGCGCGCCTGATCGCCGAGGGCGGCCGCATCGCCATCGGGGCCGGTTCCATCGTGCTGGAAAACGCGGTCATCCGCGCGACGGCCACCCACGATTGTCGCATCGGCGCGCATGTGCTGGTCGGTCCGAACGCCCACCTCGTCGGTGCGGACATCGCGGACGAGGTGTTCATCGCCACCGGCGCGGCGCTGTTTCACGGCTGCCGCGTCGGCCGGCGGGCCGAGGTGCGCATCAACGCGGTCGTTCACGTCAACTCCGTGCTTGCCGCGGAAACCACGGTGCCGATCGGCTGGATCGCGGCCGGCGATCCGGCGCAGCTGTTCTCCCCCGACCGTCATGACGAACTCTGGGCCGTGCAGTCGCGCCTCGGCTTCGCCGAGACGGCCTACGGCGTCAAGCCGTCGGCGGCGAGAACGATGCCGGCGATCACGACGGCGATGGCCGAGCGCCTGGCGGGCCATCGCGACGATACCCTGCTGGATGCGGACGCCCCGCAGGCATCGGCCCGCGCGGTCAGTCGGGAATGACCGCCGTGGCCTCGATCTCGACCCTGGCGCGGTCCTCGACCAGGGCCACCACCTGAACCAGCGCCATGGCCGGAAAATGCCGTCCCAGGATGTCGCGGTAGGCGGCCCCGATCTCCCGCAGATTGTCGAGATAGGCCTGCTTGTCGGTGACGTCGAGCTTGGCGACTATGCAGTTCTCG
>JBGTSP010000254.1:0-6304 GCA_041940205.1 Alphaproteobacteria bacterium
CCGGTCTTCTCCGCGAGATACATCAGGATCGCGCCGGATTCGATCACCGTGTAGGGCGTGCCGTTCGGACCGTCGGGATCGATGATCGCCGGGATCTTGCTGTTCGGATTGATCGCCTTGTATTCGTCGGTGAACTGGTCGTCCTGGCCGATATGGATCGGGTGGACGTTGTAGGCCAGTTCGCACTCCTCCAGCATGATCGAGGCCTTGCGGCCGTTCGAGGTCTTCCAGGTGTACAGTTCGATCGGTGCGCTCATCGTGATCCCTCATCCTCCGTTTGCGGCGCGAGACTAGCCGATCTGCCGGCCACCGCACGCGATAATTGACCGTTCTCAGCCGATTCCCGCCGATGCGAGCGCCTGTTCGAGATCGGCGATCAGGTCGTCGGCCGCCTCGATGCCGCAGGACAGCCGAAGCAGGTCCGCCGGCACCGGCGAGCCGGCACCCTCCACCGAGGCCCGGTGCTCGATCAGGCTCTCGACCCCGCCCAGCGAGGTTGCCCGCTTCCACAGCGCCACGGCCGCCGCCACCGCGATCGCCTCCTCTTCGCCCCGGGCGATGCGCAGCGAGAGCATGCCGCCGAACCCGCCCGCCATCTGCCGCGCCGCGACATCGTGCCCGGGATGGCCCGCAAGGCCGGGATAGAGCACCGCGGAGACCGCGGGATGCGCTTCGAAATGCCGGGCCACGGCGGCGGCGTTCTCGCTCGCCCTGGCGACCCGCAGGAACAGCGTGCGCATGCCGCGCAGGGTGAGCCAGGCCTCCATTGGCCCCAGGATCGCGCCGCCGTCATGGCGCTGGGCGCGGATGCGCTGCCAGGTCTCGTCGCCGCGCGCGGTGACGAGCGCGCCGGCGATCAGGTCGGAATGCCCGTTCAGGTACTTCGTCGCCGAATGCATCACCAGGTCCGCGCCATGCTCGATGGGCCGGCTCAGCACCGGCGTCGGCACGGTGTTGTCGACCGCCAACAGCGCGCCCGCCTCGTGCGCGATGCGGGCGCTTGCGGCGATGTCGGTGACCTGCCACAGCGGGTTCGCCGGGGTCTCGATCCAGACCAGCCGGGTCGCGCCGGGGCGCACCGCGGCGGCCAGCACCTCGGGTCGCCAGGTCTCCACGAAGTCGACGTCCAGGCCCCAGGTGCGCCCGGTGCGCTCCAGCCAGCCCTTCAGGCCCCAGTACATCACCGTCGGCGCCACGACATGGGCGCCGGGTTCGAGCGCCAGGAAACAGGCGACCGCGGCGGCCATGCCGGAGGAGAACAGCATTGCCTCGTGGCCGCCCTCCAGATCGGCCAGCAACGCCTCGGCCTGGTCGTAGGACGGGTTCTCGTCCCGGCTGTAGGACCAGCCGGCCCGGTACTGGTTGTCCGCGTCGCGGATGTAGGTGGAGGTCAGGTGCACGGGCGGCGAGACCGCCTTCGTGCGTTCGTCGATCCAGCCCAGCGCCTGCGCGGCGCGGGTCTCGGGTGCCATCGGCCGGTTCTTCTTCATGGCTCGCACGCTAGAGGCTACGCCGGGTGTCGCTCAAGCGGGTGCGGCACCGTGAGGCAGGCCCGCGCGATCGGCCGATTCTCCTCCCGATTGCGCCATCGGCCGGCCTTCTCCACCAGATCTCGTATGGTCTTCGCGAACAGGCCTCTATATCTTCGATGCATGGACGATCGGTCCTGTCACACCCTAGAGTGGGACAGAGCATGAACAAGCGTAGCGACAGCGATCTTTTCCGGGAGCCGCCGAAGGCCGGCGGCTACACGGCGAAGGACATCGAGGTTCTCGAGGGCCTGGAGCCGGTGCGCCGGCGGCCGGGCATGTATATCGGCGGCACCGACCAGCGCGCCTACCACCATTTGGCGGCCGAGATCCTCGACAACGCGATGGACGAGGCGGTGGCCGGGCATGCCAGCCGCATCGAGATGCAGCTCGAGGCCGACGGCAGCCTCACCGTGAGCGACAACGGCCGCGGCATCCCGGTGGATCCGCATCCCAAGTTCAAGGACCGCTCGGCGCTGGAAGTGATCCTCACGACGCTGCACTCGGGCGGCAAGTTCAGCGGCAAGAACTACCAGACCTCGGGCGGCCTGCACGGCGTCGGCCTGTCGGTCGTCAACGCCCTCGCGGAATATCTCGAGGTCGAGGTCGCGCGCGACCGCACGCTCTACAGCCAGGGCTACGCGCGCGGCGCGCCGACCGGCAAGCTCAAGCGCCACGACAAGCCGGTGAACCGCCGCGGTACCCGCCTGCGCTTCCGGCCCGATCCGGAAATCTTCGGCGAGCAGGCCCGCTTCCAGCCCGCCCGGCTGTACCGCATGGCCCGCTCCAAGGCCTATCTCTATCGCGGCGTGGAAATCCGCTGGTCCTGCGATGCCGGCCTGATCGCCGACAAGGACGAGACCCCGGCCGAGGCGGTGCTGCATTTCCCCGGCGGCCTCACCGATTTCCTGGCCTCCGCCGTGGGCAAGCGCCAGACCGTGACCGACCAGCCCTTCGCCGGCCGGGCCGACCTGCCCGACGGCGCCGGTTCGGTGGAATGGGCCGTGCACTGGCCGCTCGCCGACGAGGGCTTCCTCAACAGCTACTGCAACACCATTCCCACGCCCGAGGGCGGCACCCACGACAACGGCCTCAAGAGCGCGCTCACCCGGGGTCTGAAGGCCTATGGCGAGCTCGTGGGCAACCGCAAGGCGGCGCGCATCACCAACGAGGACGTCACCGGCGCGATGGCGGCGATGCTCTCGCTGTTCCTGCCCGAACCGCAGTTTTCCGGCCAGACCAAGGAGAAGCTCGCCAATCCCGAGGCGGCGCGTCTGGTCGAGACCATCGTCCGCGACCATGTCGAGCACTGGCTGTCCGGCGATCCGGGCCAGGCCGAGCGCCTGCTCGCGCATGCCAACGAACGCGCCGACGAGAGGCTCTCGCGGCGGCGGGAAAAGGAGATCAACCGCAAGACCGCGACCCGGCGCATCCGGCTGCCGGGCAAGCTCGCCGACTGTTCGCAGGCCGCGGCCGCCGGCACCGAGATCTTCATCGTCGAGGGCGACAGCGCCGGCGGCTCCGCCAAGCAGGCCCGCGACCGAGAGACCCAGGCCGTCCTGCCCCTTCGCGGCAAGATCCTGAACGTCGCCTCCGCCGCGGCCGACAAGCTGGCGCAGAACCAGGAACTGAACGACCTGATGCAGGCGCTGGGCTGCGGCACCGGCGCGCGCTACCGCGAAGAGGACCTGCGCTACGAGAAAGTGGTGATCATGACCGACGCCGATGTCGACGGCGCGCATATCGCCACCCTGCTGATGACCTTCTTCTTCCGTCAGATGCCCGAGCTCGTGCACAACGGCCATCTCTTTCTGGCCGTGCCCCCGCTCTATCGGCTCTCGCAGCGCGGCAAGACGATCTATGCCCGCGACGACGCCGACCGCGAACGGTTGCTCGCGGAAGCCTTCGACGGTCGCGGCAAGGTCGAGATCTCCCGCTTCAAGGGCTTGGGCGAGATGCCCCCCGCGCAGTTGCGCGAGACCACCATGGATCCGGCGACGCGGCAGCTCTTGCGGGTCCGGATCCGCGAGGAGGCCCGGAGCGAGACCGAGGACGTGGTCGAACAGCTCATGGGACGCAAGGCCGACCTGCGCTACCGCTTCATCCAGGACAACGCCGCCTCGGTCCGCGATCTCGACATCTGAAACCGCCGGCCGAACGGCCGGCGAGACCCCGCGGAACCGCTCCCGGCGGATCGCGACATGCTCTAGACTGCGCCCCGCACGCAGCACCGGAGAGCCCCATGGGACGGGTCGCGGGAAAGATCGCCATCGTCACCGGCGCCGGCGCCGGGATCGGCCGGACCACCGCCCTGAGGCTGGCGGCCGAGGGCGCCCTGGTGATGGCGACCGACCGCGACGCCGTCGCCGCCGCCGCAACCGCGGATGCGATCGGCGAAAGCGCCGCGGCGACGGGTCACGACGTGCGCAGCGAGGAAGACTGGAAGGCGGTGATCGAGCAGACGCTCGACCAGCTCGGCGATCTCGACATCCCGGTCAACAATGCCGGCATCCTCGCCACCGAAAGCCACCAGGAGCTGGAGAGCACCAGCCTCGATCACTGGCGCGCGGTGCAGCAGGTCAATGTCGAGGGCGTGTTCCTGGGCTGCCAGTACGCGGTGGCGGCGATGCGGCAATCCGGCGGCGGCGCGATCGTCAATCTCTCCTCGATCGCCGGCCTTGTCGGCACGCCGCATCTGGCCGCCTACGGCGCCAGCAAGGGCGCCGTCCGCCAGCTCACCAAGACGGTGGCGATCGACTGTGCCCGCAAGGGCTACCGCATCCGCTGCAACTCGGTGCATCCCGGCATCATCGACACCGCGATGGGCGAACAGGTCCTGCAGCTCGGTGGCGCCGACCCGGAACAGGCCCGCGAGGCGCGGCGCAGGCTGATCCCGCTGGGCGAATTCGGCCGGCCCGAGGACATCGCCAGCGCCATCCTGTTTCTCGCCAGCGACGAAGCCCGGCACATCACCGGCGCGGAACTGGTGGTGGACGGCGGGATGACCGCGATCTGACGTTCCGCCCGGCGTGGCGACACGGCAAGTTGATGAGCCGGGAGCGCCGATCTACCCCAAATAGTTGGCGCCCGCGGTGCCCGGTCCGGTATTTTCAGGACCGGGGATCGGGGCTGATCCAGGAGTTGATGGCCATGACCAGACTTTCCAAGGCGCTGCTCGTGACCGGCGCGCTCGCCGTCGCCGGGATGGCGCAGGCCGGCACGGTGACCTATGTCGACCAGCATCCCTTCTACACACCGGAACTGGTGGGCTACTCGGCCTCGGTCGCCGACGGCCGGATGCCGCTCGCGGTGGTCGGAAATCCGTTCGACGGCGGCGACGCCGCGCTGGCCGGCAACCTTACCCTGCCCGGCTTCGGCATCTCCTCGATGGTGCCGATCCAGGCCGACGGCCCGCGCAAGGGCGGCCATATCGTGCTGGTCTTCAATCCGGCCGGCAACGCGCCGGGGGGCGAAGCGGTCTGCGAGGACGCCGCCGGCCAGGCGCTGTCGGCACCGCAGGGCGAATACGTGATCCAAGCGGCGTTCTGCTACAGCAGCGACGTGGTGGCCGAGGCCGTGCTCTCGACCCCGGCGACCCCGTCGCCCGACGATCCGGACTTCCGGCAGTCGATGCACGCCCTGATCTCGTCGATGATGCCGCTGCATCTGAAGAAGGACGGCGGCTGCGCCAACGTCCTGAACTGCTGAGCGACGGCCCTCGCGTCGCACGCGGCGGGGCGGCCGCTTCCGGCCGCTCCGGCGTTCCGCTCAGGCCTGCAGCCAGGCCCGCAGTTCCGCGTTGACCGCCTCGGGCCGCTCGATCGTCGAGAGATGGCCGCAATCCTCGATCACCGCGAGGCGGGCGCCTTCGATCCCTGACGCCATCTCCTCGTGCGCTTCCAGCGGGGTCAGCGCATCCTGCCGGCCGCACAGCACCAGGCTGGGCACCGCGATGGCGGACAGGTCCGGGCGGCTGTCGGGGCGGGCCAGGATCGCCGTCTGCTGCCGCTCGAAAGCCTCCGGGCCGACATCGAGAGCCATCTGCTTGACGATGCCTGTCAGCCGCGCGTCCTGCAGCCGGTCGGGGTGGATCAGGTTCGGCAGCAGCCGGTCCGTCACGCCGAGAAAGCGGCCGGCGCGGGCCTGCTCCAGGAACTGCCGGCGCAACGCGGCCCGCTCGGGCGTGTCGGACCGTGCGGTGGTGTCCATCAGGCAGACCCGGGTGATCCGTTCGGGCGCGCGGCGCAGCAGCTCGAAGGTGACGTAGCCGCCGAAGGACAGGCCCGCCAGGGCGAACCGCTCGGGCGCCTCGGCCAGAATCGCCTCGGCGATCGCGCCCAGAGTGTCGGCCTCGCGCTGGGCGCGGGTCACCCTGATGTCGGCCAGATCGGCAAGCGCCGAAACCTGCGGCGCGAACAGGGCCTCCGTGCAGAGCAGTCCCGGCACCAGAATCAGCGTTTCTTCGGCCAGCCGGCCTCCCCCTTGCGTTGACTTCACCCGTGCTCTCCCCTATCCCCCCGGGACGACCTTGACGAGCCCGTTTTTCGACCGGACCTCTTCTGCGACCGGCCGCACGGGCCTTCCTCTATCGGGAGCCGCCACGAGCGCATGCCCTTCGATCAGCTCGGACTGAGCGACGCCGTCCTCAGCGCGGTGGGAGACGCGGGATATCGCGAACCCACGCCGATCCAGAAAAAAGCCATTCCTGTCGTGCTCATGGGGCGCGACGTTCTCGGTTGTGCCCAGACCGGCACCGGCAAGACCGCGAGCTTCAC
>JBGTSP010000255.1:0-6270 GCA_041940205.1 Alphaproteobacteria bacterium
ACAGACATGAACCAGATTGGCCAATGACCAGAGCATGGCAGCTCGAAAGGACAAACTGTAAACTATATCGGAAACATTGAGAAAAGGTCTGAATTTGTGTATATCTGGGAGATGACCAGATGAAAATAGTCTACAAGAAACTATTAAAAAAAAAACAGTTTGAAAATTTTTGTACTTTTGGTGGTGTTTCAGGATCCTGGCACAGAATCCTATGCAAGCCAGCGAGCAGCCGTCAACCGCTCACATCCATGGGCGCGAAGTGGGCGCTACCATTTCAGCGAAGCGCGCTTCTTTGGGGGAGGCTGCCGCGTACTACGGCGCCGGATCGATCCGGAACAGTTCGCCGGTCTTGGTGTCGATGGCGTAGAGATTGCCATCGGGGCCGAAATTGGCGGCGGCGGGAATCTGGAAGCCATCGGCGACCACCGTATCGGCGCCCTTCAGCAGGACCTGGGCGCCGCACTGCCGAGCCGCCGCCCGGGCGCGGGCCAGCTTGCCGTCCGCCGCCGGGCTGTCGAACAGCCGCGCGAACTCGCCCTCGTGCGGGGTCAGGACACAGTTCTCGTGCAGGGCCGCGAAGAGTTCCGCCGGACGGCGCGCGAACACGGTCAACGCATCGGCATCGAGCACGCAGGCCCGGCCGGTTTCCAGCGCCGCCCGGACATTCGCCCGCGTCGTCGGCCCGAGACCGTTGCCGGGTCCGAGAACAAGCGCGTTGCGGCGGGAATCTCCGAGGCAGCGGCGGAATCCCGCGGCCCCCTGATAGGCATCGATCATCACCGCCGTGAGCTGGGCGGCACATTCGGCAACCGCGGCGGACGGCACGGCCAGCGTCACCAGACCGGCGCCGATCCGCAGGGCGCCGCGGGCCGCAAGGCGCGAGGCGCCGGTGCGGCCGCGGGGCCCGCCCGCCACCAGCACATGGCCCCGGGAATATTTGTGGCCTTCCGCCCTCGGTTCCGGCCAGTGCACCCGCCAGAGAGCCACCTCGTTGGTCGCGGTCCGCGGCGCGATCGCCGACAGGGCGGCCTCGGGAATGCCGATATCGACGATCCGTGTCTCTCCGCACAGGCCGCGACCGGGAAAGAGAAGATGGGCCGGCTTCGGCCGGAAGAAGCTGACCGTCATCACCGCGGGCAGCGCCATCCCGCGGACCTGGCCACTGTCGCCGTCGAGCCCGGAGGGCACGTCGACCGCCACCGCCGGCAGGCCGCTCGCCGCGATGCGCCGCAGCAATTCCGCCGGCGCGCCCTCGAGCGGACGCGCGAGGCCGGCGCCGAACAGGGCATCGAGCACCAGCCCGTCCTCGCCGGGCAGGTCCGTCTGCGCATCAAGTGCCTGCACGGCGCCCGACCAGGTGCCCGCGGCCCAGGCGGCGTCGCCTTCAAGGCGCTCCGGCGATCCCAGCAGCGCCAGGCGCACCGGCATGCCGGCCTGTTCGAGATGCCGGGCGGCAACGAAACCGTCGCCGCCATTGTTGCCGGGCCCGCACAGCACGAGACAGTCGCGCCGGCCGAAACGCTCGCGCACGGCTTCGGCCACGGCCCGGCCGGCATTCTCCATCAACTCCCGGCCCGGGATGCCGTTCTCGATGGCGAACGCGTCCGCCCGGTACATCTCGGCAACCGAGAGGACGGCCCCCATCTTCAGCCCGCCGTTCTAGAGCGTCGGCCAGTCGATCGGACCGCGGGCGCTCTCGTAGGCCTGCGCCGCCCGCAGCACCAGATCCTCGCGGAAATTCGCCGCGACGATCTGCAATCCCACCGGCAGCCCGTCCCCGGTCAGACCACAGAAGATCGAGCAGGCCGGCTGCTGGGTCAGGTTGAAGGGATAGGAAAACGGCGTCCATTTCAGCCAGTAATCGTCGCTCTCGTAGCCGTCGGGCGCCAGCCGGCCGACATCGAAGGCCGGCACGGCGAGCGCCGGCGTCACCAGCAGGTCGTAGGTTTCGTGAAACAGCCGCATGCGCTTGCCCAGTTCGGCGCGGGCCATCGCCGCGGTGACATAGTCGCCGGCGCTGTAGCGCCGTCCTTCCTCGACGACGCCCGCCAGCTCCGGTTCCAGCAGCGCCAGCTTGTCCGCCGGCAGGCCGCCGAAGGCCGCGGTCGCGCCGCCCCACCAGTGGACCATGAAGAGTTCGCGCGGATCCTCGAAGCCCGGATCGGTTTCGCTGATCTCGGCACCGAGGCCGGCCAGCACGTCGACCGCCTCGCGCACCCGCGCGGCGACGTCGGCATCGACCCTGGCGTAGCCCAGGTCGGGGCTGTAGGCGACGCGCAGGCCCGCGATTCCCGCGTCCAGGTCCGCGCTCCAGTCCCGCGATTCGGGCGGCAGCGCGGTCCAGTCGCGGACGTCCGCACCGGCGATCACCGAGAGCATCCGCGCTGAATCGGCAACGGTCCGGCTCATCGGCCCGACATGCGACAGCGTCCCCATCGGGCTCGGTGGCCAGGCCGGTACCCGTCCGAAGTTCGCCTTGATTCCGAACACCCCGGTGAACCCGGCGGGTATGCGGATCGAGCCGCCACCGTCCGATCCGATCGCCAGCGCCCCCATGCCGGCGGCCAGCGCCGATGCGGCGCCCGCCGAGGAGCCGCCCGGCGTCTTGTCCGGGTTCCAGGGATTGCGGGTGATCCCGGTCAGCGGACTGTCGCCCAGCCCTTTCCAGCCGAATTCCGGGGTCGTCGTCTTGCCCAGCAGCACCGCGCCGGCTTCCCGCAGGCGGGCGACACAGGGCGCGTCCTCGTCCCAGGGTCCGTCGGCATCGACGGTGCGCGAACCGCGCAGGGTCGGCCAGCCACGGGTCAGCATCAGGTCCTTGATGCTGGTCGGCACGCCGTCGAGCGGGCCGCAGGGAGTGCCGGCCCGCCAGCGCTTCTCCGATTCGCCGGCAGCGGCGAGCGCGCCCTCGTGATCGACCAGGATGAAGGCGTTCAGGATGCCGTCATGCGCGTCGATCCGGTCCAGGGCGGCGCGTGTCGCCTCGACCGGCGACAGCGAGCCGTCCGCATAGCCCGCCAGCAACTCGCCGGCCGACAGATAAGCCAGATCGTCCATCGACCGATTTCCTCCCGCTTCCGGTTTCGGTGTAGATCATAGGCAAGCGGTGGTGGCGTGCCACCCGTCTGCCGCGGGATGCGGCGACAGCCCGTTCGGGAAGGAGCGCAGCATGACCCAACGCAAGCTCGGCATCGGTCTCGTTGTCGCCGGCATGATCGTCAACAACTACGCCTTCATGCACGACCTGATCGTGCGCGGCGACCCGGCGATCGTGATGGGGCCGGCAACCGGCGCGCTGGCGGTCGCCGGCATGCTGATCACGCTGTACGGCGCCTATCGCCTGAGCCGGATCTATCCCGTCGAAACCTGAGGGCGCCGCGTAAGCGGGGGGCAACGCTCAGTCGAGCGGCACCCAGGACGAGACTTCCTTGCGGATCGCGGCCTTCTCCGCCGCGCTCAGCTTGTCGCGCAACTGGTCGAAGTACCAGGCCGCGTGCTCGGGCTTCTGGATTCGCGCCAGCAGGGCCCAGTAGAAGGAGCGCGCGGGATCGACCGGCCCGCCCTCGCCCAGAAGCGCCATGCGGGCGAGAAAGAGCTGGGCCTCGGCATTGCCCTTTTGGGCCGCCTTCTCGAACTGCTCGCGGGCGATCGCGAAATCTTGCGGCACGCCGTTGCCGTGATAGTGGACGAAACCGAGATTGACGCCGGCGCGCTCGTCGCCCTCGTCGGCCGCCCTGGCGAACAGCCGGGCCGCGCGATTGCGGTCCTGCGGCACGCCACGCCCGAAATAGTAGAGATAGCCCAGGGCCCGGCCCGCCTTGGCATTGCCGGCGTCGGCGGCACGCTGGAACCAGAGGGCCGCGGTCGAGAAGTCCTGCCGGGTCCCGCGGCCGGCGAGAAACATGTTGGCGAGATTGCGCATCGCCTTGACGTTGCCGGCGTCCGCTGCGCGGCGATACCAGCCGAACGCCAGGTCGTCGTCCCGCTCGAGACCGCCAAGCCCCTCGGAACGGTAGATACCGAGCACCCGCTGGGCTTCCGTGTGGCCGGCGTCCGCCGCCTTGCGAAACCAGGTCTCGGCGATCCGCTTGTCCTGCGCCGTCCCGAGGCCTTCGTCGTGCAACCGGCCCAGCCAGTATTGCGCCGCCGGATCGCCTTCCTCGGCGAGCGGCGCGATGGTGCCCATCGCCTGCGTGCCGCGGCCCAGGTGGAAGGCCTCGATGCCCGCCGCGAGATCGGCCCTCGCGGGCGCCACCGCCAGCAACACCAGACCGGTCAGCAAGCCGTACAACAGCAAACGCATCGATTCCTCCGGCCCCGTCCCGGGGCAAGCCGTCGCGCGGCGCCCCTGCCGCCGGTTAGCACAGTCGTGCTGTGGCGAGAAGCCGGTCCGCATCACCCCTCGCAGCGCCGCTGGACGGGTTTCGTCTTGCTCCCGGCTGGTCAGCCGGTCTATGCCCGGGCCATGCGACCCGTTCCGCTTCTCGCCATCCTCGTTCTCCTGCCGGTCCTGGCGGCCTGCAGCGGTTCGCCGGTGTTTCGTGACAACTACATGGGCAAGCCGTTCGTCGAACCCGACGCGGTCGGTCGCCCGGTCGTTTTCGACGGCGACGGCAAGGCCCGTCCGGAAGACCGCACGCGCAGCCTGTCCGACCTCTTCCAGATGTAGCTGCCGGCATGGATGCCCGCGTCGATGCCGTCATTTTCGACATGGACGATGTCCTGTTCGACTACGACTTCGATGCCCGGATGGCCGACATGGCGGGCCGCATCGGCCGGACGGCGGCCGAGATCCGGAGCGCGATCTTCGACAGCGGCTTCGACGCCCTGGCGGACAGCGGCGCGTTCGACGCCGAAACCTACCTCGCCGGCTGGCAGAGCCGGCTCGGTGTTGCGGTCGACCGCGCGGACTGGGTGGCCGCCCGGCTCGGGGCGATGCGAGCCCGCCCGGCGGTCTGGGCGCTCGCCGCACGGGTCGCAGTGCCCCGGGCGGTCCTGACCAACAACGGCCCGCTGCTGCGCGATGCCGTCCCCGAGCGGTATCCCGATCTCGTCGACCTGTTCGAAGGGCGGCTCTGCTTTACCTGCGACCTGCCCGCCGCGAAGCCCGAAGCGGCGGCCTTCCGCGCGGTCTGCGAGCGGCTCGGCGCCTCTCCCGCCCGCACCGCCTTCATCGACGACACCCCCGGTTTCGTCGCCGGGGCCCGGGAAACCGGCCTGATCGCGCATCTTTATCGCGACGTCGCGGGACTGGAAGCCTTTCTCGGCGATCTGGGCGTGCTCGCCCCGGATCGCAAAGCGGTGAACGGGAGTTAAGGCTTCCCTAAACCCCCTGCCCTAGAACAGACCAACGTCAATTTCTAACGAAGGTCTTGTGGGCGGACCCTGACGATGAGCCTTTCGAACAAGCTTGTTGCGGGATTTCTGATCATCTTCGCGACCATCCTGGTCGCGGCCTGGCTGGCCTTTGTCGCCACGTCGGGACTTCGCCAGTCGCTCGAGGAAACCTTCGAACGCCCCTTCGTCGCGGTGACGCATGCCCGCGCCAGCCTGCCCCGCGTGGTCGAGATTCGCCGGATCATCGACCGCTCGCTCGTCGCCGCCGAGTTCAAGCGCGACGACCGCCAGACCCTGATCGCGATCCGGACGGCGTTGCGGCGGGACGTCGCCGTCATCGTGCAGCGCACGCAATCTGACGATGTCCGCCGGCTGGCCGGGATCATGCTGGCCGATGCGGACCAGATCGCGGAACGGTTCCAGCGTCTCGAGACCGGCGAACTGTCGCAACTCGCCCTCCTGCTGGCCGAATCCGACCGGCTGCAGCGCGATACGGAGGCCCTGATCGCCGCGGTCGTCGCCGAGGCGCTGGTCTTCCGCGATCGCGCCGAAGCCCAGGCCGAGACAAGGTTGTTCACGGTCTGGGCGGCGCTCGCCCTGTGCTGCCTTGTCGCCCTGATGCTGGGGCTCGTGATGCACAAGACCGTGGTGCGTCCGCTGCGCATCGCCATCGAGGCGCTCGAGGAGCTCGCCGAGGGCGCGCGCGCCGTCCATCTGCCCGACTCCGCCTGGGGCGAGGTCGGTCGCCTGTCACGCGTGCTGCGCCTGCTGTTCGAACGCCACCGGCAGAACGAAATGGCCCGCGAGGAGCATTACCGCGCCCGGATCGAGAGCGAGACCCGGCGGGCCGAGGACCTGCGCTTCGAGCGCAACCGCGCGGAAGCCGCCAACCGGGCGAAGTCGGAATTCCTGGCCAACATGAGCCACGAGTTG
>JBGTSP010000256.1:0-6248 GCA_041940205.1 Alphaproteobacteria bacterium
CTCGTGGTCGACGACGCGATCGTCGTGGTTGAGAACATCCAGCGCCGCCGCGCCGAGGGCATCGGCCGCCGCGCCGCCTCGGTGATCGGCGCCCGTCAGGTGTTCTTCGCCGTGATCGCCACGACGCTGACGCTGATCGCGGTGTTCGTGCCGATCTCTTTCCTGCCCTCGGACGCCGGCCGGCTGTTCGGAGAGTTCGGCTTCGTGCTGGCCGTGACGGTTTCGATCTCCTCCTTCGTGGCGCTCACCGTCTGCCCGATGCTGGCCGCGCAATTTCCGGATCTCGGCGGCCGGTCCGGCGGACCCGGCGCCTGGCTCGGCGCCCGGCTGCTGGCGGGCTACCGGGCCCTGCTCGGCCCGCTGATGGCCGCACCCGCGGTCACCCTGGTCGCCGCCTCGCTGATCGCCGGCAGCGCGGCCCTGGTTTACGGCAGTCTGGGCGAGGAACTGGTGCCGCCGGAGGATCGCGGCCAGGTGACGATCCGCATGCAGGGGCCGGACGGCACGGGGCTCGACTATACCGACCGGCAGGTCGCGGCGAGCGAGGCGATGTTGGCGCCCTGGATCGAGGACGGCACGCTGCAGGGCTACTACTCGGTGACCGGCTGGTACGACCTCAACCGCGGCTATATCGGCGCCCGGATGATCCCCTGGGGCGAGCGCGAGATCGCCCAGGCGGATATCGAGAAGGCCCTGCGCGGACCGCTGGCCCAGCTTCCGGGCGCGCGCGCCCGGATCGCCAGCGGCAACAGTCTCGGTCTGCGTCGCGGCTCGGACGGCGGCCTGTCGATCGCGCTGACCGGCGCGGCCTATCCCGCGATCGCCGCCGCGGCCGACGAGTTCGCCCGCAAGATGGAGGCGCTGCCGGGCCTGTCGGGGATCCGGGTGCAGTACCAGGCAACCCAGCCGCAGCTTTCCGTGCGCATCGACCGGGCGCGGGCCGCCGATCTCGGCGTGCCGATGACGGAACTGTCGGCCACCCTGCGCGCCCTGATCGACGAGGACGAGGTGGCCGAGGTCACGATCGAGGACCAGGCGGTGCCGATCGTGGTGCAGTCGGCCGCGGGCGCGGTGCGCGACCCGACCGACCTGCTCAATCTCAACGTCCGTACCGAGGCCGGCCGGCTGGTGCCGCTGTGGCAGCTCGTCAGTTTCGAGGAGGAGGGCGTCGCCGCCGAGCTCGACCGGCACGGCCAGCGCCGGGCGGTGGAAATCGACGCCGTCGTCGATCCGGCGCTCACCCTGGCCGGCGGGGTCGCGGCGGTGCGCGCGCTCGCCCGGGAAGAACTGCCGCCGGGCATCGGCCTGCTGCTGCTGGGCGAGGCGGCGGAACTGGACGAAACCTCGCACGCCCTGCTGATCACCTATGTCATCGCGCTGATCGTCGTCTTCCTGGTGCTGGTCGCCCAGTTCGAGAGCCTGACCAGCGCCGCCGTGGTCATGGCCACCGTGCCCTTCGGCATCGCCGCGGCGATCTACGCGCTCTACCTGACGGGGACGACGATCAACATCTACAGCCAGATCGGCGTGCTGATGCTGATCGGCATCATGGCCAAGAACGGCATCCTGCTGGTCGAGTTCGCCGACCAGCGGCGCGACGCCGGCGCGTCGGCCCGCGAGGCGGCGATGGACGCCGCGCTTGTGCGCCTGCGGCCGATCGCCATGACGCTCGCCTCCACCGTGCTGGCGGGCCTGCCGCTGATCCTCAGTTCCGGTCCCGGCGCGGAAGCCCGCTCGGCGATCGGCTGGGTGGTGTTCGGCGGCCTCGGTCTCGCCGCCGGTTTCACGCTGTTCCTGACCCCGGTCGTCTACGCCTCGATCGCCGGCCTCTCGAAGGCCCGCGCCGCGGCCGGCGAGGCGCTGGAAGCGGAGCTCGAGCAGGCCGGGGAGATGGAGGCGCTCGGGGACGGACGCCTGAAGGCGCTGCCTCCGGCGGCGGCCGCGGAGTAGGCGGCTCCCGTCGGGTTCGCGCGCGCCGGACTGGTACGCGCGAGGGGTCAGGCGGTGCTGCCCACGGCCTCCCGCGGTAATACGTCCATCGCCGCCATGACCTCGGGGCGCGCGTCGAAATCGGCCTCGCCGTCGGTCACCACGGAATGCGAGCGCACCCGGTAGAGGCCGCCATCGGCGGCCGGCCGGGGGGGCTCGCCGGTCTCTTCCAGGTGGCGGGCGGCGGCCAGCAGCAGCCGGCGCATCCGGATGATCGCGGTGTCCGAACTGCCGAGATGTTCCTTCGAACGATCCACGATGGGTCCCGGGCTCTCGACCATGGCGGCATCCTGGGCGCGCACGCCGCGAATGCCGGTGAAGGAGGCGGTGCGCTGCAGCTCGCGGTCGATCAGGTAGTCGTTGCCGCGGTTCGCCTTCGGTATCAGCGTGCCCGGGATCACGGCGGCGTGCGAGGCCGCGCCGGTCCGCCAGCTTTCCAGCTCCTCCTCGGAGCAGGCATGGTCGTTGCGGTAGGTGGTGCACAGGATCGAGACATGGTGGTCGTCCGCCGGCACCCACATGCGCACCGTGCGCGACTGGCCCGGCACCGGCGCGATCATGGTGTAGAAGGGATAGAGCCACTGGTTCATGCGCCAGTAGTAGCGCCCGCCCTCGACCCGCCGGCGGGCGCCCAGGGTCATGCCGAAATCGCGCTCCACCACCTTCCATTTCGGCGCCGTGTCGTTGGCGAAGAACGCGCCGGTGAGCGCGGCCTCGTCGTCCGAGAAACTGTCGATCGCCCGGTGCAGGAAGCTGACATGGGCGGAATCGACCTCGCCCTCCATCGCCTGCGCGTAGTTGCATTCCTGCAGCCAGCGCGACTGGTAGCGCCAGTCCTCCGGCACGCCCATCCATTCCAGCTCCGGCAGTTCGGCCTCGCTGCCGGGCGGGCCCAGATAGGCCCACAGCACGCCGGCGCGTTCGCGCACGGGGTAGGACTTCAGGCGGATCTTCTGGCGGAAGTTGCTGTCGGCGGGCTCCGAGGGCAGGTCGAGGCAGCTGCCGTCGGCGGCGAACTTCCAGCCGTGATAGACGCAGCGGATGCCGCCCTGCTCGTTGCGCCCGAAGAACAGGCTGACCCGCCGGTGCGGGCAGAACTCGTCGACCAGCGCGGCCCGGCCGGCGCTGTCGCGGAAGGCCAGCAGGTCCTCGCCCAGCAGCCGCACCCGCTTCGGCGCCCCGTCCGGCTCGGCGATTTCTTCGGACAGCATGAACGGCATCCAGAAGCGCCGCATGTAGGCCCCATCGGCGTGTCGGGGCCGGTGCGGGTCAGGTACTCGTTGTCCGCCGGGCTCAGCATCACTTCCTCCCTCGCGCTGCCGGTCGCATCGTTCCAGCATTCGGGCGCGAGGGGAACCGGCGGTGCGGACCCCGAACCATCACCGGCCCGTGCCCTCGCGGGCGGCCGGCCGCCGCGCTAGGCTCGTCGCGGCCCGGAGGGTTGCCGGGTGCGCGCGTCGCGAGGTCGTCATGCAGGTCCTGATCGCCACGCCCACGTCGGGCAACATCGTCACCACGGCGCTGGTCAGTTCCGTGGTTTCGGCCACGGTGGCGATCCACGAGGCGGGCGGGACATACCGGCAGATGGCGCTCGACGGTTCGGACATCGTGCTGGCGCGCAACTATTTCGCCAACCTGGTGCTGCGTACGCCGGACATCAGCCATCTGCTGTTCATCGACAGCGACATGCTGATCGACGCCGCCGCCTTCCGCCGGCTGATCGCCGCCGAACGGCCGTTCGCCGGGCTGATCTACCCGGAGAAGAAGCTCGATGCGGCGCGCTACGCCGCATTGCTCGCCGAAGGGACGCCCGAGCCCCGGGCCCGGGCGCTGGCCTCGCGCTTCAACGTGCGCCTCGCCGGACCGCGGCTGGACCTGAGCGAAGGCTTCTGCGCCGTCGAGGGCATCGGCTTCGGCGGCGTGCTGCTGACCCGCGGCCTGCTGGAACGGCTCGCTGCCTCGGACGCCGTCGAGGCGATCCGCAGCGCCAAGATCCGCCAGGAGTTCGGCTGGGATCCGGTCTACGACTTCTTCCGCCCCATCGAGCTCGAGGATGGCGACCGGCTGTCGGAGGACTATGCCTTCTGCGCGCGGGTGCGGGCGCTCGGCGATGTCGAGATCTGGGCGCTCGCCGGCCACGAGGTCGGCCATGTCGGCATGCAGCGCTACACGGCCCGCCTCACCGACAGCCTGAACCCGGTCTCCTGAATTCGGGCCGTTGCAGGCCCGGGCGGAATCAGAACCGGGCGGGGTCGACGAAGCCGAAGGCGAGGCGGCGCTCGGCCAGTTTCCAGCCCTCGTCCGTGCGCCGGAAGCGATCGCGATAGTGGCCGACCGCCGCCGGCGCGATCTTGCCCTCGACCGGACCGCCGTCCGAATGCCCGCGGTAGAGCGTGAGATAGGTGACGCCCTGGGCCTCGTCCGCGCTCTCGGCCTCAATCAGGATGTTGGAGACGACATGCCGGCTGACGAGATCCTCGGGCCGCTGGTCCATGGCGGCGCGGATGGTGGCGCGGCCGACATGGCGGGCGGAACCCAGGTCCAGCACGGCGTCTTCCGTGAACAGCGCGGCAAAGCCGTCATAGTCACGGCTGTCGACGGTGAGCGCATAGGCCAGCGAGACCTGCGTGCAGGCCCGTTCGATGGCGGCGCGTTCGTCGTCTTCAAGCGCGGCGGCCGGCGTTTCGGCGGTCTCTGACATTTCGGGTTCCCCGGACAGAATCGGCTTCACCGATCCGCTAGTCTAACCGATCGCGCGCATGTCGGTCCGACAGGCGTTGTGCGGCGCGCCCGATCGGACTTTGCTCTCGCGCATCCCGGGCGGCGAACCGGTCCCCACTTCGCCTGGATGCGCTCGGAATTTCGTTGTCGCGCATCCCGGGCGGCGAACCGGTCCCCACTTCGCCTGGATGCGCTCGGAATTTCGTTGTCGCGCATCCCGGGCGGCGAACCGGTTCCCACTTCGCCTGGATGCGCTCGGAGTTTCGTTGTCGCGCATCCCGGGCGGCGAACCGGTCCCCACTTCGCCTGAATGCGCTTAGTCGAACCCCCGGAACGTGGCGACGTTCTCGAGGGCTTCGCGGTCGCTCACCAGGGTGTTCTCGATGGCGTCGGGATCGGCGAAGCCCAGCGCCATGCCGGAAACCAGCACCTGGTCCTCGGGGATTTCCAGGTTGCGGTAGACCGCCTCCTGTACCGGGATCCAGGCGGCCTGCGGGCAGGTGTCGAGGCCAAAGCCCTTGGCCGCCAGCATGATGGTCTGGATGTACATGCCGGTGTCCGACCAGCTTCCGTTCAGCAGGTAGCGCTCGGTGGTGATGAACAGGCCCACCGGCGCGTCGAAGAACAGGAAGTTGCGGGCCGACTGTTTCGCGGCCGCCTCGCGGTCGCCCTTCTGGATGCCCAGCAGGCCGTAGAGCGACCAGCCGACGCCGCGGCGCCGGTCGCGGTGGATGTCGTGCCAGGTCTGCGGGTAGTAGTCGAGCTCATCGTAGCTCTTCGCCTCGCCCGCCCGGATCATCGCCAGGGCGTCCCGGCTGACCGCCTCCTTCACCGCGCCGGCGCAGACATGCACGTGCCAGGGCTGGGTGTTGGTGCCGCTGGGCGCGCGCTGGGCGATGCGCAGGATCTTTTCCACCGTCTCCAGCGGCACGGGATCGGGCCGGAAGGCGCGGATGGACTTGCGGGACTGGATGGCGTCGAGAACGTTCATGGCGGTATCCGTCATCGTGATGGCAAACGGGTGCGATGACGGCGCCCGGCCGCATGGCGGCGCGGGACCGCTCGTCCCTCCCGGTCCGAGAGATAGCGGCTAATGCCCGGCGGTGAAAGGTCCGGGCGGCGAACCGGTGCCCACTTCGCCTGAAGACGCTCGGGGTTTTGTTGTCGCGCTTCCCGGGCGGCGAACCGGTACCCACTTCGCCTGGAAGCGCTCGGGATTTTCGTTGTCGCGTCTTCCGGGCGGCGAACCGGTACCCACTTCGCCTGAAGACGCTCGGGATTTTCGTTGTCGCGCTTCCCGGGCGGCGAAGCGGTGCCCACTTCGCCTGGAAGCGCTCAGGCGCTCAACCCTTCCGGGTCGGGGAGGCCGGCGGCGCGGCAGCAGGCGGTGATGGTGTTGGCGAGCAGGCAGGCCACGGTCATCGGGCCGACGCCGCCGGGCACCGGGGTGATCGCGCCGGCGACCTCGACGGCGCTGTCGAAATCGACGTCGCCGACCAGCCGGGTCTTGCCCTCGCCCTTCTCCGGCGCCGGGATCC
>JBGTSP010000257.1:0-6175 GCA_041940205.1 Alphaproteobacteria bacterium
GCAAGAAGCGCCTGCGCGAGATCGACCGGCGCCGTCGCTTCCTGGTCAAGCGCCTGGAACAGGCCGAAGTGGTCGATCCGGCGCGCCAGCAGCACCTGCGCCAGGTCTTCTTCGGCGCCACCGTGACCTATGTCGACAGCCGCGACCGCGAGCGCACCGTGCATATCGTCGGCGTCGACGAGACCGGCTTCGGGCCGGACCGGGTGAGCTGGATCTCGCCCGTCGCCCGGGCCCTGCACAAGGCGCGCGAGGGCGACGTGGTCACGCTGCGCACGCCCTCGGGACCGGAGGAACTGGAGGTGCTGGAGATCCGCTACGGCGCCGGCGCGGCCACGACGTGAGGTCGCGCGCTCAGGCCACCGGCCGGCTGTAGACGTCCTTCACCGCCAGCCGGCCGTCGCGGAAGGTGTAGCGCTCCACGCCCACCCGCTCGAAGGGCTGGTCGCTGGCGACATGCACGCCGGTGATCCGGTAGGTCATGAAGGTCGCGTCCGGCGCGTGGTGGTAGACCACGTCGGAGAAGCGCACGTCGCGGTTGCGACCCTTGCGCTCGGCGAAAAAGGCGGCGATGGCCTCGCGGCTGTCGAGCTCGCGGACCGCGCCCTCCTCGACCACCGACCAGGTGAAGTCCTCGGTAACGACCTCGTACATGGCGTCCAGGTCCTGCTTGAAATAGGCCCGGCCGAAGGCCTTGAAGATCGCGTCGCGTTCCTCGGCGCTGGGTGTCATGCGCATTCTCCCGATGGGGTCCGCCGGCCCGCGCGGGGCCGGCTTCCGATGGTTCAGGCCGCCGCGTCGAGGCCGGCGACCGCGTGGATGCCGCGGTTCATCGGCCGGCGCAGGGCCAGCAGGCGGCGGGCTTCCTCCGCGCGGCCGGCATGCAGCAGGGCCGCGAGCAGGGTGAATTCCAGCAGGTCGCGCTGCGCCCGGCTGCCGCCGAAGCGCTCGTGCGCGCTCATGATCGGCGTCAGGTGGGCCACGCATCCGTTCCAGTCGCCGGCGACGAAGGCCCGGAAGGCCTCGCCCGCCGGGGCGACGAGATCGCCCGCCAGCCCCTTCGGCGACTGCAGCAGGGGCGCCAGGTGCTCGCTGTCGCCGGCCACGGCATGGGCCAGCGCCGAATGCAGGTCGGCGAAGGACAGGCCGGGCTTGCCGAACACGCTTGCGGCCAGTTCGCTCACCTTGCGCCAGATGTCCTCGCGGCGCGGTTCGCCCGCCAGCTCGGCGCGGAACAGGAAGCTGGCGCTGTCGGTCAGCACGTTCAGCGCCGGTCCCCAGGCGCCGCCCGGCATGACGTCGGCCTCGAAGATTTCCCAGGCCCGCGCGGCGTTGCCGGTCTCGAGCGACCACAGGGCCTCGTGCCAGGAGACATGGCAGTGCAGCATCGCCCGCTTGCCGAAATCACGCCGCCAGTCGGCGATGTAGGCGAGGCCGTCGGCATGGTCGCCCGCCTCGTAATGCACGTGGGCGCGGACATGGGCGTTGTGCGCGGCCCGGGGATACCCGGCCAGCGCGCGCTCGATGGTGGCGTCGGCCTGGGAGATCTGGCCCGCCTCGCTCTGGGCGAAGGCGAACTGGCCCAGGAACCACCAGTCGTCGCCATAGTGCGGCGCCAGGGGCGTGAGATAGGCGAGCTGTTCGGCCTCGCGGCCGGGCCGGCCGCTGAAGCCGATCAGGCCGAACACGCCGGCGCAGGGCTGCGCCACCACGGCGTCGCGCGGATATTCCTTCAGATGCTCGCCGATCGCCGCGAAGCCCGCCGGCACCTTGCCCTCGAGCAGCAGGACGACGGCGTTGATGTGGCTCTGCTCGCGGGCGTTCTGCCGGTCGGCGAGCGCCCGCGCCGCCGCCGCATCCTCGCGCATGCCGGGAATGTCGCCGATGATCTGCCGGTGCCGGCCGCGCGCCACGTGGGCCAGGGCGAAATTCTCGTCCGCCGCGATCGCCGCCGTAAGCGCCTCCTCGGTGCCCTCGTTGGCCGCGAGAAACGCGTCCACGCCGGCGACATAATGGTCGCGCGCCGCCTGCGACGTGGTCGACAGGCTGTTTCCGTAGCGGTCCTGAAGCATGCGTTTTCCCTCCCCGAGACTGTAGTTTAGGGCAGCGGGCCGCCCGCGGAAACGGGGCCTCAGAAAATCGCCGCCTCGAGGCCGGCGGCCATCGCCGTGCCCAGTTCCTCGCAGGCCGCTTCGAAGGCCGGGTCCCAGTCGCCGCGGCAGATCAGCGGCTCCTGCACCGCCCGCCAGCGCAGGCCGGTGGTGATGGTCTCGACCCCGCGCCGCGTGCCGGTGCCGTCATGGCCGGCGCGGATCCACAGGGCATAGGGCAGGCCCTGGGTCTCCTCCAGGCAGGGATAGTAGATGCGGTCGAAGAAGTCCTTCAGGGCGCCGCTCATGTAGCCCAGGTTCTCCGTTGTCCCCAGCAGGATGCCGTCGGCCGCGCGCACCGCGTCGGCATCCGCCTCGAACGGGGTCAGGCTGCGCACCGCGATCCCGTCGATGTCGGGATGGCGGGCGCCGCGCAGCACGGCATCGCGCAGCAGCGCGGTGTTTTCCGACGGCGCGTGCGCGACGATCAGAAGCTGCCGCTCGGCCATCGCCCGGTCAGGCCGCTTGCGGCATCAGGTCGAGAAGCTGGCCGATCTGCTCCAGGCGTTCGCGCCAGGGCACGGTCGGATCGAAATGCAGGGTCAGGCCGTCGATGCCGCAGGCGCGGTAGAGCTGCAGGCGTTCGCGCACCATCGCCGGCGTGCCGATCGCCATGAACTGCGTGATCATCTCGTCCGGCACCCGCCTTGCGGCCTCGTCGCGCCTGCCTTCCAGCCACAGTTTCTGGATCGCCAGGGCGTCGTCGGCGAAGCCGGCGCGCTGGAAGGCCTCGTTGTAGAAATTCGTGCGCGCCGATCCCATGGCGCCCATCTGGAAGGCGACATTGGGGCGCCGCGCCTCGATCAGCGCCTCGACATCCTCGCCGATGGCGATGCCGCAGCTCACGTTCAGCTCGATGTCGGCGAGCCGGCGTCCCGCGCTTTCGGCGCCGGCGCGCAGATGCGCCAGGTGGGCTTCGGGATGATCGGGGGAGAACGAGGTGCCGAGCCAGCCGTCGGCGCTGGCTCCGGTGAATTCGAGCGCCTTCGGTCCTAGGGTGGCGAGGAAGATCGGTATCTCGGTGGGCGGAAAGTCCAGCCGGATCGCCTTGCCCTCGCCGCCGGGACGGGGCAGGTGGTGGAAGCGGCCCTCGTAGGCCAGCTTCTCGCCGCGAAAGCCCATGCGCACGATCTCGACCGTCTCCTTCAACCGGCTCAGCGGGGCGCGATAGTCCACGCCCTGCAGCCCCTCGACGACCTGCGGTCCGCTGACCCCGAGGCCGAGCGCGAAGCGACCCGCGCTCATGTGGTAGAGCGAGAGCGCGGTCATCGCCGTCATCGAGGGCGTGCGGGCGCTGATCTGCATGATCCCGGTGCCCAGCCGGATCCGCGAGGTCTGGCCCGCCAGGTAGGCCAGCGCGGTCACCGCGTCGGTGCCCCAGGCCTCTGCCGACCAGGCCGAATCGACGCCCAGCCGCTCGGCCTCGCGCACATAGTCGGTCAGTTCGCGGATGTCGTGCCGGGCATAGCCCCCGACGCTGATGGCGGTTTTCATTTCGGCCCTCCCTTGCCTGCGCCGCCCACTCTATCGTTTCGTTTCCGCCGCTGTCGCCCCGCGGGCGGCCACGGCAACGGCAGACCGGAGCGGAAAGGGGCCAGGCATGCGCGTGGGTTTCATCGGACTGGGCAATGTCGGCGCCAAGCTGGCCGGCAGCCTGTTGCGCAACGGCGTGGACCTCGTCGTCCGCGATCTCGATGACGCGGCGGGCGAACCGCTGCGCGCGGCCGGCGCCGGCTGGGCGGACAGTCCCCGCCAGCTCGCGGCGGCCGCCGACGTGGTGATCACCTGCCTGCCCTCGCCGGCGATCTCGGCCGAGGTCCTGGAAGCCTCCGACGGCGTGCTGGCCGGCCTGCGGCCCGGGACGGTCTGGGCCGAGATGAGCACCACGGACGAGGCGGAGGTGATCCGGCTCGGCGAACGGGTTTCGGCGCGCGGCGGCCTGCCGGTGGATTGCCCGGTCTCCGGCGGCTGCCACCGCGCGGCCACGGGCAACATCGCGATCTTCGCCGGCGGCAGCCGGGAGGCCTTCGAGCGCCTGCTGCCGCTGCTCACGGTCATGGGCCGCCGGGTGCTGCACACCGGACCGCTCGGCTCGGCCTCGGTGCTGAAGGTGGTGACCAACTATCTCGCCACCGCCAACCTGGTCTCGCTGTGCGAGGCGCTGGTGACCGCCCGCGCGGCCGGCATGGACCTCGCCACCGCCTACGAGGCGATCCGGATCTCGTCCGGCAACTCCTTCGTGCACGAGACCGAGAGCCAGGTGATCCTGAACGGCTCGCGCGACATCAGCTTCACCATGGACCTGGTGGCCAAGGATATCGGCCTGTTCCAGGCGCTGGCGGACCGCGCCGGCGTGCCGCTGGAACTCTCGCCGCTGCTGATCGACATCTTCGCCGACGGGATCGAACGCTTCGGCCCGCGCGAATGGTCGCCGAACATCATCCGCCGGCTGGAGGAGGCGACCGGCCTGGAGATCCGCGCGCCGGGCTTCCCGGCCGAGATGGTCGACGACGAACCCGAGGCCCCGGGCGCCGAGATCCGCCCGGCCGCGCGCGGACCGGGCTGACCCGGCCTGCCGGGTCCGCCGCGTCCGCCGCGTCCGTTCAGGGCACGGGCGTTTCCGTCATCTCCAGGTGCAGGGCGCGGCCCTCGTAGGGATGCGCGGCGGCCACGGCCTCGTTCAGGGTGACGCCGAGGCCCGGTTCGGTGGGCGGCAGAACGTAGCCCTCTTCCCAGCGGATCGGGGTTTCCAGGATCTCGGCATGGAAGCCGCCCCAGTCGCGGATGCTCTCGAGGATCAGGAAGTTCGGCGAGCAGGTCGCGAGCTGGATGTTGGCGGCGCCGACGACGGGCCCGCAATACAGATGCGGGGCGATCTGGGCATAGGCGGTCTCCGCCATGCCGGCGATCTTCTTGGCTTCCAGCAGGCCGCCGACCCGGCCCAGGTTCATCTGCAGGATCGAGGCCGCCTGGCACTGCAGCACGCGGGCG
Organism: Alphaproteobacteria bacterium; assembly: GCA_041940205.1. Taxonomy (GTDB): domain Bacteria; phylum Pseudomonadota; class Alphaproteobacteria; genus JBGTSP01. The sequence continues at coordinate 5,139 of JBGTSP010000257.1, forward strand.
AACTCGTACTTGGTGGCGAGCCGCTCGCCGGTGGCCACGGGGATCGTGGTCTGGCGCGCCACCCGGGCCATCTCCTCGGGATTTTCCGGCGGCGTCGGTTCCTCGAACCACAACGGATCGGCCTCTTCCAGCGCCCGCGCGAGGCGGATCGCCCCGGCGGCGGTGAACTGGCCGTGGGTGCCGAACAGCAGGTCGGCCTTGCTGCCGACCGCCTCGCGGATGCGGGCGACGAAGCGTTCTGACCGGTCCAGGTCCTCCAGTCGCGGCTGGTGGCCGTCGTAGATCGTGTAGGGGCCGGCCGGGTCGAACTTCACCGCGGTGAAGCCCAGGGCCACCATCTCGGCCGCGCGTTCGGCCGCCAGGTCCGGGTCGGCGTAGACGTCGGTGGCATCCCCTGGCGCCGGGTAGAGGTAGGTGTAGCTGCGCAGCCGCTCGTGCACCCGACCGCCGAGCAGGGCATGCACCGGTTTGTCCACCGCCTTGCCGACGATGTCCCAGCAGGCCATCTCGACCGCCGAGAGCACGCCCATCAGCGATATGTCCGGCCGCTGGCTGAAGCCGCGCGAATAGACCCGACGCCACAGCGCCTCGATATTGAACGGAGCCCAGCCGACCACCTCTCGCTCGCAGACGTCGGCGATCATCGCCGTCACGGCATCCGGGTGGAACGGCAGGCAGTAGGCCTCGCCGTAGCCGACGATGCCGTCGTCGCTGACCAGCTTGAGAAAGACCCAGTAGCGACCGCCGAAATGCGGCGGCGGGTTGCCCACGACGAAGGTTTCGAACGCGGCGATCTTCATGAGGGAACTCCGATGGATAGCAGCGACGAGAATCCGACGCTTGGTTCCCTCTCCCCTTGAGGGAGAGGGAGGGGCCCGCGAAGCGGGAGGGTGAGGGGTGTTTCCTGGTTGTTGAGTTGCGTCGCAGCGCCGGTCCGAACAGTAAGAAAATACCCCTCACCCTCCCATCCACCTACGCCAAGGCTTCGGCGGACGGGTCCCTCCCTCTCCCTCAAGGGGCGAGGGGCTTATCGACCT
>JBGTSP010000258.1:0-6140 GCA_041940205.1 Alphaproteobacteria bacterium
CCATGCCCATCATCACGATGTTGGTGATCCGCCGGCTGCCGTCGGACGGCGCGGGCCACTCGCCGATATCGTCGCGGGCGACCAGCATCTGCTGCACGATCTCGCGGGCTTCCAGGTTGCGCACCATCACCTGGGTTCCGGTATGGCAGAAGGCGCAGTTCAGCGTGCAGCCGACCTGGCTGGAAACGCAGAGCGCGCCGCGGTCGGGATCGGGGATGAACACGCTTTCCGCCTCGCGGCCGTCGTCGAAGCGCAGCAGGTACTTGCGGGTGCCGTCGGTCGAGATCTGGTGGTTGCTCAGCGCTGGGCGGCCGATCCGGTACCGTTCGGCCAGCGCGGCCCGCAGGTCCTTGGAGATCGTCGACATCTGCGCGAAATCGCGCTCGCCGCGGAAATAGATCCAGTGCCAGAGCTGGTTCGCACGCATCCGCCGCTTGCCTTCCGGCACGCCGCAGTGGCCCAGCGCCTCGGCGAGTTCCTCGCGCGTGAGGCCGACCAGGTCCGCGCGCGCCTCTTCGCCGGCGGCCACTGCCGCGTCCTCCGCCGGGTCCTGCATGTCCATTGCCGCGCTAGTTCCCGCAGGCGGCGGTCAGCGCGCGATGGGTCGCGGTGAAGCCGGTGAGCGAAAAGGTGTCGGTGGTCTCCGTGCCGCGCTGCGAGACCCCGGTAACCACCATGTTGTTGCCGCGAATCATCGCCCGCACCAGGGCCTTCTCGCTGTCAGCGGTTTCGGCCCAGGCGGTTTCCTGATGCGTGAACATGCGGTGGTCGCGGCCGTCGATCTTGATCGACACGGCGGAATCGGTCTTGAAGGGATAGCCGGCATAGAAGGAAACCTCGTCCTTCACCTTCTTCCACGGCCGGCTGGTGACCATCATCCAGATCTCGCCGCGCCGCACGCCCTTGGGCAGGGCTTCCTTCGGGGCGCTGGCCATGTAGCAGGTCTTGCCGCCGCTCTCCTTGTAGGTAAAGGCGGACCAGTCGCCATGGCTGGCGATCTGGGTGGGCGCCGGCTGCGCGTGCGCCGCGGCCAGGCCGGCCAGCAGCGCCAGGGGGATGGCAAAAAGTCGTCTCAGCATGGGGGCTAAATAGGCTCTCGGGCTTTTTCTTTCCACATCTTTCGCGGAAATCCGGGTTTCATCGATGTGCCCGGCGGGACCGGGCGGCTGCTCTACAGGGCGGCGAGGGACGGCGCAACCGGCCGGCCGTCATCGCCCGCACGGAGGGCACTGTCGCCAGCGAATGTGACCGCAATGGGGACGGCCCGGTTTCGCGCGCCGGCGGCCCTGCCCGCCGGGGCCGGGGTGGCGGGACCGGGCGGGGATCGGGTATGGGGAACGGCCGGTCGCGATCCGGCGCGAGGGGAGACCAAGATGGCCGTCGACACCATCGGGCGACGCCTGGCGGCCGAGGCGCTGGGCACGGCGCTGCTGCTGGCCACCGTGATCGGCTCGGGCATCATGGCCGAGAGGCTGGCGGGCGGGAACGTGGCGCTGGCGCTGCTGGGCAACACCATTCCCACCGGCGCCATCCTGGTGGTGCTGATCACCATGCTGGGCCCGGTCTCGGGCGCGCATTTCAATCCCGCGGTCACGCTCGCCTTCCTGCTGCGCCGGGAGATCGGGCCCGGCCGGGCGCTTGCCTATCTCGCGGTCCAGGTCGGCGGCGGTCTCGCCGGCATGGCCGCGGCGCACCTGATGTTCGAACTGCCGCTGATCCAGGCCTCGGCGACCGTCCGCACCGGCGGCGCGCAGTGGCTGGCCGAGGCCGTCGCCACCTTCGGGCTGGTGCTGACGATCTTCGGCGCCCTGCGCTGGCGGGCCGACGCGGTGGCCTGGATGGTCGGGCTCTACATCACCGCGGCCTACTGGTTCACCGCCTCGACCTCCTTCGCCAATCCGGCGGTGACCATCGCCCGCAGCTTCACCGACACCTTTTCCGGGATCCGGCCCGTCGACATGCCGGCCTTCATCCTGGCCCAGCTCGCGGGCGCCTGCGCGGCGGTCGTGCTGGCGCGCTGGCTGTTCGTCCGGGAGGACGCGGCGGCGGCCGCCGACAGGGGCGCGTGAACCCGCCTCCGCCACGATCGCGGCGGGCCGAGCGCATCGGCTGGCTGCTGTTCGTCCTCAGCGCGCTGTTCTTCACCGCCGCGGCCTGGAGGGCAGGGGACATGCTGGCGCTGGCGGGCGCGCTCGCCTTCCTCGTGGCCTGCTTCTTCTTTCTTCAGCCGCTGTTTACTCGCCGATAGCGCGAGGGCGGGTTAGGTTGCCGCGATGAACCGCCCGTCGCCCCGTTCGCCCGCGTCATGACGCCCGACGAACTCGCCAGCCTGATCGAACAGGTGGCGGCCGCCGGCGACCCGGCCGCCTTCGATGCGCTGTTCGCGCATTTCGGTCCGCGCCTGAAGGGCTTCCTGATCGGCGGCGGCGTGCGCGACGACCAGGCCGAGGAACTGGTGCAGGAGACCATGCTGATGCTCTGGCGGCGGGCGGAGACCTTCGACAGGCGAAAGGCCTCGGCCTCGACCTGGCTGTTCACCATCGCCCGCAACAAGCGCATCGACGCCATCCGCCGCACCAGCAAGCCCGATTTCGATCCGCACGACCCCTCGCTGCTGCCGCAGGCCGAGGCGCCGGTGGACGACGCGGTGCATGCCCGCAAGCGCGACGCCGAGGTCCGCGCGGCGCTGGCCGGCCTGCCCGACGACCAGCGCGACCTGCTGCGCCGGGCCTTCTACGGCGGCAAGTCGCATTCCCAGATCGCCGACGAGACCGGCATACCGCTGGGCACCGTGAAGTCGCGCATCCGTCTCGCCCTGCGCCGCCTGAAGGATTCGGTCGACGGGCTGGAGCTCTGAAGGGCCGGGCGGTTCAGGCGTCGCGCGCGCCATCCTTGCGGCGGACCTTCTGCGCCCCCTGCACATGTTCGGGCCGGGCCTCCGGCGCGCCGCCGGTCCATACCGGCCGCCGGCCGAACTTGCCGAGCGAAAGCAGCCGGTCATACATGATCACCGCGCCGGCGGTGGCGACATTGATGCAGAAGCGGGTCGGCACCTTCACCACATGGTCGCAGCGCGCCAGCAGTTCCGGCGACAGGCTGCCTTTCTCGGGCCCCAGCACGTAGGCGGCCTGGCCGGGGTGGCGGAACAGCGGCAGGTCGACCGCGTCGTCCAGCAGTTCCACGCCGACCAGCCGGCAGCCGGTCGGCAGGTGCAGGTCGGCGGGGGTGGCGTATTCGTGCAGCGGCAGGTGCGCCGGCGCCGAGGAGGTGTCCGCCACGTCGCGCCGCGTGTTGTAGACGGCGTCGATGGCGAACAGGAAGCTGGCGCCAAAGGCGTGCGCCGAACGGAACAGGTTGCCGGCATTCATCGGTTTCGACAGGCCTTCGACGCCGATGCCGAAATAGCCGCGCATCTCGGGGGCAGGGGCTCGCATGCCCACCGCTTAGCCCCGCCGGCCGCCGAAGGCAACGCCCGCGCGCCGGCGTGGCCAGTGCCCGCCGGGCATGCTAATTGCCGGACCGGACATGGCGAACCGGGAGGGAGCGAACCATGAAAGCGATGCTGTGCAAGGAATACGGGCCGCCGGAGAGCCTGGTGCTGGAGGACGCGCCCTCGCCGCCGCTGGGCGAAAAGGACGTGCGCATCGCCGTGCATGCGGCCGGGGTGAACTTTCCCGACGTGCTGATCATCCAGGGCAAGTACCAGTTCAAGCCAGACTTTCCCTTCGCCCCGGGCTGCGAATGCGCCGGCGTGGTCGCCGAGGTCGGCGCCGGCGTCAGCCATCTGAAGCCGGGCGACCGGGTGCTCGCGGCCACCGGCCACGGCAGCTTCGCGGAAGAGGTGGTGGTCGCCGGCCACAAGGCCTTCGCGATCCCCGACGCGATGGACTTCAAGACCGCGGCCGGAATCATCCTGACCTACGGCACCACGGCGCACGCGCTGATCCAGCGCGGCAAGCTGCAGGCCGGCGAGACCCTGCTGGTGCACGGCTGCACCGGCGGTGTCGGCCTTGCGGCGGTGGAAATGGGCAAGGCCATGGGGGCCACCGTCATCGGCACCGGCGGCAACGATCAGAAGCTCAAGGTGGCGCTCGAGCACGGCGCCGATCACGTGATCAACTATTCCGACGGGCCGTTCAAGGACCGGGTCAAGGAACTGACCGGCGGCAACGGCGCCGACGTGATCTACGATCCCGTCGGCGGCGATGTCTTCGACCAGTCGCTGCGCTGCATCAACTGGGAAGGCCGGCTGCTCGTCATCGGCTTCGCGTCCGGACGCATCCCTTCGGCGCCCGCCAATCTGGCGCTGCTGAAGAGCTGCGACATCGTCGGCGTGTTCTGGGGCGCCTGGACGGAACGCGAGCCGGCGGAGAACGCGGCGAACATGCAGCGGGTCTTCGACTGGTTCGCCGAGGGCCGGTTCCGCCCGCACGTTTCGCACACCTTCCCGCTGGAGCGCGCCGGCGACGCGCTCTACGCGCTGATCAACCGCGAGGTGGTCGGCAAGGCGGTGGTGCTGGTGCGCGAGGAGGCCTGAGCCCCGTGCGCCGGCGCGCCAGCGGACGATGAGCGACGGCGGCGGCGACCGGGTCCGCGCGCAGTACGAGGCCCTGCCCTATCCGGCGCGCGATCCGGCCGACGAAGCGCGCCGGCTGATCACCGGCTCGCCCAGCCACCTGCTGGAGATCGAGCATTATGTCCTGAACGGCCGCCGGGCGGGGCCGCTCTCGGCGCTGGTCGCCGGCTGCGGCACCGGGGACGGCGCGATCATGCTGGCCCAGCAGCTCGCCGACCGCGGCGCCGGCAGCGTCACCGCGCTCGACCTGTCGGAGGCCTCGCTGGCGGTCGCCCGGGCCCGGGCCGAGGCCCGCGGTCTTGCCAACATCCGCTTCCTGCAGGGCTCGCTGCTGGAGCTCGCGACGATCGCGCCGGGCCCCTACGACTACATCGACTGCTGCGGCGTGCTGCACCACCTGGCCGATCCGCCGGCCGGACTGGCGGCGCTGCGCGCGGCGCTGGCCCCGGGCGGCGGCCTCGGCCTGATGCTCTACGCGCCGCTGGGCCGGGCCGGGGTCTACGAGACCCAGTCGGCGCTGCGGCGGCTGGGTGCGGCGTCCCTGCCGGCCGGCGAGGCCGTGGCGCTCGCCGAACGCCTGCTGGCCGACCTGCCGGAGGGCAACCGGCTGCGCCGCAACCCCTTCCTGGGCGATCACCTGGAGGGCGGCGCGGCGGGCATTGCCGACCTGCTGCTGCATCCCCGGGACCGGGCCTACCGGATCGGCGACATCGTCTCCCTGCTGGCCGACGCCGGCCTGCGCATCGCCGCGCCGATCGAGCCCGCGCGCTACGACCCCCTGACCTGGATCGGCCCGGACTGGGCCGCGGAGATCGCCGGACTGCCGGCCGAGGAGCGCTGGGCGCTGGCCGAGGAACTGGCCGGCAGCATGAAGACCCACACGTTCTACGCGGTCGCCGCCGACCATCCCGAACCGGCCTGGAGCGAGGCGGATGTCCCGGTGCTGCGCGGGCAGACGCCCGCGCGCCTTGCCGCGGCGATCGCCAAGTCGCCGCACCTGAGCGTCGATTTCGACGGCCGGACCCGCCGCTTCTCCCTGCCTTCCGGATCGGCGCGGCTGCTGGCGCGGATCGACGGGACCCGGCCGCTGGGCGACCTGCTCGACGGTCTGGGCGGCGATCGCGCTGCGGCCCGGGCGAAATTCGACGCTATCCGCGCCGTTCTGGCGCCGCTCAACCTGCTGCTCTTCGCCGGCCGGACGGACTGACGCGGCGACGGCGGCCGCGGGCGATTCGACACGCTGACCGCTTCCGGCCGTCATGCTAAAGAGAAGCCAGACAGGATCGTCCCGGCGGCGGGACGACAGACAGGGGCCGCGGGGTCTTGCCACCGACCGCGGCCCGTTTTGATCGGGAGGAGAAGACAACATGTCCGCAGTGGAATTCTCGAAGCGCGGCGCGATCGGCGTGATCACCGTGAAGAACCCGCCGGTGAACGCGCTCAGCGCGGCCGTGCGCGACGGCCTGATGGCCTGCATGAAGCAGGGCGAGGCCGACCCGGACGTGAAGGCGATGGTGCTGCTGGGCGACGACCGCACCTTCATCGCCGGCGCCGACATCCGCGA
>JBGTSP010000259.1:0-6116 GCA_041940205.1 Alphaproteobacteria bacterium
TTCGTGCTGGTGACCGGCGAGAACCGCTTCACCGACACCGGCCAGGCCCTGCTGGCCAATCCCGAAGTCCGCCGCTCCTTCCTGGGAGGCTGAGAGAATGCTGCTCGACTGGCTGCACGCGGTCATCCTGCTGGGCAATTACGTGATCGTGCCGGGGCTCGCCTACGGCTCGCAGCTCGCGCTCGGCGCGCTGGGCATCACCCTGGTGTTCGGCATCCTGCGCTTCGCCAACTTCGCGCATGGCGACCTGATGGCCTTCGGCACCATGGCGGTGATCCTGACCACCTGGCAGTTCCAGGCCTGGGGCATCGGCCTGGGCCCGCTGCCGACGGCGCTGCTGGCCCTGCCGGTCGGCATCGCCGCGGCCATTCTCGCCGCGCTGATCGCCGATCGCGGCGTCTTCCGCTTCTACCGGCGAAAGCGCAGCGCCCCGGTGATCTTCGTGATCTCCTCGGTCGGCGTGATGTTCATGCTGAACGGCATCGTCCGTTTCGTGATCGGCCCCGACGACCGCCGCTTCGCCGACGGCGAGCGCTTCCTGATCAAGGCCCGGGACTTCAAGAAGGCGACCGGGCTGGAAGAGGGCCTGTCGATCAAGCTGACCCAGGGGCTTACCGTGGTGATCGCGGTAGCCGTGGTCTGCGCCCTGTTCTGGTTCCTGCAACGCACGCGCACCGGCAAGTCGATGCGTGCCTATTCCGACAACGAGGATCTCGCCCTGCTGTCGGGCATCAATCCCGAGCGGGTGGTGCTGGTGACCTGGCTGATCGCGGCCTCGCTCGCCACCATCGCCGGTACGCTCTACGGCCTCGACAAGAGCTTCAAGCCCTTCACCTATTTCCAGCTCCTGCTGCCGATGTTCGCGGCCGCCATCGTCGGCGGCATCGGCCAGCCCGTGGGCGCCATCGTCGGCGGTTTCGTCATCGCCTTCTCGGAAGTGACGGTGACCTACGCCTACAAGAAGTTCCTGGCCTACCTGACGCTGGACGCCTGGAGGCCCGAGGGCCTCGTGCAGCTGCTGTCGACCGACTACAAGTTCGCGGTCTCCTTCGTCATCCTGGTGGTCGTGCTGCTGATCCGGCCGACCGGCATATTCCGGGGGCGGGTGCTGTGAGCCCGGCGATGCGCAATGCCGGGGCCTTCGCGCTGATGGGCGCGGCCCTTCTGGTGGTCGGCTTCGCCCAGTCCTGGTCGGTCGCGCTGGCGGTGATCAATCTCTGCCTGATCTCCTCGATCATGGCGCTCGGCGTGAACATCCAGTGGGGCTACGCCGGCCTGTTCAACGTCGGCATCATGGGCTTCGCCGCGCTCGGCGGCCTCGCCGGGGTGCTGGTCTCGAAGGCGCCGGTCGGCAACGCCTGGGCGGCCGGCGGCGCGGACCTGATGATCGGGCTCGCGATCCTGCTGGCCACCGGCGGGCTCGCCTGGCTGGTCTACCGGCGGCTGCCGCGCGGCCGCAACCGGGCGCTGGCGCTCACCGTGGTGATCGTCACCGGCTACTTCATCGCCCGTGCCTTCTTCGATCCGGCGATCGACGCCATCGAGGCGGTGGAATCGGCCAAGACCGGCTATCTCGGCGGCCTCGGCCTGCCGATCGTCTTCTCCTGGATCGTCGGCGGCCTGTTCGCCGCGGCCGCGGCGATCGTCGTCGGGCGCATCGCGCTGGGCCTGCGCTCGGACTATTTCGCCATCGCCACCCTGGGCATTTCCGAGATCGTCATCGCGATCCTGAAGAACGAGGACTGGCTGGCCCGCGGGGTGAAGAACGTCACCGGTCTCGACCGTCCCGTGCCCTACGAGGTCGACCTGCAGCAGGCGCCCTGGTTCATCGACTTCGTCGCCTCGCTGCGCGCCGGCAGCCTGGAGGCATTCGCCGCGGACGAACGCGCGGCGGCGCTGCAGGAACTGGTGGTGCAGTCCTCCAGCATCGTCGTGAAGCTCAGCTATGCCGGCCTGTTCCTGGTCGTGCTGGCGGTGATTTTCTGGCTTTCCGAGCGGGCGCTGCGCTCGCCCTGGGGGCGGATGATGCGGGCCATCCGCGACAACGAGACCGCCGCCAATGCCATGGGCAAGGACGTCACCCGCCGCCACCGGCAGGTTTTCATCCTGGGCTCCGCCGTGGTCGGGGTCGCCGGCGCCATGCTGACCACGCTGGACGGCCAGTTCACGCCGTCGAGCTACAACCCGCTGCGCTTCACCTTCCTGATCTGGGTGATGGTGATCGTCGGCGGCTCCGGCAACAATCTCGGCGCCGTGCTGGGCGGCTTCCTGATCTGGTTCTTCTGGATCGAGGCCGAGCCCGTCGGCCTGTGGCTGATGCAGGTGCTGACCTCCGGCCTGGCCGAGGGCAGCGACCTGCGCCAGCACCTGCTGGACGCGGCGCCGCACATGCGGCTGTTCCTCATGGGGCTGCTGCTGCTGCTGGTGATGCGTTTCTCGCCCACCGGGCTCATTCCCGAAGTGGTCCGACGATGACGGCGGAGGCGGCCGCCGGCGCGGCCGCGCCCGGCACCTTCCACGACGGCCTGCCGCAGCGCTTCGCCGATCCGCTGCCCGAGGCGGCGGACGTGGTCGTCATCGGCGGCGGCGTGATCGGGGTCTCGGCCGCGTTCGAGCTGGCCGGGCACGGCGTTTCCGTGGTGCTCTGCGAGAAGGGCCGGATCGCCGGCGAACAGTCCAGCCGCAACTGGGGCTGGGTGCGCCAGCAGGGCCGGGACGCGGCCGAACTGCCGATCATGATGGAGGCCAACCGGATCTGGCGCGATCTCGAGCGGCGCACCGGGGAGGATCTGGGCTTCGCCGCGCACGGCATTCTCTACCTCGCCGACAGCGAGACGGCGCTGGAAGAGCGGGCCGAATGGCTGGAGATCGCCCGCACCCACCAGCTCGATACCAGGCTGCTCGGCCGGCGCGAGGTCGAGGCGCTCGTCGACGGCCGGCCCGGCGCCTGGTGCGGAGCGCTGTTCACCCCGACCGACGGCCGGGCCGAACCCTGGCTGGCGGTCCCGGGGATCGCGAGGGCGGCGCAGCGCGCCGGCGCCGTCGTCGCCGAGCAGTGCGCGGTGCGTACGCTGGAACGGGCCGGCGGGCGGATTACCGGTGTCGTCACCGAACGCGGCCGGATCCGCTGCGAACAGGTCATCCTGGCCGGCGGGGCCTGGTCGTCGCTGTTTCTCGCCAACGAGGGCCTCGCCCTGCCGCAGCTTTCGGTGCTGTCCTCGGCCGCCCGCACGGCGCCGGCGCCCGAGGTGTTCGCCGGCAATGCCTCGGATGGAACCTTCTCGTTCCGCCGCCGCCAGGATGGCGGCTATTCGGTGGCCGCCAGCGGCCGGCACAGCCATTTCATCGGGCCCGGGTCGTTCCGCCACCTGAAGCCCTGGCTGAAGGCCGCCTTCGCCAAGCATGCCTCGCTGCGTTACCGGCTGGCCGCGCCGGCCGGCTATCCCGATGCCTGGCACACGCCGCGGCGCTGGCACGGCGACGGCAGCGGCCCGTTCGAGGCCGTCCGCGTGCTCAACCCGGCGCCGGCGCCGGACCTTGCCGCGCGCGCGCAGGCGCTGATGGCCGAGCGCCTGCCGGCGCTGGCCGACGTGCCGGTGATCGAGACCTGGGCGGGCCTGATCGACGCCATGCCGGACATGGTTCCGGTCATCGATCGTGCGCCCCGGCCCGAGGGCCTGATCGTCGCCACCGGTTTCAGCGGCCACGGTTTCGGCATCGGCCCGGCCGTCGGCCGCATCCTCGCCGATCTGGCCCGGGGCCGTCCGGCGGGACACGACATGGCCCGTTTCCGTTTCGGCCGCTTTGCCGACGGCTCCGCCCTGGAACTCGGACCGGCGCTCTGAAGGTGTCCGTCGCGGCTCAGGCCGCGGCGAGCACCAGGCCGGTCGCGGCGATGGCGACGCCGGCGAGCCGCAGGCCCGGCAAGGGGGCGCCGCGAAGCCGCCGCCCGGACAGGACGACGAGGGCGCTGCCCGCCAGCGGCAGGGCCAGGCTGGTGAACGCCAGGCCGGCGCCGTAGGCGAAGGCGGAAACCCCGGCCGGCATCTCGTAGCCATGGGCATGGCCGTGCAGCAGCGCGAAACCGCCGGCGAGAACGGCGAGGGGCATCGTCGGCAGGCGACGCCCGGCGGCGAGCAGGCCGCCCAGCACCAGCAGCGAGGCGGCGAGCGCGAACTCGAAGGGTGGCGGCGTGAAACCGGCGCGGGTCGACAGCATGCCCAACAGCAGCGCGGCGGCGAACAGGACGGGCAGGCGCCAGCGACGCGCCCCGGCGTCGCGCCCGGCCAGCAGGCCCACGGCGACGAGGGCCAGGAGATGGTCGAGACCGCCGAACGGATGCAGCAGGCCGGCCCCGAAGCCGCCGGCGCCCGCGGACGCGGGATGGGCGAGGGCGGGGGCGGCGGTCGCGATCAGCAACATCGCGGCCAGGACGATACGGCGCATGACGGCCTCCTGTATGATGAAATTCAAGATTATCATACTGACGGGCGCGGGCAAGCCGGCCGTGCCGGCGAGGCGGGGCAACAGACTGTTTCGCGCGTCCGGTACTGGACAGCGGGCCGGACGGGCGCATCTTTGCAGGACGGGCCGGCGCAGGCGGCGAAAGAAGCGGACGAAGGAGAGACGAGATGACGGAACAGGCGCATCCCCGCCTAGTGGGCTTCAACCATGTGGCCCTGGAGGTCGGCGATCTCGACGCCGCGCTCGATTTCTACGGCCGGCTGTTTTCCTTCACCCTGCGCGGCCGGAGCGACGATACCGTCTTCATCGACATGGGCGACCAGTTCCTGGCGCTGCAGGCCGGCCGCCGGCAGGGTCCGGACGACGGCCGCCATGTCGGATTCGTGGTCGAGGACAAGGAGGCGGTGCGGGCGCGGCTGGAGGCCGAGGGGATCGCGCTTCTGCCCGGTCGCTTTCTCGACTTCCTCGATCCCTGGGGCAACCGGATCGAGATCATCGACTACCGGACCATCCAGTTCTCCAAGACCGAAGGCGTGTTGCGGGGCATGGGCCTCGCACACCTGGAGAAGACCCCGGAAGCGCTGGCGGAGCTCGCCGGGAAGGGCATGGCGCCGGAATGAAGGTCCGGCCCGCCCGCGTCACCCTGGCGGGGACGATGCAGGTCAGGCGCGCGGGCGCTCGAGCTGCCAGCCCAGGTGCTGACGCACGGTCGGCCATTCCCCGGCGATGATGCTGTAGACGCAGGTATCGCGCAGCGAGCCGTCGGCGGTGAACTGGTGGCTGCGCAGGACGCCGTCGAGCTTGGCGCCCAGGCGCTCGATCGCCGCGCGGCTGGCGCGGTTGAAGAAATGCGTGCGGAACTCGACGGCCAGGCAGCCGAGGCGGTCGAAGGCATGCGCCAGCAGCAGCAGTTTCGCCTCGGTGTTGAGCAGCGTGCGCTGGACGCGCGCGGCGTACCAGGTCGAGCCGATTTCCACGCGCGGCCCGGCGGCGTCGATATTCATGAAGGTGGTCATGCCGACCGGGCGGCCACCCGGGCCATCCAGGACGGCGAAGGGCAGCATGGAACCCGCCGCCTGGAGGCCGAGACGGCGGTCGATCTCGGCCGCCATCCCGTCCGGCGCGGGGACGGCCGTGTACCAGAGCCGCCAGATTTCGCCGTCGCGCACGGCCTCGGCGAGAGCATCGCGATGCCCCTGCGACAACGGAACGAGCTCGACATGCCGCCCGGACAGGGTGACGGGATCCAATGCCATCGGTGCAACCTCGCGAACGCGTGCCAAGGTTATGCAGAAAGGTGCGCCTGGGTCCAACACGCCGCGCTCTAGTCGGTCGACGCGCTCGGCGCGGCGATGGTCAATCTCCGCGTCTACGACTGATTCGTCAGCGCCAACTATTCGCCGGCCAAGATCAACTCGGCGCTGATGCGGCTCGCCAAGAACGCGCTGCTCAAGGGCGGCATCGAGCAGCCGGATTCCGAGCGCGAGCTAATCTTCCCACGGCGTGCCGCTGGTCCGGATGGAAGGCGCGGCCGCGCAGGCGCCGCCGCCGTCACGGCCGGCCGAAGCCGCCGAGCCGGAAGCCGCCGATGCCGCCGCCACCGCCAAAGGCGCCCTCTCCAACGACGTGAACGAGATGGGCGGCCGCTCGGC
>JBGTSP010000260.1:0-6116 GCA_041940205.1 Alphaproteobacteria bacterium
TATTCCTTCGACCTCGATTTCGAGGGCGCCCGGCATTCCTACAACCAGATGTTTGCCGCCTACCTGCGCACCTACGAGCGCATGGGGCTGAAAGCGATCCCGATGAAGGCGGAATCGGGTCCGATCGGCGGCGACATGAGCCACGAGTTCACCATCCTGGCCGACACCGGCGAGAGCGAGGTCTACTGCCACGCCGACTATCTGGAGATGCGGGTGCCCGAGAGCATCGACTTCGAGGCCGACCTGTCGGGCCTGGTGCAGGCCTGGACGGAGAAATACGCGGCGACCGACGACATGCACGAGCCGGCCCGCTTCGAGGCCGAGGTGCCCGAGGATCGCCGGATCGTCACCCGGGGAATCGAGGTCGGCCACATCTTCTATTTCGGCACCAAGTATTCGAAGCCGCTGGGCGCCACCGTCGCCGGACCCGACGGCCAGGAGGTGGCGCTGGAGATGGGCTCCTACGGCATCGGTGTTTCCCGGCTGGTCGGCGCGATCATCGAGGCCAGCCACGACGACGACGGCATCGTCTGGCCCGAGGCCGTGGCGCCGTTCCGGGTCGGCCTGATCAACATCAAGGCCGACGATGCGGCCTGCCGCGAGGCGGCGGACGGGCTCTACGCGCAGTTTGCGAATGCGGGCGTCGAGGTGCTCTACGACGACACCGAGGAGCGCGCCGGGGGCAAGTTCGCGACCATGGACCTGATCGGCCTGCCCTGGCAGGTGGTGGTCGGCCCGCGCGGGCTGAAAGCGGGGATCGCGGAAGTGAAGAACCGGGCCACGGGCGAGCGCGAGGAGATCCCGCTGGACACGCTCGTCGCGCGCTTCGCCTGATCCGGCTGTGTTTTCTGCCGTCGAGTGGGGCCTTGCGGGCCGCTATCTGCGGGCCCGCGGCCAGGGCTTCGTCTCCGTCATCGCCTGGTTCTCGTTTCTCGGCATCATGCTGGGCGTGGCCACCCTGATCATCGTGATGTCGGTGATGAACGGGTTCCGGGCCGAACTGATGGGCCGGATCCTCGGCCTCAACGGGCACATCGTGGCCCAGGGCTATGCCCCGCTGATGGAGGACTACGACCGCGTGGCCGCGGAGATCCGCGCCATGCCCGGAATTCACGCCGCCCGCGCGCTGGTCGAGGGACAGGCCATGGCGATGGTCTCGGGCCGGGCGACGGGGGTGCTGGTGCGCGGCGTCAAGCCTGAGGACCTGGCCGAGCGGCGGATCATCACCGGCGGCGTCGTGTCCGGCAGCCTGGAGCGGTTCGGCACCGGCGACGGGCTGCTGATCGGCGACCGGCTGGCGACCAAGCTGGGCGTGCGGGTGGGCGACCGGATCACCCTGGTCGCGGCGCTCAACATGGCGACGCCCTTCGGGCAGGTACCGCGCAACAAGTCCTATCCGGTGATCGCGACCTTCAATGTCGGCATGTACGAGTACGATTCCAGCTTCGTCTTCATGCCGCTGCCCGCCGCGCAGGTGTTCTACAAGCTGGGCGACCGGGTTCACGGGGTGGAACTGATCGTCGAGAAACCCGAGGCGGTGCGCACCTATCGCGAGCGCATCGCCGGCACGCCGGGGGTCGGGCGCATGACCGACTGGCAGCAGGCCAATTCGCACTTCTTCTCCGCGCTCGAGGTCGAGCGCAACGTGATGTTCCTGATCCTGACCCTGATCATCGTCGTCGCGGCCTTCAACATCATTTCCTCGCTGATCATGATGGTGAAGGACAAGGGACGGGCGATCGCCATCCTGCGCACGATGGGCGCCTCGCGCGGCATGGTGATGCGCATCTTCCTGATCGCCGGGGCCTCGGTCGGCGTGGTCGGCACGCTGGCGGGCTTCGCCATCGGCCTGGCCTTCTGCAGCAACATCGACGCCATCCGGGTCTGGCTCGAGGGGCTGACCGGCGCCGCGCTGTGGTCGCCGGAGATCCGCTTCCTCTCGCGCATTCCCGCCGAGGTCGACAACGCCCAGGTCGTCGCGGTTGTGGTGATGGCGCTGGTGCTGTCCTTCCTGGCGACGCTGTATCCGGCCTGGCGGGCCTCGCGGCTGGATCCGGTGGAGGCCCTGCGCAATGAGTGAGGCGACGCTGGCGCTGCGCGACGTGACCCGCAGCTTCCGCCAGGGATCGCGACGGATCGACGTGCTGCGCGGCATCCATCTGAGCCTGCAGCCCGGCGAACGGGTCGGGCTGATCGGGCCGTCCGGCGCCGGCAAGTCGACGCTGCTGCACATTGCCGGCCTGCTGGAGCGCCCCGACGGCGGCGCGGTCGTGCTGGCCGGACAGGATTGCGGCAGCCTGTCGGACCGGGCCCGCACGCTGCTGCGGCGCAGCGACGTCGGTTTCGTCTACCAGTTCCACCACCTGCTGCCGGAACTGAGCGCGCTGGAAAACGTCATGCTGCCGCAACGCATCGCCGGGGTCGGCAAGGCCCCGGCGCGCGAGCAGGCCCGCGCCCTGTTGTGCGGTCTCGGTCTTGAAGAACGGCTGTCGCATGCCCCGGCGGCGCTGTCGGGCGGCGAGCAGCAGCGCGTCGCCATCGCCCGGGCGCTGGCCAACCGGCCGAAACTGCTGCTGGCCGACGAGCCGACCGGCACTCTCGATGCCGAAACCTCGGAACTGGTCTTCGAGCAGCTTCTCGCGCTCGCCCGCGAGGAAGGCGTGGCGATGCTGGTGGCAACCCACGATTCCCTGCTTGCTGCCCGCATGGACCGCATCGTCAGCCTGCAGCAGGGGCTGCTGGCGCGGGTCGAAACCGCCGCCGGCTGAATCCCGTGCGGTGTCAAACTGTGACCAATCTCACGCCTTTGCCCAAGGGCGTTGTGTATATAATTGAAAACGCAGGCTTATTGGCTGTTCAATTTCCGTCCCGCGAGGGGCATACTGCCGCCTGCGATTGTTGAGGGGCACAATCATGAAAAAGAACGGGATCATTCGCCGCCTGACGGCCTGGACACTTGCCGGGGCGCTGGCCCTGTCGCCGTCGCTCGCCGCGGCGCAGACGGCGGTCGGGGAAACCGCCAAGGTCGTGAAGAAGGTCACGGGCCAGTTGAACGCGACGACCCGCGATCTCGTCCTGAAGGACATGGTCTACCGCAACGAGGCGATCGCGACCGGTTCGGACGCGGCGACGCTGATCAGCTTCGTTGACGAGACCAACCTGACGGTCGGACCGGGATCGTCGGTCGTCATCGACGATTTCGTCTACAACGCCAGCGCGGCGGACGACGCCAAGTTCAGCCTGCAGATGTCGAAGGGCGTGATGCGCTTCGTCTCCGGCAAGATGAAGAAAACCGCCTATGCCATTCGCACACCGACCGCGACCATCGGCATTCGCGGCACGATCCTGACCGTGACCGTGGCGCTCGACGGCGCGACGACGCTGAGCGTCACCGAAGGCACCGCGACGATCAACGCGGGCGGCGTGACCCAGACGGTCGGCGCCGGTCAGTCGTCCACCGTTTCTTCCGCCGGCGCGGCGCCGACCCAGCCCGGCCCGACTCCGCCGGGCCACGCCCAGCAGGTCGCCTCGCTGGACAGCACGATCGGCTCGACCGGCGGCGTGGCCGGTTCGCAAGCCGCTGCCGCCGGCTTCGGCGGTCTCGGCACCGGAGCGATCGCCGCGGGCGTGGTCGCGGCCGCCCTTGCGGCTGCCGCCATTGCCGCCGCCACGGACGACAATGACAACGTCTCCGCCTCGACCTCGACCTCGACGTCCACGAACGGCAGTTCGACCACGAGCACTGCGACGGCGACCGGGACAAACTGACCGACCGACCATTCCGTCGGCCTAACGCGGCCGGTTCGCCCCGACGGGCGGGCCGGCCGTTTTCCGTTCGCGCCAACAATCCACAACTTTCTGCTGCGGCAGCGCGATGCACCGCGCGCGAACGTGGGAAAATGTTTCCGGTTCCGCCGATTCTCCCGAAGGCCAGCCATGCCGCACAGCGATTTCATCCATCTGCGTGTCCACAGCGCCTATTCGCTTTCCGAAGGCGCGATCCACATCAAGGCGCTGGTCGACCTGGCTGCGGCAGGGCGCATGCCTGCGGTCGCGATGACCGACAGCGGCAACCTGTTCGGCGCGCTGGAATTCTCGGAAGTGGCGGCTGGCCGCGGGGTGCAGCCGATCATCGGCACGCAGCTCGCGATCGGGCGCGACGAGGAGGAAGGCGAGAGCCCGCTGGAACCCGATGCCGTCGTGATCCTGGTGCAGAACGCGCAGGGTTACGAGAATCTGTTGAGCCTTGTTTCTGCGGCCTTTCTGGAAACCGAGGCGGGAACAACACCGCAGGTGACGTTCGAACGCCTGAAGGCACGGGGCGAAGGGCTGATCGTGCTTTCCGGAGGAACCGACGGCCCGGCCGGCCGGCTGGTCCGGGAAGGCCGAGGCAAGGATGCGGAAGCCCTGCTGGAGCGATTCGGCGCCGCCTTTCCCGGTCGCTTCTACGTCGAACTCAACCGTCACGGGCGGCCGGAGGACCGCGAGGTGGAGACCGTGGTCGTTGCTGCGGCGGACCGCCTGGACCTGCCGCTGGTCGCCACCAACGACGTCTATTTCGCGGATGGCGACATGCACGAGGCGCACGACGCCCTGATGTGCATCTCGCAGGGCACCACGCTGGAGCAGGACGACCGCCGCCGCCTGACGCCCGAGCACTATTTCAAGTCGGCCGAGGAGATGCGGGCGCTGTTCGCCGATCTGCCCGATGCCGTCGACAACACCCTGGCGATTGCCCGGCGCTGTGCCTTCCGGGTGGCCAAGTGCCAGCCGATCCTGCCGCATTTCGGCGACGACAGCGGGGACAGCGAGGAAGACATCCTGCGCAGGGTCTCCGCCGAGGGGCTCGAGGACAGGCTGCGCGCGCATGTCCTGCCCCGGCTTGCCGGCGATGCGGACGAGGCCGAGCGCGAGGCCCTGGTGGCGCCCTATCGCCAGCGCCTCGAGTTCGAGCTCGGCCACGATGGCCTCGGCGGTGAGCGTGTCGAGGCTCGCGGTCCATCGGGACACCCAGGGGTCGCCGCCGGCCACCCCGCAGATGAACACGTCGCCAGAGTCGACGTAGGCGACCGCCTCGGCCGCGTCGCTTTGGGTCCCGGCGTCATGGAACACGTGCGTCGGATCGACGCCGTCGGCGGGCCAGCGGCTGATGAGCACGTCGCGGTTGCCGGCTTCGTTGACGATGTAGCCGGCCGTGACGACCGCGTCCGCGCCGGTCAGCGCCAGCCCGAAGTAGCGATCGTCCTCGCCCGCGGAGCCGGCGTAGGTCGCCTCCCACCGGATCGATCCGCTGCGGACGCAGTCGGTGTTGCACCCGTCGCCGTCCTGCTCGTTGCCGTCGTCGCACTCTTCGTCGTCGTCGACCATGCCGTCCCCGCACTCCGGCAGCCCGATGTCGCCGCTGGAGTCCGGGTCGGGCCCGCTGCCCGAGGACATCGTGGACGCGCTCGTGTCCGACCCGAGCGTCGGATCGACCGTGTCACCCGATCCGCCCGGCGGGGTGCCGGCGCACTTGCCCGAGAGGATTCCCGCCAGATCGCTATATCTTCGCCCGCTGGGGCACGCGTCGTCCGGGTAGCTGCAGTACGAGTCCGCCTCGCACAGACCTCCGTCCATCGAGGTACAGTCCCCGTCGTCGGCACACTGATAGGGCAGCAGATCGACGCAAGACCCGAGCGCGAGTCCGCCCGTGAGTCCCGCTGCGCCCCAGATCCCCCGCACCCGATCAACCTAGTGCCCGGACGCCGCGCGGAGCAAGCTCGATCTCGAAGAGCGCACGGGCGTGCGGTGGCGCGGCGACCGCGATCGGTCGACCGCACGCCGGTCAGGGGGCCAGGCGGGCGATCCAGGCGTCCAGGTCGTTGCCGTTGGACAGCTCGGCCACCACGATGAGGTCGCCGCTTTCCGGGAGCACCAGGATGGAGCGCCCTCGATCTCTGCCCAGCTCGGACATCGGATAGTCCGCGCGCGCCCACGCCGGCGTTCCGTCCGGGTCGAACCGAGCGACCCAGCGATCGGACTCCCCGTTGGTCGTCAGGTGGCCGACGGCGTAGATGCCCCCGGCCGGGCCGATGGCGATGTCTTCGATCTCGTCGGTGCCGGCGTCGGTCAGGGTG
>JBGTSP010000261.1:0-6115 GCA_041940205.1 Alphaproteobacteria bacterium
GGCAAGGTCGCGCTCGGCGATCCGCTCGTGAAATTCTGCCCCGAGTTCAGAGATACCGGCGTTTTTGTCGCGGGCGGCGGCAATGTCCCCTTTGTGACGCGACCGCCGACGCAGCCGATCCGCATGGTTGATTTGCTGCGCCATACAACGGGGCTGACCTATGGTTTCCAGGAGCGCACGCCGGTCGATGCGGCGTACCGCAAGGCGCGCATCGACGACTTCGACGCCGATTATACGATGGACAGCTTCATCGCCGCGCTCGCCAAAATCCCGCTCCAGTTCGACCCGGGCGCGCACTGGAATTATTCGATGGCGACCGACGTGCTCGGCGCGGTGATCGAGCGGATCGAGGGCAAACCGTTCGCAGAGGTGTTGCAGGAGCGCATTTTCGGCCCGCTCGGTATGGTCGACACCGGATTCAAGGTGCCCGCCGAGCAGCAGCACCGGCTCACCGACGCTTACGCCTTTCACCCCAGGGACAAGATGCAGGGCTTCGACGAAGGCAAGCGCAGCCGCTGGGCGAAGGACAGGAGCTTCCATTCGGGCGGCGGCGGGCTCGCTTCGACGCTCGCCGACTATCACCGCTTCTGCCTGATGCTGCTCGGCGGCGGCAAGCTGGACGGCACGCGCATCATCAGCCGCAAGACGCTCACTCTGATGACGTCGAACCACCTCGTCGGCGGCGGCGACCTGACTGAACACAGCGTCGGCGTATTCAGCGAGGATGAAAATGCCGGGGTCGGATTCGGGCTCGGCTTTGCGGTGACGCTCGATCCGGCGCGCGCGGGCATTCCGGGATCGGCGGGCGATTTTTACTGGGGCGGCATGTTTTCGACCGGCTTCTTCGTCGATCCGGTCGAGGAAATCTGCATGGTGTTCATGACCCAGCTGATGCCCTCTTCCACCTATCCCGTGCGGCGCGAGGTCAAGACATTGATCCACGCGGCGCTTGATGACTGAAGATGCAACACCCGCTTTCCGTTCGTGTCGAGCGAAGTCGAGACACCCATCGACCGGATGCCTAGCTCGATGGGCATCTCGACTTCGCTCGATGCGAACGGACCTATTTGAAGGAGTTCTCCCATGACCGAAGACACCCCCGTATCCGTCACGATGGAAAAGGATGGCGAAATTGCCGTCATCATCGTGAACAACCCGCCGGTGAACGCGCTGAGCTGGCACGTCCGGCAGGGCCTCGAGGATAATTTCAAGGCCGCGCTCGCCGACGTCAGCGTGAAAGCCATCGTCCTGCGCTGTGCAGGGGCGACTTTCATCGCGGGCGCCGACATCAGCGAGTTCGGCAAGCCGCCGCGCGGCCCCGATTTCAACGCGGTGCTCAACATGATCGAGGCGGCGCCGAAGCCTGTCGTCGCGGCGATCCATGGCACGGCGCTCGGCGGCGGGCTCGAAACCGCGCTCGTCTGTCACTACCGCGTCGCGGTGCCTTCGGCGAAGCTCGGCGTTCCCGAAGTCAAGCTCGGCCTGCTTCCCGGCGCGGCCGATTTCCTGGTAATAGGCCTCCATACTGGCGGGCAGGTTCAGATGCGCCACAAAACGAATGTCCGGTTTGTCTATGCCCATGCCAAAGGCGATGGTCGCGACCATGATCAGGCCCGGCTCGGTCATGAACGCGTTCTGGTTGGCGTCGCGGTCCACCTTGTCCATGCCGGCGTGATAGGGCAACGCCCGCAGCCCCTGTTCGTTGAGGAATGCGGCCATCGCTTCGGTCTTCTTCCGCGACAGGCAGTAGACGATGCCGCTGGTGTCCGGATGACTCCGGATGAAGCCCAGCATCTGGCGCTTGGCATCGCGCTTCGGCTCGACCGCAAGCTTCAGGTTCGGCCGGTCGAAGCCGAGCACGAATTGCTGCACGTCGCCGCCGAACAGCCGGGCCGCGATGTCGTCGCGCGTCACCGCGTCGGCCGTCGCAGTCAATGCGACCACCGGCACGCCCGGGAAGCGGTCAACCAGCTGGCCCAACGCCTCGTACTCCTTGCGGAATGAAGGCCCCCACTGTGAGATGCAGTGCGCCTCGTCGACCGCGATCAGCCGGACCGGCAACCGGGCGAGCGCCGCCAGCATGCGCTCGGTCATCAACCGCTCAGGCGCCAGGTAGAGGATCGGGGCCTCGCCGGCGGTGACCCGGCGCCAGGACGCCACGTTGTCGGCCCGGTCGCGCGCCGAGTTGATCGTTTCGGCCGGGACGCCGGAAAGCCGGAGGGCCGCCACCTGGTCCTGCATCAGGGCCACCAGCGGCGAGACCACGATGGTCAGCCCGCCCAGAGCCAGTGCCGGCACCTGGAAGCACAGCGACTTGCCCGAGCCGGTCGGCATCACCGTCAATACATTGCGCCCGGCCAGGATGGCGTCGATCACCTGCTCCTGGCCGGGGCGGAAGCCGTCGAAACCGAACACATCCTTCAGCACGCGGTGCTTGGCGGCCCCGTCGGGCAACAGCGCTGTGGTCGAATCCATGGCCTTCCGGCTGCGGTGGTGGCGTGGGCGCAGGGCCGGCGGCGCGGCCCGAATCCGGCGCCATCATCGCCACCGCGCCCGCCTGGCGCAACCTCGGCCCGATCAGAACAGGAAATCGTCCTGGTGCAGCGCCGACGCGCCTATGGCCTCCAGCAACAGGCCTTCGCCGCCCGGGATGTGCACCAAGGTGCCGACGATGGTGTCCTGGAAGACGAGGTCGTTGTAGGTGATGTTGTACGCGGTCAGGTCGATCACATCGGGCGACCCCGCCCCGGCCGAGAAGCCCTGGATCCGTGTGGAGCCGGTGCTGTCGTCGACGATGAACAGGTCGTCATCCTTGCCGCCGACCAAGGTGTCGTCGCCGAGCCCGCCATTCAGCGTGTCGTCGCCACTGAGGCCCCACAGCACGTTGTTTCCGGCGTCGCCGGTGATGACGTCGTCATGGTTCGAGCCTTCGACATTCTCGATCTCGGTCAGCAGGTCGCCGGCCGCGTCGCCGCCGCTCTGCTGGGTGAAGCAATCCTCCAGGCCGGTCGGCTCAAGGTGAATGAACACCGCCATCGGCGAGCTTTCGTAGGACATGGTGTCGACGCCGTCGCCGCCAATGATCGTGTCCGGGCCGGCCCCCCCATCGATCCAGTCATTACCCATGCCGGACCAGACATAGTCGGCACCGCTGCCCGCGTGGATGACGTCGTTGCCGAACAGCTGCATCTGAAAGGTCATGCCCTTGTAGGTAAGGGTCGTCCAGCCGTCGGAGACAATGTAGTCGTCGCCAGCGCCGCCATAGATCAGATCGTCGCCGGCCTGGCCCCAGATATAGTCCGCACCTGCGTCACCCGAGATGGTGTCATTGCCGCTGCCGCCATAGAGCCAGTCGGACTCGTCGCCGCCCCACATGACGTCGTCGCCGGCGTCACCATACAGGTTGTCGCTACCGGCGCCGCCGAACATCTCATCATTGCCGTCATTGCCGTGCATGTAATCGTTGCCGGCACCGCCGTCGAGAAAGTCGTTGCCGCCGGCGCCATAGAGATGGTCGTCGCCGTTGCCGCCATAGAGAATGTCCTGGCCGTCGAACCCGTAGAGCGCGTCGTTGCCGTCGCCGCCGCTCAGATAGTCATCGTTGGCATAGCCGCGCAGGGTGTCGTCGCCGCCATAGCCGTAGATCGCGTCGCGGTCGTTGCCATAGCCCTGCAGCGTGTCGTTGCCGCTGGTCCCGTAGGTGTAATCGTCGTAGAGGACGAACTTCGGAAAGCTGGTGAAGGTGATCGGCATCGTCTGTGCTCCCGACTTGCCGCGGCACCGCCACCGTGGTGCCACGGCCATTGATGTGCTTTGGGAGTTGGTCGTGCCGTCGACCTGCGCGGTTCACGGTGCGATGCCGCCGGTGCGAGGAGGAGCGGGCTCATGGACCGTGTGAAAGGCCTGGTCACCGGCTTCGAGCCGTTCGCCGGCCTGCCGGACAATCCCGCGTCGCTGGTGCTGGCGGAGCTGGCGAGCGAAGGCGGTGACGGCTGCGAGCTGGTGCTGGAACAAGTGCCGGTCAGCCTGGCCCGTGCTCCGGACCTGCTCTGCGCGCTGCTGGCCCGGCACCGGCCGGACTTCGTCATCGCGCTCGGCCTGGCGCAGGGCGCGCCGGCGATCCGGGTGGAGACGATGGCGGTGAACGCGCTGGCCTTCGGCGTGCCCGACAATGACGGCGCCTGCCCCTCCGACGGCCGGCCGATCGCGGCGGACGGCCCCGGCGGCCGTGCCGCAACCTGGGATGGGCCGGCCGTCGTTGCGGCCATCCTCGCCGCTGGCGTGCCGGCGCGGCTGTCGTTCCACGCCGGCACCCACATGTGCAACTGCGCGCTCTATACCCTGGTCGGGGCGCTCGCGAACCTGGGGCGCCAGGTTCCCTGCGGCTTCCTGCACCTGCCGCTGACGCCCGCGCTCGCAGTATTGGCGATGCAGCACGGCAAAGTGGCCGGCGAGGCCCCGAGCATGGGCCTTGCCGACCAGCTCACGGCCGTCCGGGCCGCGATCGCTGCGACGGCGCAGCAGGCCGAGAGCGCTGGCCGATAACAACGGGTCAGGCGCTCAGAGCGCGGTGTAGCCGCCGTCGATCATGATCTCGTCGCCGTTGATCATGTCGGAGGCCGACGAGGCCAGGAATAGGACCAGGTCCGCGACTTCGACCGGTCGGCCGAAACGGCCGGCGGGGATCTTCGCCTTCATCGGGTCGCCGCGCGCCGGATCGCCCCACACCTGCTCGCCCATCGGGGTCAGGATCACGGTCGGGCAGATCGCGGTGCACTGGATGTTGTACTGCGCCCACTCGCACGTCATGCACTTGGTCAGTGCGTTCAGACCGTTTTTCGAAGCCGCATAAGCGCCGTGGTCGGGGATCGCGACGACGCCGGTCTGGGACGAGACGTTGATGATCTTGCCCCGGCGCTGCGCGATCATCTGCGGCGCCAGCGCCTGCGCGATCAAAAATGGTGCGCGCAGGTTGATCGCCATGATCCGGTCCCACTCTTCGATTCCGGTCTCGAGCAGCGGCGTGGTCTGGGCGATGCCGGCGTTATTGACCAGGATGTCGATGGTGCCGAAATGCGCCAGCGCCTGGGCCGCAGCGGCACCCGGCCCGTCTGGGGTCGCGAGCTCGGCTGCCACCGTCAGGCACGTGCGGCCGGATGCCTCGACCGCCGCCTTGGCCTCGGCCAGGCCGGCGTGATCCCGGCCCACCGCGACGATGTCGGCCCCGGCGTCGGCGAGGACCCGGCACACTTCCAGGCCTATTCCTTTCGATGCGCCGGTGACCATGGCGCGGCGCCCGGCCAGCGAAAAGCGTTCGACGAACTCCGGCATCTTGTCCTCCCCGATTCGTTGCTGCAGCATCGGCGCACACTACACGCGCAAGCCAGGGCCGCGCCGCAGCCGGTGCGGCTGCGGCGGCTGGCGGGCATCGCCCAGGGTACCGCTACTCGGCCGGCGGGGTCGGCCGCATCACGCCGTGCTCGTCGCGGACCAGCGGGAATTCCTGTTCCGGCAGCGGGGCGCCCGGCACCTCATCGATGGTCACCCCGAACTCCCAGTCCGACGGGGCCACTGCGATATAGCGGGCATAGCCGCCGGTACCGCCCATCGGCTTGGCGAACCCGATGATGATCAGGGCCCCGGCCTCGGGCACCTGGTCGAGGTTGGCGACGCCCTCGGCCTGCACATAGTTGTTGTGCATCAGCCAGTACTCGCCCTCCAGCGTCGGCGTGGTGTCGGTGTCCAGCGGCTCGTGGCCGTGGAACAGGATGCCGCGTTCCTCGTGCAGGAACTGCAGCGCCTCCAGGCCGACGCCGGGGAAAGGCCGCTGGTTGAAGCGCTCAATCTCGCCCCAGCGCTTGTGCCAGTCGGAACGGACCATCACGACCGACCCCTCGGGCACGCGGCCGTGCTCTGCCTCCCACGCTTCGATGTCGGAGACCTGCAGGTGATAGCCTTCGTCCTCGGCCACCTGGGCGGAAATGTCCATCACCACCAGCGGACGGATCGCATAGGTCGCCGGCAGGTCGCTGATGGTTGCGCCCAGCGGGTTCCAGTGCGCCGGCGGGTCCAGTTGGGTGCCGTACTGGTCGGTGGGGATGTCATAGGCCGTGGC
>JBGTSP010000262.1:0-6086 GCA_041940205.1 Alphaproteobacteria bacterium
ACATGGTCGGATTCCAGACCAAGCTTGTGCACGGCGAACAGACCCGGATCTTCCGCCTGATCCCGGGCCTGGAAGGCGCGCGTTTCGCCCGGCTGGGCGGCATCCACCGCAACACCTTCCTGAACAGCCCGCGCCTGCTGGATGCCACCTGCCGCCTGCGCTCGCAGCCCCGGCTGCGGTTTGCCGGCCAGGTCACCGGCGTCGAGGGCTATGTCGAGAGCGCGGCCATCGGCCTGCTGACCGGTCGCTTCGCCGCCGCCGACCGGCTGGGCCGGACCGCGCCGCCCCCGCCGCCCACGACGGCGCTGGGCGCCCTGCTGGCGCACATCACCGGCGGCGCGGCGGCCGAGAGCTTTCAGCCGATGAACGTCAATTTCGGCCTGTTCCCCCCGCCGGAAGGCCGGGTGCGCGGGCGCGAGCGCAAGAAGGCCTATTCGACGCGGGCGCTGGGCGATCTCGAGGCGTGGCTGGGGACGGACCTGCTGGCGGCCGAATAGGCCGAGGGAAGCGCAGGGGCCGGTTCAGATCCGTCCGCGCAGGCGGGCGGTCCAGACGGCAGCCGGCCTCACCAGTCCGCCGAGGGCGACCGGGCCCGAGAAACTGTCGAAGTCGCGGGCTTCCAGGGCCCGCAGGTAGCGCTCGGCGAGCGGCGCCAGCAGCAGCGGCGGCAGATGGGCGCGCGATACCCGGACCTCGCGGGCGGCGCCCAGGTGCTCGCGCGCCCGGCCCGCCAGTTCCCCCAGCGCGGCGGCCATCGCCGGGGAATGCCGTCCGCGGATCACGTCCTCGGGCACGAGGCCGTGCCGGGCCAGGACGGCGCGGGGCACGAAGACCTTGCGCCAGCGGGCATGGTAGGCGAGCGCCCGCAACAGGCCGACCAGGCTCCAGGCGGTTCCCACGCCGGCCGCGGCCTCCCGCGCCGCGGCATCCCCGGCGAACAGGTCCATCGCGAGCTGCTGGGTCGCACCGCCGGTATCGCGCGCATAGGCCTCGAGCGCGGCGAGATCTTCCGGTCCGGTTTCCTCGAGGTCCTGTGCCCGGGCCTCGATGATCCGTTCGAAATCCGCACGCGCCCAGCCCGTCCCGGCGAGACCGGCGGCGAGGGTTTCGGCGACGTCGTGCCGGCGCGGCGTTCCGGCAAAGGCGCCGTCTACGGTCTCGCGCCACCATTGCAGGCGGATCAGCCCGAGCATCGGCTCGGACACCGCCTCGCGGGTGCGGCCGACCTCGGCCTGGAAGGCGTAGAGGGCGGCCAGCGCCGGTCGCATGGCGGCCGGAGCGGCAAGCAGGGTCAGGTAACGGTCGGGATCGAGCCGCCGGACGCTGTCGGCGCAGCGGAGCGCGGCTTGCGGAGATTCGGCATGCACGCGCGGCTTGTATCGTGCTTTTGGAGGCTGTGCTATATCGCCGCAACGCCCGAATCCGCCGTGATTCGGAGAATTCAAATGGAGGGGTTCCCGTGGCTGCGATACTGACTTCGCTTCGAAATACCGTGATTGCCGGCTTTGTCCTGGCGATCGTCCTGCTGGTGATTCTGGCAGGCGCCTATGGCGAAGGCGCCGCGTTCGACCACGGCTATTTCGCCTTCTTCTTCCGCTGGCTGCACGTGCTGAGCGGCGTGATGTGGATCGGCCTGCTCTGGTACTTCAACTTCGTGCAGATCCCGAACATGCCGAACATCCCCGACGAGCAGAAGCCGGCGGTCGGCAAGGTGATCGCGCCCGCCGCCCTGTTCTGGTTCCGCTGGGGCGCCATGGCGACGCTGGTCACCGGCCTGATCCTGGCAGCGATGAACGGCTATATCGTCGAAGCCCTGACGCTGGGCCTGACCGACGGCGTGGCCAAGCACACCGCGATCGGCATCGGCATGTGGCTGGGCATCATCATGTGGTTCAACGTCTGGATGATCATCTGGCCGGCGCAGCAGCGCGCGCTCAACATCGACAACCGCTATCCCGACCTCGCGGCCGACGAGAAGGCGGCGGCGGCCCGGCGGGCGATGCTGTTCTCGCGGACCAACACGATGCTCTCGATCCCCATGCTCTACGCCATGGTGGGTGCGCAGAACATCTTCTGATCGCACGAACGATCCGGGGCGACAGGGCCGGCGATCGGAAGATCGCCGGCCCTTCGTCGTTGCGGAGAGGCCGAGAGAACCGGAATGGAAGACAGGAGGGGGAAGATGCGCCCGATTTCGCCGTTTCCGAGGCTGGCCGTCGTCGCGTTGCTGGCGGCCTGTCTCGCCGCCGCACCGGTCCGGGCCGCCTCACGGGCAGCGCTGGCGGCGTTTCACGACGACTTCACCAACTGCGTCGCCGCTCGCGTGCTCTACAGGGCATCGGTCGGATCGGACGCCGACGAGGCGGCAGCCCTGGCGGTCGACGATTGCGATGAATCGCTGCGGGCGATCCGGGCTCTGGTCGCCGAACTGGGCCTGAAGGGCAGTTATGATGAACGCTACTTCGAGCGGCTGCGCCAGGGCACGCGGCAGGCGGCCGCGGACTACGCCCGCGAACACGACGTGCGGAACCGCGATTTCCAGTGAGCGTTCGTTCGGGGAACCTTCGTAGGTTGTGTATGATTTTTCAAATGCACGCATGATTCGTAAACCATCTTCCTCAACCACGTTCCTCAACCACGTTGCTTAAAGCCTCGGCAAGGCTTGTCCCGGAGAATGTCGCCATGCGGAAGGCAATCCGCTGAGTCCTCGCAGAACGCATGGAACCGCCCCATTGGGGCTTCGATTGCGCCACATTCGCTTCCCAGATTGTGGTCGTACCGGATGTTCAGACCGGAAGTGCGCAGGATGATGAAGAGCCGGATCGCCCCGTTCGCCACCGAGGAAAACGACGCCCGATCGCGCAGCGAGCAGGGTTTCTGCCGCGATCTCGACGCCCTGCTGGCGCAACTCGGCGCCGCGGTGGTCGGCATCACCTTCATGTCCCTGTCGTTCCACGGCCAGAGCGAGGGCGAGAGCGAGCGCATCGTCGACGAGATCGCCGGCCGCTCGGCCGTCGTCCACAGGGTCTCGCGCGAGCGCTATCTCATGACCTGGCTGGCCGGCCGTGGCGTCAGCGCGCATTCGGCTGTCAGCGCCGAACAAGAAATGGCCAACCGCCTGCGCCGGGTCATGCCGACGGGCTGTGTCGAGCTCAGGACGCTGCGCCTGTTAAATGTCGACATCGTCGATCCGGCCCAGGTGTTGCGGCAGTTGCGCGCGCGGCCCTGCCGCCTGATTGGCTTTCCCATTCTCTGACAGGTTTCCCGGTTTCGCCGGGCGCACGGTCGCTTTCGCAGTCGCGCCCGCGTTTGCCGCGCCGTTCGGGTGCAGTAGTCTGCAGCTTCGCAATGGATTGACGCAGGGGAGGATGTGATGGGTCCGTTGAAGGGATTGAAGGTGGTGGAACTGGCCGGGATCGGTCCGGGACCGTTCTGCGCGACGCTGCTGGCGGACATGGGCGCCGACGTCCTGCGGATCGACCGGACCGGGGAGTCCGGCCTGGGCCTCGCCGCGCCGCCGAAATACGACGTGCTGACCCGCAACCGCCGTTCCATCGCGGTCGACCTGAAGAAACCCGAAGGGGTGGAGACCGTGCTCAAGCTGGTCGAGCAGGCCGACGCCCTGATCGAGGGCTTCCGTCCCGGCGTCGCCGAGCGGCTGGGCCTGGGGCCCGAGGACTGCAAGGCGCGCAATCCGCGGCTGGTCTACGGCCGGATGACCGGCTGGGGCCAGGACGGGCCGATCAGTCACGCCGCCGGACACGATCTCAACTACATCGCGTTGTCGGGCGTGCTGAACACGATCGGCCGCAAGGGCGGACCGCCGACACCGCCGCTCAACCTGGTCGGCGACTTCGGCGGCGGCGGCATGTTCCTGGCCTTCGGCGTGGTCAGCGCCGTGATGGAGGCGCGCCAGAGCGGCGAGGGACAGGTGGTCGACGTCTCGATGGTCGAGGGCGCGGCCTACTTGGCGATGCCGTTCTGGGCGATGACCGCGTCGGGGCGCTGGACCGACGAGCGCGGCACCAACGTGCTGGATTCCGGCGCGCCGTTCTACGACGTCTACGAGACCAAGGATGGCCGCTATGTCTCGATCGCCTCGATCGAGGTCAAGTTCTACGAGGAACTGCTGGAGCTGTCGGGCCTGAAGGAGGAAGACCTGCCGGCGCAGATGAGCCGGGAGGACTGGCCGTCGATGAAGGAGAAGTTCGCCGCGGTATTCAAGACCAAGACCCGCGACGAATGGGACGCGATCATGGAGGGCAGCGACGTCTGCTACGCCCCGGTGCTGTCGATCAAAGAGGCCCCGGAGCATCCGCACAACAAGGCGCGGGGCACCTTCATCGAGGTCGACGGCGTGCTGCAACCCGGCCCGGCGCCGAAATTCTCGCGAACGCCCACGGCGCATCCCAGCCCGCCGCCCAAGCGCGGCGAGCATACCGAGGCGGCGCTTGCCGAATGGGGCTTCGGCGAGGACGCGATCGCGTCGCTGCGCGAGACCGGCGCGATCGCCCAGGCCTGAACGATGATATCGTCCGCGGCCGGATCGCGCCTCTGTCGCGATCCGGCCGGGGCGATCAGTGGGCGGTCCAGCCGCCGTCGACCTTGAGACAGCTGCCGGTGACCATCGCGGCGGCCGGCGAACACAGGTAGACCGCCGCCGCGGCGATCTCCTCGGGCTGGGCGACCCGGCCCATCACGATGTTGTCGTCGAGCCAGGCGACGAACTCCGGATTGTCGAAAAAGGGTCGGGTCAGCGGGGTCTCGACGAAGGTCGGCGCCAGCGTGTTCACCCGGATGTTGAGCGGCCCCAGTTCGATCGCCATCACCTTGGTGAGGCCTTCAAGGCCGTGCTTGGAGAGACAGTAGACCGACCGCCGCGCCCCGCCGACATGGCCCATCTGCGAGGACATGTTGACGATCGCGCCGCCGCGGCCGCCTTCGGCGATCTTGCGGGCGGCGGCCTGGGCGGTGAAAAACGCCGCCCGGCTGTTGAGCGCCATCACCGCATCGTAATTGTCCTCGTCGATCTCGAGGAACTCGGCGTGCCGCGCCGTTCCGGCATTGTTGATTAGTCCGTCGAGGCGCGGCAGGTCGTCGACCGCCGCGCGCAGGGCCGCGGTGTCGGCGACATCGCAGACCGCGACGCGGACCCGACCGCCCGCGGTCCGGATCGCATCGGCCGCGGTTTCCAGCTCCGCTTTCGTCCGGCTCATCACCACCACCTCGGCGCCGGCCTCGGCCAGCGCCCGGGCGCAGGCAAGGCCGATGCCGCGTCCGGCGCCGGTGACGAGGACGGTCTGGCCGGTCAGGTCGAACAGGCTGCCGGCGGCCATCAGGCGGTCACGTAGGCGGTCTTCACCACCGTGTAGAACTCGCGGGCGTAGCGGCCCTGCTCGCGCGGGCCGTAGGACGAGCCCTTCCGGCCGCCGAGCGGCACGTGGTAGGCGACGCCGGCCGTCGGCAGGTTGACCATCACCATGCCGGCCTCGGCGTTGCGCTGGAAATGCCGGGCATGCTTCAGCGAGGTGGTGCAGATGCCGCTGGACAGGCCGAACTCGGTGTCGTTCGCCACCGCCAGCGCCTCGTCATAGTCGGCGACACGGATGACCGTGGCGATCGGGCCGAAAATCTCCTCGCGATTGACCCGCATGGCGTTGGTGGTGCCGGTCAGCAGCGCCGGCTGCAGGTAGAAACCGTCGGTGTCCCGCTCCAGCCGGGCACCGCCGGCGGCCAGGGTCGCGCCCTCGCTGGCGCCGATCTCGAGATAGGAAAGATCCTGGTCGAGCTGGCCCTGGTCGACCACGGGCCCGATCTGGGTGCCTTCCTTCAGGGCGTCATCGACCGTCAGGGCCTCGATCTGGGCCGAGACCGCCTCGACGAAGGCGTCATGGATGCCGTCGGTGACGATCAGGCGCGAGGAGGCGGTGCAACGCTGGCCGGTAGACATGAAGGCCCCGTCCAGCGCCACCTCGACCGCCCGCTCCAGATCGGCGTCGTTCAGGATCACCAGCGGGTTCTTGCCGCCCATCTCCATCTGGACCCGCGCCTGACGCCGGGCGCAGCCGAGCGCCACCCCCTCGCCG
>JBGTSP010000263.1:0-6079 GCA_041940205.1 Alphaproteobacteria bacterium
ACCACAATGTCCGCGAGACGCTCGAGATCATCGACCACGCCTCGATCATCTCCGGCGGCGCCGTCCTGTTCGAGGGCGAGGCCGAGGACGTCATCCGCGACCCCGAAGTCCGCCGCGTCTACCTTGGCGACATGTACGGGTAGGGACGCGGAGCGGCGCATGCGGGTTCTGGTCGTCGGCGCCTCGGGACTGATCGGCGGCCATGTCGTCGCGCGCCTGCTCGCCGAAGGTTTCCAGGTCGCCGGCGTCGCGCGGCACGTGAGGTCGGCGCGCCGGCGCGTCCCGGGCGTCGCCTGGCGGTCCCTCGACATGGCGTCGGCCCAGGTCGGGGACTGGCGGGAGCCGCTCGAGGGGGTCGAGGCCGTGGTCAACTGCGCCGGCGCCCTGCAGGACAACCCGGGCGACGACTTGGCCGGCGTCCACGTCCGCGGGCTCGCCCGCCTGGCCAAGGCCTGCGAGGCGTCCGGCGTCCGCCGCTTCATCCAGATCTCGGCCTCGACCATCGACCGCGGGGGCGACGCCTTCAGCACGACCAAACAGGCCGGGGACGCCGCCCTGGCGCAGACCAGCCTGGACTGGCTGATCCTCAGGCCGGGGCTGGTGCTCGCCCCCGCCGTCCATGGCGGCAGCGCTCTCCTGAGAGGGCTGGCCGGGTTTCCGGGCCTGCTGCCGGCGGTCCATGCCGACGCCGCCATCCGTCTGGTGTCGGTCGAGGACCTGGCCGAGGCGGTGGTGCGCGGTCTCTCCCCGGGAGCGCCGCCCCGGCGGGCCCTCGATCTGGTCTCGGCGGAGGCCGTGAGTCTGGGGACGCTGCTGGTCCGCCTCCGGGCGTGGCTCGGATTCGCCCCGGTCCGGCTGGTCGGAATTCCGGCTCCCCTTGCGCGGTTCGCGGCGCACATCGCCGATGCGGTGGCCTGGCTCGGCTGGCGGACGCCGATGCGCAGCACCGCCCTGGGACAGCTGGCGGGCGGGGTGGACGGTCGGACGGGCGACGCCGCCGCCCTCGGCCTCGGCCTCCGGTCGCTCGACGGGATTCTCGCGGCCCGGCCCTCGACCGCCCAGGACCGCCGCCACGCCCGCAGCTATTTCCTGGCTCCGGTGGTTCTGGTCGGCCTGTCCCTGTTCTGGCTCGCCTCCGGCTTGATCGGCCTGGCCTCGCAGGCGCAGGCGACCGCGGTTCTGACTCTCGCCGGCCTGTCGCCGGACCTGTCGCGCGGATTCGTCCTCGCGGGGGCCGCGGTCGATCTCGCCCTGGCCGTGCTGGTGCTGGTGCGGCGGACGTCCCGCCGGGCGCTGGGGGGAATGATAGCGGTGACCCTGGCCTATCTGACCGGCGCGACCCTCTGGCGGCCGGACCTCTGGCTCGACCCCATGGGACCGCTGGTCAAGACCCTGCCCGCCGCCCTGCTGGCCCTCTGCGCCCTCGCCCTGCTGGACGAGCGATGACCCTGCTCCTGATCGTCAAGCTGGTTCACGTGATCGGGGCCGCCGTCCTGCTGGGGACCGGCGCCGGCATCGCCTTCTTCATGCTGATGGCGCACCGGACCGGCGAGGCGCGCCTGATCGCCCATACTGCCGGGATCGTCGTGCTGGCCGACACCCTGTTCACAGCGGCGGCGGTTGTCCTCCAGCCGCTGACGGGCCTCTGGCTGGCCAGGCTTTCGGGCTACGGGCTGACCGAGTTCTGGATCCTCGCCAGCCTCGGGCTCTACGTCGTGACAGGGCTGTTCTGGCTCCCGGTGGTCTGGATCCAGCTCAGGCTCAGGGCGCTCGCCCGCATGGCGGACGCGACCGGCGCGCCGCTGCCGCCGGCCTACCACCGCCTGTGGCGGATCTGGTTTGCGTGCGGCTTTCCGGCCTTCGCGGCGGTCGTGGCCATCTTCTGGCTGATGGTCGCCCGGCCGCCCGCCTGGCCCCTCTAGGACGCCCCGGGCCGGCGCCTCAGCCCCCGCCCAGGCTCAGCCGCGAGATCAGCACCGCCGCCCGCTGCGACTGGCGCACCAGACTGTCCAGATCGACCCATTCGCCCTCGGCGTGGGCCCCGCCGCCGGAAATCCCCAGCCCGCCCAGCGTATCCACGTCCGCCGCCACGAAGCCGCTGTCGGCGGCCCCGCGCCGGGCCGGGTCGTACTCCGCCATTTCCGGCAGGCCGAGGTCGCGGTTGACGGCGTTCAGCCGGGCCAGCAGGGCCCGGTTGCCCTCGCTCGGGGCCATGGGCGGATAGCCGGTGTCGGCGAAGGTCAGCTCGGCCTCGGTGTGCGGCAGGTGGTCGTCGACGATGGCCAGCATCCGCGCCCGCACCCGTTCGTCCTGCTCCGGCGTCAGGGTGCGCAGGTCGCCGCGCGCGATGGCGGTCGAGGCCACGATATTGGTCTTGCCCGAGGCGGTGACGTTGAAGCCCTCGGCGTCGATCGCCGCCGGCGTCCCCCCGGCGACGACCCCGACATTGTAGGTCAGGTTCGGCTCCGGCAGCTCGCGGCGGAAGCCGTCGAGGATGCGCGCCGTCTCATAGATGGCTCCGTAGCCCAGCGTGTCGTTGAACACCCCGCTGGAATGGCCGGTGCGGCCCGTCGCCGTCAGCGTCCAGTTGGTCGAGCTTCGCCGCGCCACCGTCCCGAACTCGGCGCCGTCGTCCATGGCCAGGTTCTCGAACTCCAGCGCATAGTCCGCCGCCCGCCCGGCCTCGATCAGATCGCGCCGGGCGATCGCGATGGGCGACCCGACCCGCTCCTCGTCCCCGGTCAGCACCACGGTGACGTTGGCCTCGTCCAGCGTCCCCGCCGCCGCCATGGCCCGCAGCGCGGCGATGATGACCACCACCCCGCCCTTGTCGTCGCCGATCCCCGGCCCGGTCGCCCGGCTACCCTCGCCGCGCTCGAAGGTCTGGAACGGGCTCTCCACCTCGAACACCGTATCCAGATGCCCGATCAGCAGCACATTCCGTCCCCGCCCCGGATGCGTTGCCACCAGATGCCCGGCCCGCCCGGTCTCGCCCATGTCGATCCAGCGCACCGCGAACCCCAGCGGCTCCAGCTCGGCCCGGACCATCTCCCCCGTCGCCCGCACCCCCGCCAGGTTCAGCGTCCCGCTGTTCTGGTTCACCAGCCGCTCCAGCAGGCCGATGTGGCGGTCGTGCTCGGCCTCGACCGTCCGCATCATCGTCTGCTCGGCGGGCGAGGCCTGCGCCAAGGCGGCGCCGGGCAGGGCCAGACAGAACAGGGCGGTCAGGATCAGGCGCATCGGGTTCTCGTTGGCGACCGGAAGATGCGGCAGGTGAGCAAAGCCGGGGCGACAGGTCCAGCGGTTTAGACCCCCGTTAACCCTTCCGGCCACACAGTGGCCGTAGCAAGTTCCGGGCCACTTCGCCCCGGATAGGTCGACGGGGTCATCGGTGCTCGGACAAAGGCTGGAGATACGGCAGGGGCAGGGGCTGGTCATCACGCCCCAGCTGCAGCAGGCGATCAAGCTGCTGCAGATGTCGAACCTGGAACTGGTCGACTATATCGAGCAGGAACTGGAGCAGAATCCCCTGCTCGAGCGGCCCGAGGGCGAGAGCCGCGACGGCGGCGCGGATGACGGCGGCGGCGAGGACCGCGCCGCGGGCGAAAGCCATGACGCCGAGCTCGATTCCGACGGCTTCTCGGACGGCGGCTACGAGGTCGAGAGCGCCGATGCCGGCGAAACGGAGCTCAGCGGCTACGAGACGCCGGAAGGCGGCGACCTGGATTCGACCAAGGGCGCGATCGACGCCGACTACGAGAACATCTACGGCGAGGATTCGCCCAGCGAACGGGCCGAAAGCGCGCCCGAAAGCGCCGATGCCTCGCTGGGCCCCGACCTGGGCCTGTCCAACTGGAGCCAGACCGGCAGCGGCGGCGGCGGGTTCGACGACGGCGAATTCAGCCTCGAGCGCACGCTCGCCGACACCGTCGGGCTGAAGGAGCATCTGCTGGAACAGGTCAACGTGGCGCTGAACGATCCCCAGGCCCGGATGATCGGCGCGATCCTGGTGGAATGCGTCGACGAGGCCGGCTACCTGGGCGAGCCGCTGGATTCGATCATCGAGCGCTATGGCTGCGATCGCGAACTGACCGAACGGGTTCTGGCCGTCTGCCAGCGTTTCGACCCGCCCGGCGTGTTCGCCCGCGACCTGGCCGAATGCCTGGGGCTGCAACTGATCGAGAAGGACCGCTTCGATCCGGCGATGCAGACCTTCGTCGCCAATCTCGACCTGCTGGCGAAGCACGATCTCGACGGCCTGCGCAAGGTTTGCGGCGTGGACATGGAAGACCTGCGCGACATGATCACGGAGCTGCGGGCGCTGACCCCGAAGCCGGGCCAGGCCTTCAGCGACGACGTCGCCCAGCCGGTGATCCCCGACGTCTTCGTGCGCGAGAAGGCCGACGGCGGCTGGCAGGTCGAACTGAACACCGAGACCCTGCCCCGGGTCCTGGTCAACAACCGCTACTATGCCGAGGTCAGCGAGCGCACCCGCAAGAAGACCGACCGCAACTACCTGATGGAGTGCATGCAGAACGCCAACTGGCTGGTGAAGGCGCTCGACCAGCGGGCCCGCACCATCCTCAAGGTGTCCAGCGAGATCGTCCGCCAGCAGGACGCCTTCCTGGCCCACGGCGTGCAGCATCTGCGGCCGCTCAACCTGCGCACGGTGGCCGAGGCGATCGACATGCACGAGAGCACGGTCAGCCGGGTCACCAGCAACAAGTACATGGCGACGCCGCGCGGCATCTTCGAGCTCAAGTATTTCTTCACCGCGGCGCTGGGATCGACCGAAGGCGGCGATGCCCATTCGGCCGAGGCGGTGCGCTTTCGCATCAAGGAACTGGTCGATCGCGAGCCGGCGACCGCGATCCTCTCGGACGATGCGCTGGCCGACATCCTGCGCGCCGACGGGATCGATATCGCCCGGCGCACGGTCGCGAAATACCGCGAGGCGATGGGCATTCCCTCCTCGGTCCAGCGCCGGCGGATGAAGCGTCTGTCGGCCTGATCGGCAGGCCGGCGGCGGCGTTTGCCGCGCTCCGGCGCGGCCCGGAAAGGCGGTTTGACACCCCCTGCGGGCGTCACTATGTTCCGCGCCCCTGAAGCCCGGCCGGCCCGAAACGGACCGTGCGACCGGGGCGCCACGGCAACACTGGCGGGGCAATGAAAGTCTCAGTAACCGGAAAACAGATCGACGTCGGCGACGCCCTGCGCAGCCATGTCGAACAGGAACTCGATCAGGCCGTCTCGAAATATTTCGCCGGCGCGATCGAAGCCCATGTCGTCTTCAGCCGCGAGGGCTCGACCTTCCGCAGCGATTGCGACGTCAATGTCGGACACGGCATCAAGGTGCAGGGCCGGGCCCAGGCCGGCGACATCTATGCCGCCTTCGACGGCACCGCGCAGCGCGTGGCCAAGCAGTTGCGGCGCTTCAAGCGCCGCCTGCGGGACCATCACGCCAACCAGGGCGCGGCGGAAAGCGAAGTGGCGCAATCCTACGTGCTGGCCGCCGAGCCCGACGAGCAGGAAGTGCCCGGCGAGTTCCAGCCGGTGATCGTCGCCGAGACGGAGACCCAGATCACCGAGATGTCGCTGGGCGACGCGGTGATGCGGCTGGAGCTGGAAGACGCCGCCGCCTTCATGTTCCGCAATGCCGCCAGTTCCCGCCTCAACGTCGTCTACCGCCGGTCCGACGGCCATATCGGCTGGATCGATCCCGCGCGCGAGGCGGAAGGATCGGCATGATGGAGGTCGTCGACCTGCTGCCGCAGGAAGCCGTGCTGCCGCACCTGAAGGCCTCCAGCAAGAAGCAGGCGTTGCAGGAAATGGCGGCCAAGGCGGCCGAGATCTGCGGCTGTCACGAGCGCGAGATCTTCGACGTGCTGCTCGAGCGCGAGCGCCTGGGCACCACCGGCGTCGGCCGCGGGATCGCCATCCCCCACGGCAAGCTGGAGGAGCTGTCCGGTCTGTACGGCGTGTTCGCCCGGCTGGATTCGCCGGTCGACTTCGAGGCGATCGACGACGAACCGGTCGACCTGATTTTCCTGCTGCTGGCGCCCGAATCCGCCGGTGCCGA
>JBGTSP010000264.1:0-6064 GCA_041940205.1 Alphaproteobacteria bacterium
CAGATGGGCGGCATCGGCCCGATCTTCGGCCAGGTCCACCATTTCAAGCGCGCGGCGAAGGAGCAGGTGCCCTACGCGATCAATCGCTATTTCACCGAGGCCAAGCGGCTCTACGGCGTGCTGGATACCAGGCTCGAGGGCCGCGACTACCTGGCCGGTGACGTGTCCATCGCCGATTTCGCGACCCTGCCCTGGGTCTTTCGCCATGACTGGCAGGAAATCGACCTCGCCGAGTTTCCCAACGTCAAGCGCTGGTACGACAGCCTGATGGCGCGCCCGGCCCTGCAGCGGGGCATGGAGATTCCGGCCTGAACGCCGGATCTTCCGCACTGCTCGAACGCCCTGCGGTGCGCCGGGTGCGGTCCGCGCTGCTGGCGGCGGGCGGCGAGGACAACGTGGTCGCGCTCGCCGAAACCGCCCGCAGCGCCGAGGATGCCGCGCAGGCGATCGGCTGCGCGCTGGGACAGATTGTCAAGACGCTGGTGTTTCGCGACGGCGGACAGGCCGTCCTGGCGCTGATCGCCGGCGACCGGCGCGGCGATCCGGCGGCGATCGGCGCGGCCCTCGGACTGGCGCGGAAGCCCGGCCGGGCCGATGCCGATTTCGTCAAGCAGGCGACGGGTTTCTCCATCGGCGGGGTCGCGCCGGTCGGTCTCGACGCGCCCGCGTTGACGGTGATGGACGGCTCGCTCTGGCGTTTCGATCAGGTGCACGCGGCTGCCGGCCATCCCCATTGCGTGTTCGCCGCCAGCCCTGATTCCCTGCTGCGGATCGCCGATGCGCGACGCGCCGAGGACATCGCCCTGCCGCTCTGAGGGTTCCGGGGCGGGGTGAAGAAAATTCCGAAATCCGCTTTCAGGCAAGCTCGCGTTAACGATTAACGGCGCACACTTCTCCTGCTCGACGGGATTCATCCCGGATTGGCCAACCGAGAGGAGGACATCGCCATGGCCAGTTTCGAAACGCGTACCGCCGCAGACCATGCCGCCCCCAGCGCACTGCGCGCCGAACTCGGGGATGCCGACGCCCAGTACGAACTGGGCCTCGCCTACTCGACCGGCGACGGCGTGCCGGTCGACCTCATCGAAGCCCACAAGTGGTTCAACCTCGCGGCGATGGCCGGTGACGAGGCCGCCAAGAGCTGGCGCCACGAACTGGCCAGCGACATGAGCCGTCAGGAAATCGCCGAGGCCCAGCGCCAGGCGCGCGAGTGGATCGCCTCCCACCGCCTGCACTGAGCGGTCTTCGGGATCCCGGACGGGATCCCGCACCCAGCCGGCGGTTTGCGGACCGGCCGTCGGCAGGCCGAAGCCCGGGTCCGGACAGGCGACGCCGTCGGGCAGGGGGACCCGCTCGAAGGTGGCATCCGCCGACCAGCGCCTTTCGCTGGCGATATCGACGCCGCTGACAATGAACGCGTGTCCTCCGGACGACGCGGGCGAGCGGCAGCAACAGCACCTTCAGGTCGACTTCGAAGCCGTCGGTCAGCGCCAGCTTCAGCGCCGGGAGCGCGGGGCCGGGCCGGCGGATGTCGTTCGGCATGCGCGAGCAACGGCCCGCGCCCACGCCAGCTCTCCCGAATCTCGGCCAGGCGATGACAGACGGGCGCGGTATCCCGAACCGCCAGAACCTTGCCCCCGATGGCGCCCGGCTCGGTGGCGCTCAAGGCGGATCTCTCGGAAAGACGGCGCGGAAGGGGAGGGTGCCGGCGTTTCCTGCATGGCAAAACCGGCGTCCCGCAGGCCATGCGGGGCGTTGCCGGACTGCGGCTCACGCGGTGCGCGGTCGGCCCGGGGGCGATGCGGGTGACGGGGAAAGATAAGAGGATCGGCCCGGTGCAAGGGCCGGGAAGGGCGCTCTGGGCGGCATCGCGTCACGGCGGCAACGCCGGGGTCGCCGGATGCCTGTCGGCGCGGGCGGGCCGCATCTCGGCCCGCCCGCCTGCGCGCGATCGGCGGCGCAGGCGCGGACGGTCGGTGGCGCGTGCTCAGGCGGCGGGTTTCATCGCCACATGATCGGCCTGGATGGCTTCCCACGCCTCGCCGGCGGCGACGACACAGGACTGGCCACCGGGCTCGGTGATGATGATGGTCCAGCTGCCGTTCTCGGCGCTCAGGACCTCGACGACCCGGCCGTTCGAGGCCAGGCCCATTGCCGTGGTCTGTTCGGCGTGTTTCTTGGCCAGGTGGGACACGAACTTGTCGCGCGGTCCGCACACGGTCTGTGCGAAAACCGAAGTGGCGAACAGGGCGGTGGCAGTGCTAATCGTTAACGCGGCGCTCCATTTCTTTAACATTGTTTGCTCCTTTCCTAACGACGCGAGCGCTGTTTTCTCTCTTGTCGTTCCTACAATTTAGGCGTTCATCGCTAATTTTGTATGAAGATCACGAAGTTTGTGACGTTAATTTGAAATCGGGGGATTGGCGGAAAATGGAGACCGCCGCAAACGGCGCCGCTGGAAATCGCGACGGGAGGTCCGCAACGGGTCGTTGACAGGGCCGGGCCTGCGCTCCTACAAGGCGGGCTCGCTCACGCCGGAGGGATGGCAGAGCGGTAATGCAGCGGATTGCTAATCCGTCAACGTGTAATAGCGTTGCGTGGGTTCGAGTCCCACTCCCTCCGCCATTTTTGCCTGCATCTGTGCGAAAAACCGCCGCGACGCGGCGTCTCGTGGCGAAGATCTCCGGGGCGGCGGGCCTCGGACTCCTGCCCGTCATCTCTCGGTTTCGAATGTCCTCGCCCGATCGACGCGACCCGTGGCGGGTTTTGCAGGCCGTCGGGGGCGGATACGCCATTCTGTTCGCGGTGGCCGACACCGGGCATGACGACGCCGCTCGCGATGCACTACCGTTCTTCGGGCAACGAGGGGGGAGCGGCGCGATGAAATTCGATAGGGAACTGATCTCGAACGGCAATCCCATGGAGGCCGTGGTCGGGTTCAGCCGCGCGGTGCGGGTCGGTCCGTTCATCACGGTCGGCGGAACGGCGCCGGTCGGTCCCGATGGCCGGACGGTGGGCGTGGGCGATGTCGCGATCCAGGCGCGGCAATGCATCGAGATCATCCGATCCGCCCTGGAACAGGCCGGTTCGGGTCTTCACGATGTCGTCCGGACCCGCGTGATCCTGACCGACATCGACGACTGGAAGGCGGTGATCGATGTCCGCAAGGCGTATTTCCGGGATATCCGGCCGGTCGACACGATCATGGCGATCGACCGGTTCGTGAATCCGGAATGGCTGGTGGAATTCGAAGCCGACGCCATCATCGGCGATTGGGGCGACTAGCGGATCAGATCCCGCCACCCTTGCGGCCGCTAGTCGACCGCGACTGTCTTCTCCACCGCCAGCGGCGCATCGCCCACCGCGAGGGGATCGTGGCTGTTGGCGTTCAGGGTGACGCGGACCGTCACTTCACCCTTCGGCAGCGGGCCCAGGTGAAACCAGGGGCCGTAGAGCCGGGCCCGCTTCTCGCCGTTGAGGTAGACATGGGCATGGCCTTCGCCCGACACGTGGTCGCGGTTCACGTTCTCCGGCGCGAAGCGGAAATTCGCGGTGCGCAGGCGCAGGTTCCAGCCGGACAGGCCGTCGGGCAGCAGGTCGAAATCGAGACGCGGCGCGTCGGGGCCAGGCGGCAGCGCGAGCAGGGCGCTGTGGTCGTGGCTGGCGTGATCGTGCGCGGCGGTCCCGGCGGCGGATCCGCCGTCCGTCGCCGTCGCCTGTACCGGGACGGGACGGGGCAAGGGGCTGTCGCGCAGCACCACCGAGAGCGCCAGCAGAAGCAGCCCGCCGATCGCCGCCAGGGCAACCAGCAGCGGTGCCGGACCGCGCGCCATCATGCCGGCGGTTCCATGGCTTCACGCTCGGGCGGGGCCGGCAGGCGGGCGATCACGCCGCGGCGGAAGAAGGGCGGCCGGTCGGACATTTTCGGCACGCCGGACGGACTGTCGGCGACCGCGCGGGCCGCCGCGGCGATATCCGCCAGCGGCGTCCCGTCGGGATCGACATCGCCGATGGTGTAGCTCCACTTGCCCGGGGCCTGGAAGGCAATGGTCACCGGGCGCTCGCAGACGGCAAGGCAGTCGACGGGATGCACCGCGATCCGCCGATCGCCCCGGCAGTGCCCGGCCAGGCGGTCGTACAGGTTCCGACCCGGCGCCGGCCCGGTCGCGTCGTCCGTCTCGCCGCAGGCGGTGCAGACATGCACGACGACCGCCGACGGGGCGGAGGGGCCGCCTTCCGGCATGGTTCGCCCGTCGCCCCCCGTTGCCGTTCAGGCCGCCGCGGCCGGCGCCGCGTCTGTCTCGCCACGGCGCCAGACGAAGCCGGCGACCGCACCGACCAGCGCCCAGGTCACGGCATGCACGACCAGCGAGGCGGCGGCGAAATGCCCGGACAGTTCGCCCGGCACCGGGCTGGTGAACTCGTCGGGATGCGGCGCGCCCAGCAGATGCGGCGCGGCGAGCAGCACGATGCCGGCGGCGATCGCGAGGGGGCTGGCGATCCGCAGGATCAGCCACAGGCCGGTGGCGGTGACGATCGCGGTGCCGAACCACCACAACTGGCGCGAATCGAGATCGGCGGCCGCCGACCCGGGCAGTTCGGGACTGAGGCCGAGCGCGGGGGCGAGGCCGACGGCGGCGAAGCCCGCAAGCCCCCAGACCAGCCCGGTGCGGGGCGCGATGCGTTCGCCCGCCAGCAGCATGGCGCCCAGCAGGATCAGGCCGTAGCCGAACGCGGTGGCGACGGCGCTGAGCGCGGTCATCAGCGCGCGCTCGAGTCCGTCTTCAGGCACCCAGGCCCCGTCGTCGGCGGTCGCGTTCCCGCCCGGGGCCGCGGGGGCCGCATGCGTGTGCCCGTTCTCGTAGGTCTCGGCCGCCAGGATCAGCGGCGTGGTGGTGAACTGCTGCAGGACGGCGACGGCGAGGCCGGCGACGAGGCCGGCGACGAGCGCGGCGGTGAACAGGCGGGTGATCATCGTTGCGTCTCCTGCGGGCCGACGGGAATCCGCCGACGGGCCTCGTGCCCGGGACGGACCGAGGCGCCGGTTCGCGATGCCGGTGCAGCGCCGGCGCCGTTCCCGCCTAGTGGCAGGGGAAGGAGAGGGCGTGCCTGGTGTCGTGCGCGGCGTTGTGCAGCACGTTCGAGTGCGCAAACCCGGTCACGAAGACGAGGCCCAGGCCGAACAGGATGGCGATCACCGCGGCCGGTCGGGCGGTGGTGGCGCTGGGCGCGGCGGTCTGCAGAATGGTGGCGTTGGCGTTCATGTGCGTCTCCTGCCCGAGGGGCGTCACGGGGGCAGGGATGAAACAGCGCCGCCCGGCACGGGGCCGGAACCGGCAGCCGTTCCGGACATCCCCGCCCGGGTCACAGCTCAAGTCATGGCAGGTCTACTGGCTCGCGGGTCGTCGCTGCCATCCCCCTTCCCAGCGCCGGCCGGCGCCAGTGGTGTCCGGGATGTCGCTCGCCGCTCACAGTTGCGGGGGCAGCTACGGATTAGGTCCCTGTTGGGTACGCCGCACCGTATTCCCTTTTAATCCGCCTCCCTGTCGTTCGGCGGAACCATGCGCCGACGATACAGAACGGCGAGGGATTGGCAAGCCGGTTCGTCGGTCCGTTTCAGCGCCGGTGCAGCGCCCGGACCAGATCGGCCGGCGTGATCCGCAGCGCGGGGTTGTCCGCCAGGCGCAGCGGCGCGGGATCCTCGGCGAACAGCGCGATCAGCGCCCGCACCGGCGTGTCGGGGGCGACCGCGCGCAGCCCGTCCGCCGCGCCGGCATCCGCGGCGACGGCGATCGCGATGTCGGCGGCGGCGAGCACGTTGAGCGGGTTCATGTGGGCGACGAAATCGGCGACGTACTCGTTCTCCGGACGCAGCACGATCGCCTCCGGCGTGCCGGCCTGGGCGATCCGACCGCCCTCCAGGATGGCGATGTGCGAGCCCAGTTTCACGGCCTCGTCGAGATCGTGGCTGACGAAGATGATGGTCCGGCGCAGGCGCGCCTGCAGGGCCAGCAGTTCGTCCTGCAGGTCGTTGCGGATCAGCGGATCGAGCGCCGAGAACGGC
>JBGTSP010000265.1:0-5998 GCA_041940205.1 Alphaproteobacteria bacterium
CCGGGGAGGCTGGCAAGGGCTTCGCGGTCGTCGCTTCCGAGGCGAAGGCGCTGGCGGCGCAGACCGGCGAGGCGACCAGCGAGATCGCCGAGCAGGTCAGCGGCATCCAGGGGGCGACCAACGACGCGGTCGCGGCGATCCGGGAGATCTCGGAGACGATCGAGCAGATCAACACGGTGACCGGCACGATCGCCGCCGCGGTCGAGGAGCAGGGTGCGGCGACGGGCGAGATCAGCCGCAGCGCCCAGGAGGCGGCGAGCGGCACCGAGCAGGTCAACGCCAACATCAACGGCGTCAACGAGGCGGCCGACCAGACCGGCCGCTCGGCCGGCGAGGTGCTGCAGGCGGCCCGCGCGCTGTCGCAGAAGTCTGACGAGATGCGCCAGACCGTCGGCGTCTTCCTCAAGGAAGTCCGCGCCGCCTGATCCCGAAGCATCCCCCGGGACGGCGCCGGCTCAGTCCGGGCGGCCGTCCCGGCGCAGCCGTTCGAGGGCGAGCCGCAGGTCGGCTCGCCTTTCGGGCGTGCTGGCGGCATCAAGCGCCGCGATGCGCCCTTCCAGGTGAGCGATCGCCGCCGCCCGGGCCTGCGCCCGGGTCAGTGGACCGCCCTGCACGATCCGGGTCTCCGTGTCGGCCAGCTCGGCGCGCCAGCCCCCGCTCCCGCCGTCGGCGGGGCCGTCGCACCCTTGGCTTTCGCAGGCGGCGGTCAGGGTGCGCTTCCGCTCAGGGCACCTTGTGCCAGGCGCCGTCGAGACCCAGGAACTCGCGGCCCTCGTTGCGGTAGAAGCTCTCCGCGCCCGCGTCCTTCAGCACCTGAAGCATCTTCGGCAGCGGCTTGCCTTCGGCTTCCAGCCTGGCGATCACCTTCGCCGCACCGATCCGGTCGAGCATCTTGAAGGGGCCTTCCTTCCAGGCGAAACCCCATTCCATGGCGCGATCCTCGTTGACGATGTCGTCGGCGATCTCGCCGGTCAGTTCCGCGGCGTAGAGCAGGGTCGCGCCCATCACCTCCCAGGCGTACCGGCCGACCGGCGTGTCCGAAAACAGCAGGCCCGCGAGATTGTCGCAGCCCTCCGGCAGGGCGGGCTCCTCGGCCAGCCGCCAGTCCTCGGCCTGCAGGTCGAAGACGTGGCGCACCCGCGCGCCGTCCTCGGTCTTGCTCTGCCTGTAGAAGCCCTGGCCCGCCTTGCGGCCGATCT
Source organism: Alphaproteobacteria bacterium (assembly GCA_041940205.1). Classification (GTDB taxonomy): domain Bacteria; phylum Pseudomonadota; class Alphaproteobacteria; genus JBGTSP01. The sequence continues at coordinate 1,200 of JBGTSP010000265.1, forward strand.
GTCCGCGCTCGTACATGCGCTCGACCGCCGGCGGGAACTGGGCGACGGCGACGCCGCGGTCGCCCGCCGCCAGGTTCTCCTTCATGTTCAGCGAGACCAGTTTCATGACGTCCATGCCCACCAGGTCGACAAGGCCGAACAGGCCGGTCGAGGGCACGCCCACCGGCGCGCTCATGGCGGCGTCGATGTCCTCGATCCGCACGCCCTCCTCGAAGGCGGCGCCGGCCCGGTCGAGGCCGGCGAGGATCCAGAAGCAGCCGATCCGGTTGGCGATGAAGTTCACCGTGTCCTTGCCGTAGACCACGCCCTTGCCGAGACCCGAGCCGATGAAGTCGACCAGGGTCGCCATCACCTCGGGCTCGGTGTCCTCGCCGGGCACCAGTTCGACCAGCTTCATCACCTTCACGGGATTGAAGAAATGCGTGATGGCCGCGTTCCGGCGCAGGCCCTCGGGCATGTCCTCCAGGATCGAGGCGAGGCGGATGCCCGAGGTGTTCGAGGTGACGATGGCGTCGGGCTTGCGGACTTCGGCCAACCGGGTGAACAGGTCGCGCTTGATCTTCAGGTCCTCGATGATGACCTCGACGATCAGGTCGCACTGGCCGATGCGTTCGATGTCGTCCTCGAAATTGCCGAGATCGATGCGCGCGAAGGCCTCATCGTCCTCGATCATCGGCGCGCGGCCCTCGCGCATCGCGTCCCGGGCTTTCGCGGCGACCGCGTTGGCCTCGCCGTCCTTCGCCTTCAGATCGGCGAGCAGGACGTCATAGCCCCGGCTGGCGCAGTGCGCGGCTATGCCGGCGCCCATCGTGCCCGAGCCGAGAACGGCGACCGTGGAAATCTCGCGTGTCATGCCTCACTCCATTCCAAGCGCGCTGCGGTAGGTGTCCAGCAGGGCTTCCTGTTCCTGCAGATCTTCCTTGTCCATCGCGCGAAGCTTCACGATCTGGCGCATGATCTTGGGCTCGAAGCCCTCGGCCTTGGCCTCCGCATAGACTTCGCGGATGTCGCCGGCGAGGTTCTTCTTCTCCTCCTCCAGGCGCTCGATGCGTTCGATGAACTGGCGCAACTGGGCGCCGGCGACGCCGCCTGCTTCCGCCATGACGGCTCCTCCTCGGCAAGGATACGGGAATACGGGTCCGGCACGCGGGCCGGTCGAGCGCCCGTATAGCCAAGGCCGGGGGCGGCCCGCAAGCGCGCGCCGGGGCGACATGGCGGCGCGGCCCGGGCGGCCGGGCCGGCGGTCACGGAATGGCGCACACCGGGCGCGCGCCCGGGCAGGTGCCCGGGCCGGCTCAGTGCGGCTTGGTTTCCTCGAAACGCTGCAGCTTCTCGGGCGAGGCCTCGGACTGGTACTTCGCCTTCCATTCCGCGAACGGCATGCCGTAGACGATCTCGCGGGCATCCATCTTGTCGATCTCGATGCCCTTTTCGCCGGCGGCGTCCTGGTACCAGTTGGACAGGCAGTTCCGGCAGAAACCCGCCAGGTTCATCAGGTCGATATTCTGCACATCGGTGCGCTCGCGCAGGTGCGCGACCAGGCGGCGGAAGGCCGCTGCCTCCAGCGCCGTGCGGGTTTCGGTATCGAACTCGTCATCCTTGGCCATGCTCTTCCCCTAGCTCTCTGACGCTCCAGATATGGGCGTTGCCGTCACGTCCTCAAGCGCGCGGTGCGCGGCGCGGACGTCAGACGTCCCGCACGGTTTCCTCGATCAGCCAGTCGACCACCCCCTCGAGGGCGGCCTGCTTGTCGCTGCCGTTCGCCACCGCCGCATCGTACAGCGCGACCTGGCGCTGGGCGGAGGTGCCCTGCGCCAGGATGTCCCGCGCCCGCGCGACCTCGGCCACGCAATCCAGCCGCTCGGCATCCTCCGCCGTGAGGGCGATGATCTCCTCGAGCAGGTCGCTGAACGCCACCGCCTCGCCCTTGCCGAAGTCGATCAGCCGGTCGGTGCAGCCGTAGCGCATGGCCCGCCAGCGGTTCTCCTGCACGCAGATCAGCGGATAGATCCGCCAGCGCTGGTTCTGCGCGCGCAGGCGGTAGAGCATGCTGAGCAGGCACTGGTAGAGCGCGGCGATGCAGAGCGAATCCTCCAGCCGCGTCGGCACGTCGGCGACCCGGACCTCGAGCGTCGGAAAGCGGGAACTGGGCCGCACGTCCCACCAGATCTTGCTGCCGTCCTCGATGCTTCCCGCGCGCACCAGTTGCGCGACCAGGCGCTGGTATTCGCCGTAGGAATCGAAGCGCTCGGGCACGCCGGTGCGCGGCAGGGCGTCGAACACCGTCAGCCGGTAGGACATCAGGCCGGTCCGCCTGCCGTCCCAGAACGGCGAGGAGGTCGACAGCGCCAGCAGGTGCGGCAGGAAATAGCTGATCTGGTTCATCAGATCGATGCGCAGATCTTCTTCCTCGATGCCGGCATGCACGTGCATGCCGCAGATCAGCATGCGCTCGACCACGCTCTGCAGATCGCGGGCCAGCGTGTCGTAGCGCTCCTTGTGGGTATGGCGCTGCTTGTCCCAGCGGGCGAAGGGGTGGGTCGAGGCGGCGATCGGCGCCAGCCCGTAGCCCGCCGCCACCTCGGCCACCGTACCCCGCAGTTCCTGCAACTGGCGGCGCACTTCGGCGATCGAACCGCAGACCGCGGTGCCGATCTCGATCTGCGATTGCAGGAACTCGCCGGTAACCCGGGCGCCCAGGCGCTTCTCGCAGTCCCGCATCAGGGCCTCGGGCGGCGACTGCACCAGATCCCGGCTCTCCCGGTCGACGATGAGGTATTCCTCTTCGACGCCGAGCGTGAGGGACGGGGCCTTGAGGCTCATGTCAGGACCCTGCCGCCCGATGGCCGGGCGCCTCGAGCACCGGGCGCAGCGCCGCGGCCAGCCGGTGAGCCCAGTCCTCCGCGGCATGGTGGGTGTCGATCAGATCCTGGCGGATCTCGAAACAGACGAAGGGAAGACCCCGCTTCGTGCCGTAGACCGACAGGGCGTAGCCCCGCGGATCGTTGCCCGGATAGGGTTCGTTCTCGCCGACCACGAGCGCGGAATCGCGTCGCAGTTCGCGCAGCACCGCCGCCGAGGGGCCGGGCTCGGGATCCCACAGCAGGCCGACATGCCAGGGCCGCTCGAACCCGTCCATCACCGGCGTGAAACTGTGGATCGAGACGATCGTGGGACTGATCCCGCGGGCGGCGAACGCGGTCAGCGCCTCGCCGATGGCGTCGTGATAGGGCCGGAAATAGCGCTCCACCCGCTCCCGTCGCTGGGCCGGATCGAGGCCGCAATTGCCGGGAACCGCGATTCCGTCGCTGATTTCCGGGATCGACGAGGGATCGTCGAGATGCCGGTTGCAGTCGATCACCAGGCGGGAGGTACCGCACAGGATCGCCGGCGCATCGAGCAGGGAGGCGAGGCGCCGGGTCACGTCGCCCGCGCCGATATCGACGGCGATATGCCGGCGCAGCAGGGTCGGATCCAGGCCCAGACCGTCGAGCGCCGGCGGGACATGGGCGCTCGCGTGATCGCAGATCAGCAGCAGCGGGGCGTGCCCGTGCGCGTGTATCCGCTCAAATGGCGGGTTTTCAGGGTTCACTTCGGGTTTCAACTCGTTCATCGGATTGGATTATTATCCATTCGTTCGTGTCGACGCCAAGGCCCGCGATTGCGACAATTGCGGACGGGGAGTCCTGCGTGAGAGTTTTGGAGGGTCTGGAAACGCTCTGGGTGAAGTCGCCCCAGGGCAACAGCGAGGCGGGCCAGGCGGTCCGTATCGGGCAGGTGACTGCGCTCGCCCGCCAGACCGGCATTCTCGTCACCATCACGATCTTCAACGCCCTGGTGATGACCGCGGTGCTCTGGCCGCATGTCGATCAGACGATCGCGGCGATCTGGTGCGCCATCGTCTGCGGTCTGTCGCTCGAACGGCTCGTCAACTGGTGGCGCAAGCGCGACCGGCCGCCACCCCAGCGGGTGCGCAACGCCGTCATGCGCGGCGTGATCCTGAAGTCCGGCCTGCCGGGCTGGCTCTGGGGCATCGGCGCCTTCCTGCTGTTTCCCGAGGGCGAGCCGACCTACCAGCTTTTCGTCGTGGTGATGATCGCCGGCATGTCGGCCGGCGCCGGCGCCGGCCTGGCCCTGATGCCGCTGTCGGCGGCGATCTGCCTGACCGGCATGCTGCTGCCGCTGTTTGTCCGGCTGCTGATCGAGGGCGGTACGGTCAACTATGCGCTGGCGGCGCTGGCGATCGGCTACACCGCCACCCTGCTGCTGGTGGTGCGCGGGCTCTACCGCTCCTTCGTGCGCGCGGAAATGGCGACGGCGGAAAGCCTGATCATGGCCAGTGAACTGGACCAGGCGCGCTCCAACCTGATCGATGCCATCAACAACACCTCGGAAGGTTTCGCGATCTTCGATTCCGAGGAGCGGCTGGTGCTCTGCAACCGCTACTACGCGTCTTTCCTGTCCCTGCCGAAGCGTTTCACCCGGCCGGGCACGCCCTATTCGCAGATCGCCCGGGCGGCCTCCCAGGCGGTGCAGTTCCTCGACGGATCCCCGCCGCCGACCGACTGGCTGAAGCGCCGGGTCGACTGGCATCGCCGCGCGGCGGGCACCTTCATCCAGAAGAAGGCGAACGGCCGCTGGCTGCAGAGCGGCGACCACCGCACGCGGGACGGCGGCGTGGTCTCGGTGCATGTCGACATCACCGAACTGATGGAACGCGAGGCCGCCCTGGTCGAGGCCAAGGAACAGGCCGAGGTGGCGAACAAGGCCAAGAGCGAGTTCCTCGCGCTGATGAGCCA
>JBGTSP010000266.1:0-5949 GCA_041940205.1 Alphaproteobacteria bacterium
ACCACCATCGTCATCGCCCACCGCCTGTCGACGGTGCAGAACGCCGAGCGGATCTACGTGCTGGAGGACGGCCGGATCGCCGAGCACGGCCGCCACGAGGACCTGCTGGCCCGCGGCGGCGTCTATGCCCGCCTGCATGCCATGCAGTTCGCCGAGACCGTGCCGCCGGCCGCCACAGCCGTTGGCGAAGCCAAAGGCGAAGGTGCAGCCGAAGGCGCGGCCGAGGATGGCGTCGCCGGTGACGGCGACAACCGCTCGGCCCGGGCCGCCGGCCTCGCCGGCTGAACGGGGAGCCGCGGCATGCGACCGTTCAGGGCGGTGCTCAGAAGCGATGCGGTGCGCCGGGCCGCCTGCTGGGTGGTCGCCCGCTACATGGGCCTGTGCCTCGCCACCTGCCGCTGGCAGGTCCTGAACGACGGCGACTACCGGGCTCGAGTGGCCCGCGGCGAGGGCGGCATCGTCGCCTTCTGGCACGGCCGGCTGTTCCTGATGGGCCGGGCCTGGCCCGGTGCCGAGCCCCAGCGCTTCCACATGCTGATCTCGCAGCACCGCGACGGCGAGCTGATCGCGCGGACCATCGGCCATTTCGGCTACCGCACGGTGCGCGGCTCCAGCGCCAAGCCGGGCTCCGACCGGCGCAAGGGCGGCGCCGAGGCGGTCCGGCGCATGGTCGGCCTGCTGCGCGAGGGCAACTGGATCGGCATCACCCCCGACGGCCCGCGCGGACCGCGCATGCGCGCTTCCGAAGGCATCGTCGCCGTCGCCCGCCTGTCGGGCATGCCGGTCCACCCGATCGCCATCGCCACCTCGCGCCGTCTTCTGCTGCGCACCTGGGACCGCTTCCAGGTGCCGCTGCCCTTCTCCCGCGCGGTGCTGATCTTCGGCGATCCCCTTGAGGTGCCGCGCAAGGCCGCGCCCGAGGCCTACGACCAGGTCCGCCGCGACATCGAGCAGCGCCTGATCGCGATCACCCAGGAGGCCGACCGGCTGGCCGGGGCCGAGGTGGTCGAGCCGGCGGACGCGGCGGAGCAGCAGGCATGAGCCTCGCCCTCTACCGCCTGGCGACCCGGCTGTTCTCCGGCCGGATCGACCGGCTGCTGGAAAAGCGCCGGCGCGAGGGCAAGGAGGACCCGCTGCGCTTCAAGGAACGCCAGGGCCTGCCGTCGCGCCCCCGGCCGCGCGGCCCGCTGATCTGGCTGCACGCCGCCTCGGTCGGTGAATCGGTCTCGGTGCTGCCGGTAATCGAGCGCCTGCTGGCCGAGGACGAGGCGCTGCACGTGCTGCTGACCACCGGCACGGTGACCTCGGCGAAACTGATGGAGCAGCGCCTGCCGCCGCGCGCCATCCATCAATATGTGCCGGTCGACCGGCCGGACGACGTGCGCCGCTTTCTCGAACACTGGCACCCCGATCTGGCGATCTGGGTGGAGAGCGAGCTCTGGCCCAACCTGATCCGCGAAACGCGGCGGCTCGACACCCCGATCGTGCTGCTGAACGCCCGCATGTCGGAGCGCAGCTACCGGCGCTGGAAACGCTTTCCCTTCGTGATCCGGCCGCTGCTGCGGGAATTCACCTGGTGCATGGCGCAGAGCGCGCCTGACGCCGCCCGCCTGTCGGGACTGGGCGCGCGCAATGTCGGCTATTTCGGCAATCTGAAGGCCGTGGGCGCGCCGCTGCCCGCCGATGCGCGCGAACTGGAGCGGCTGCAGGCGAGCCTCGCAAACCGTCCGGCCTGGCTGGCGGCCTCGACCCATCCCGGCGAGGAGCGCATCGTCATCGAGGCGCACCGCATCCTGCGCCGCCGCTGGCCCGATCTCGTCACACTGATCGCGCCGCGTCATCCAGAGCGCGGTCCGGAACTGGGCAGCGAGTTGCGCGACATGGGCCTCGCGGTGCGCCGGCGCGCCGGGCTCGAACCGCTGGATGGCGAGGGCGAAATCTATCTCGCCGACACGCTGGGCGAGCTGGGACTGTTCTTCCGGCTGGTTCCGGTCGCCCTGGTCGGCGGCTCGCTGGTGCCGCATGGCGGGCACAATCCGCTGGAGCCGGCCCGGCTCGGCTGCGCCGTGCTCTGGGGCGGGGACATGGGCAATTTCCTCGACGCCAGCACCGCCCTGCTGGAGGCCGGCGCGGCGGAAGCCGTGAGCGACGCCGCAAGTCTGGCCGCGGTGGTTGCCCGGCTGCTGGGCGATCCCGCCGAACTGGAGCGGCGGCGCGCGGCGGCGATCGCGGTCGCCGAGGGCGGCCGGGTGGTGCTGGAACACGTCATGCAGGAACTCGCGCCGCTGCTGCCGTCGGCCCGCGACGGCGATCGCCGTGCGGCCTCCTGAATTCTGGCAGCGCGACGGCCTTCTGCCGCGCCTGCTGGCGCCGGCCGCCGCGCTCTATGCCGGCATCGCCCGGCGGCGCTACCGGGCGGTCGCGCCGCACCGGCTCGCCGTTCCCGTGCTCTGCGTCGGCAATCTCAGCGCCGGCGGCACCGGCAAGACGCCGACGGTGCTGGCGCTCGCCCGCCGGCTGGCCGCGCAAGGCCTGGCGGCGCACGCGCTCTCGCGCGGCCATGGCGGCCGTCTCGCCGGACCGCACCGGGTCGATCCCGCGATCGACGGTGCGGACGCCGTGGGTGACGAGCCGCTGCTGCTGGCCGGCGCGCTGCCCACCTGGATCGCCCGCGACCGCGTCGCCGGCGGTCGCGCCGCCGAGGCCGCCGGGGCGGCGCTGCTGCTGATGGACGACGGGTTCCAGAATCCCGGGCTCGCCAAGGATCTCTCGCTGCTGGTGATCGACCAGGAGGTCGGGCTCGGCAACGGCCGGGTGCATCCCGCCGGCCCCCTGCGCGAGAGCGCGGCCGAGGGTTTCGCCCGGGCCGACGCGGTGGTGCTGACCCGCACCCGGGCGCGGCCCGACACCGCCCGCCTGCCGCCGCTGCCCGCCGGCCTGCCGGTGCTGACCGCCCTGATCGCCCCGACGCCGGACGCCGGGCGCTTCGCCGGCGGTCGTGCACTCGCCTTCGCCGGCATCGGCCGGCCGGAGAAATTCTTCGACAGCGCCCGCGCCGCCGGGCTCGATCTCGTCGAGACCCGCAGCTTCCCCGATCACCATCGCTACGATCCCGACGAGGTCATGCGCCTGGTCGAGGACGCCGTCGCCGCCGGCGCCCTGCTGCTGACCACGGCGAAGGACCGGGTGCGCCTGCCGCCCGAGGCGCGGGAGATGGTCGAGACCCTCGACGTGACGCTCGCCTTCGATGCGCCCGAGGCCGTCGACGCCCTGCTGGCGCCGCTGGTCGCGCGGGCCGCGGGCTGACGGCCATGGCCGGAACCAGGCTGCGCCACTATCCCGAAGCCGGCCTGGTCTGGCTGCTGGCGGGCCTGTTTCGCCTGCTGCCGCTGGATGCCGCCTCGGCGCTGGGCGCGGCCATCGCCGGCGCGCTCGGCCCGCTGCTGGGCACCAGTCGCCGGGCCGAGCGTCGCGTCGCCGCCGTGCTCGAGGTCCCGCCCGCGGAGGCCAGGCGCATCGTGCGGGCGATGTGGCGCCATCTCGGGCGCTGCGTCGGCGAGTTCCCGCACGTCGCCCGGATGGTCCCCGGCGGACGCCATGCCGACCGGATCGAGATCGTCGGCGGGGAACACGCCCGCCGGCTGTTCGCCGATCCGAAGGGCGGCCTGCTGATGACCGGGCATATCGGCAACTGGGAAGTCCAGCCCGTCGCCTGCATGCAGCTCGGCCGGCCGGTCCTGGTGGTCTACCGGGCCGCCAACAACCCGCTGGTCGACGCCATGATCGACCGCGCCCGCCGCCCGATCTCCGCCGGCACCGCGCCGAAGGGCGCCGAGGGCGCCCGCACCATCCTGCGCACCCTGCGGAACGGCGGCTTCGCCGGCATGCTGGTCGACCAGAAGATGAACGACGGCATCGCGGTGCCGTTCTTCGGCCGCCCGGCGATGAGTCCGGCGGCGATCGCCCAGATGGCGCTGCGCTACGGCCTCGACATCGTCCCCGCCCGCTGCGAGCGGCTCGACGGCGCCCGCTTCCGGGTGAGCTTCCATCCGCCGATCGCCTTCACGCCGAGCGGCGATCGCGAGGCCGACATCCTGGCCCTTATGACCGCGGTCAACCGCGTGCTGGAAGACTGGATCCGCGAGCGCCCCGAGCAGTGGCTCTGGCTGCACAATCGCTGGCCCGAGGGCACGCCGTAACCACCGACCGAGACCCGCTCAGCCCCCCGGCATCGGCCCCGCGATCGCCGCAGGGTCGAGGCGCTGGTCGAACCAGTTGATGCGCCAGTCGAGATGCGCCCCGGTCGAGCGGCCGGTGCTGCCGACCCGGCCGATCACCTGGCCCCTCGCGACCGTCTCACCCACGGCCACCGCCAGGCTTTCGAGGTGCGAATAGGTGCTGTTGAGCCCGTGCCCGTGATCGAGGATCAGGGTGCCGCCGGTGAAGTAGAGGTCCTCCGCCAGGGTCACCCGGCCGGCCGCCGGCGCCGTCACCGGCGTGCCCGCCGGGGCGGCGATGTCGATGCCGTAATGCGGCCGGCGCGGCTCGCCGTTGAGGATGCGCTGGCTGCCGTAGACCCCGGTGACGATGCCGCGGAGCGGCCAGTCGAAGCCGTCGCGCCAGTCCGGCAGGGCGCTGTCGGCGGCCCGCGCCCGCTTCACCGCCGCGACGTCGCGGCGGATGCGTTCGAGCGCCTTCTTGCCGGGCGAGACCATCTTGCGCGGCAGGCCGTCGATCCGCTGCACGGCATACTCCCGCGGCGCGATCGTCAGCCGCTCGATGCTGCGCCTGCCGTCCGGCCAGCGCAGCGCCAGTTCCCCCGTTTCGGGAAAATCGCGGTGCAGGCCGAAAACGAAACCGCCGTCGGCGGTCTGCCGCAGCAGCCGGCCGAGGAAACGGACCTCGACGCCGGGCGGCGCCTGGCCGCGGATCAGCCCGCCCTGCCGGAAGTCGCCCTCGAGCCGGAGGTTCTCGGCCGTGGCGGCGGCGCTGGCGAGAACGGCGAGCAGCAGAAACCCGGCCAGCCGCGCCGCGGCCCGGACCCTCATTCGAACAGCGAGCCCTGGCCGCCCGCGCCGCCCTTCGGCTTTTCCGGGCGCCGTCGCGGCGCGGGTTTGCGGGCCGCGGTCCCCTCCGAGGCCGGCCCGGCGGCGGGATCGCCGTCGCCCGCCGCGCGGGCGGCGATGCGGCCGTCGGCGAACTCGAGGCTGAGATCGGCGCCCGCGGCGACCGAGGCGGCCCGGGTGAGCGGCAGGCCGGCGGCATCGCGGATCACGGCATAGCCGCGCGAGAGCACGCCGCGATAGGACAGGCTGTCGAGCAGCTTGCCGAGACCGTCGAGCCGGCGGCCGGCGTCCCGCAGCAGCCGGCGGTAGTGGCTGTCGAGGCCGTGGCCCGCCCGGACCTGGCGTTCGCGGGCCTGGATCAGTTCGCCCGAGAGCATGCGCGGGCGCAGGCCGGCCGCGACGCGTTGCAGTTCCTGGCGGCGCAGGCGCAGCAGGCCGCCGAGCGCGCGGCGGCGGCGGCCTTCCGCCTCGCCCAGCCGTTCGCCGGCATGGCGCAGGCGCTCGCGCGGCGGCCGAAGGGCCCCGGCGCGGCGCGCGAAGGCGTCGCGGCGGCGCTGCAGCAGGCCGGTGAGCGCCCGGGCGAGCCGCCCCGCCGCCTCGTCGTGGCGCTGCTCGGCCAGTTTCAGCAGGTCGGCGGGCCGCCGCAGCCCGCGCCGCAGCCCGCCGAGGTCGGCGCGGCGGCGTTCCAGCAGGCGGCCCGCGGCGCGCACCAGCCGGCCCGCGAGGTCGCCGGTCGCGGCCTGCAGCTCGGCCCGCACCGGCACCGCCATCTCGGCCGCCGCCGTCGGCGTCGGCGCGCGCCGGTCGGCGGCGAAATCGATCAGCGTCGTATCGGTCTCGTGACCGACGGCGGAGATCAACGGAATCTCCGAGGCCGCCGCGG
>JBGTSP010000267.1:0-5942 GCA_041940205.1 Alphaproteobacteria bacterium
GTTCGTGGCTGCCGTCGCCGGCATTGATGACGGCGCAGTCGACCTTCTGGCTCAGCAGGTCGACGGCGCCGGAATTGGGATGGCGGACCACCAGCACGTCGGGATGCATCGCGTTCAGCGTCATCGCCGTGTCGATCAGGGTCTCGCCCTTCTTGATCGCCGAGGAATCGACCGACATGTTGATCACGTCCGCCCCCAGCCGCTTGCCGGCCAGTTCGAACGAGGTGCGCGTGCGGGTGGAGGCCTCGAAGAAGCAGTTGATCTGGGTGCGGCCGCCCAGCAGTTTCTTCTTCTTGTTGATCTGCCGGTTCTGGCCGACATAGCGGTCGGCGAGATCGAGGATTCCGGTGATGGTGTCCGGCGCGATGCCCTCGATTCCGAGCATGTGCCGATGCGGATAGTCGAAAGGTGTCGCGTCGCTCATCAAAGCCGCAGTCTATAGGGCCGGCCCCGCCGCCGGGCAAGCGGCAGGGCCGGAATTTCCCGAAAAACCGCGTTTCACGATCGTGCCTGGCGGGCCGGGACGGCGCCGGCCGCCGCGCCGGCGGGCGTTCCGGGCGAATCGCCGTCCGTCGTCGTCCCGCTTGCCGGGCAGCGGGCGGACGGCAGTTTGCGGAGCCGGTCGAACTGCGTGAGCCGGACCCAGGTCTGGCTGGCGCAGAACACCAGGGCGCAGCCCTCGAGCCGCAGACGATCGGGCCCTTCGGCCCGCAGCGTGCCGCGATAGGTCCGGCCGTCCTCGGGATTGTGCAGTTCGCCCCGCCAGCCGCCGTCCCCGGCGGGCACGAGGCCGCGTACCATCAGGCCGTCGGCCGGCAGGTTGCTCCATGTTTTCGGCGACCAGGCCCAGACGAGGCGGCCGCAACGGGTGGCCGGATCGCGCGGGCAGGGGCCGAAATCGACGATGCCGCCAAGGCCCGGCGTCGCCCACCGGCCCACCGGCGCGGCCGCCGGCCGCTCCGAAGCCAGGGCGGTGTTTCCGGCCGGCGGCAGGGCGAACAGGGTGGATAGCGCCAGCGCCGTCAGCACGATCGCCGCCGGCTGCCGTGCTGCGGTCCGGATCGGGCGCGCGGCGGCCCGGAAACGGGCGATATAGTCGGGATGCTCGGTGCCGCACCAGCGGTCCCACCAGCTGAAATAGAGCCCGAGATTGTAGCGCGCGTCGGCGTGATGCAGGTCGTGATGGGTGACGCTGGTGAGCCAGCCAAAGCGCGGACTGCCGTCGGCGCGCGCCGGAAACAGTTCGTAGCCGCAATGGCCCATCGCGTTGCGCACCATCATGTGCACCGTGAAGACCAGCAGGGCGACGGGATGCGCCGGCAGGACCAGCAGCATCGTCGGCAGGAACAGCGCGTGGATCACCGCCTCGCCGCTGTCGAAGGCATAGGAGGTGAACGGGCTCGGGTTGCGCGAGCGATGATGGCCCGCGTGCACCGCCCGGAACGGTTTCGGGCGGTGCATCAGCCGGTGGCTCCAGTAGAACCAGGCATCGTGCAGCACGATCAGCGCGGCGGCCGTCGCCAGGGTCGGGAACAGCGCGCCGCCGCCGACATCCGGCCCGATCCGGTAGAGGCCGGCACGAACCCCGAGCGCGATGCTGCTGCCGCTGGCGGCGAAGATCAGCACCGTGCGCAGGCTGAGCAGGATTTCGCGGCGCTTCTGGCGCCAGCCGGGACTGTCGGGCCGGATCTTTCGGGCCGCGAGCCGTCGGGCGAGAAGGCAGTTGATCAGCAGGTACAGTCCGCCGGCGCCGACGACATAGCGCGTCAGGTCATGGCGGAGCGCGCCCAGATAGATCTCCGGCAGGTTCGCGAGGGGCAGGAACAGTTCGGCGAGGGGGGCGGGAAGCGGCATGGCAATCTCCGTGGCTTGCGATGCCGCCGGTATGGCGTGGCGATGGCCGACCCGGCTCGCCGATCCCGGAAATCGGCGGGCATTTTCGGCAATCGGCGGGGATTTTCAGGAATCGGCTTGCGTGGACCCGGTTCTCGGCGCGGTCCGGGCAAGAGCGTCTCTGCGATAGTCGCTCGGCGCCTGTCCGGTGATCTGCCGGAAGGCGCGGTTGAACGGCCCCAGCGAGGCGAAGCCGACCTCGTGGGCGATGCTCAGGATCGGCAGGTCGGCCTTTTCCGGGTCGTCCAGCAGGGCGCGGGCCGCGGCGATCCGGTGGCCGTTGATGTAGGCCGGGAAGTTGCGGTGGCCGAGAGCGCGGTTGATCAGCCGACGCAACCGGTGCTCGGGGATCGCGAGCCTGCCGGCGAGCGCCCCGATGGTCAGCCCTTCCTGGCGCCAGAGACCCGCCGTCATCTCGGCCTCAAGTCGCTGCAGCAGGGCCTGTTCGGCCGCGTTCGCCGCCGCCCCGGGCTCAGGCGCGGGCGCGCCACCGTCGGTTGCCGGCGTCCCCGCGGCCCGCCCGTTCCCGTCCGCGGGCCACAGCGTGCCGGGCAGCCGAGGAATCCACAGGGCGAACAGCAGGCCGAGGGCAAGCAGGGTCGCCGCGTGCAACACGTAGAGCGGTTCGGGCAGCAGCGCGCCGCGGAAGAACACCTCGACCGCGGTAATGACGAGACCGAGGAGCGCGCCGGCCAGCAGGAACCAGAACCGGAAACGCCGCCGTGCCGGCACCAGGTCGTCGCGCGCCGTGACGAGCGCCGTGCCAAGAAGATGGGCATAGAGCAGCGCGACCAGACCGCCGCGCAGCCAGCCGGCGGCTACCCAGCCGGAGGAGGCGAAGGCGAGCCCGCCGATGGCCGCGCAGACCGCCAGGTGCCAGGGCCGGATCCGGAACCCGTCGTCGAACAGGGACAGGCCGACCCACCAGACGAGGAAGGGATTGAATGCCGGCAGCAGGGCCAACGGCGCGCGCGCAGCGCCCAGCGCTCCGGCCAGCAGCGGCGAAGACGACAGCACGTAGCAGAGCATGCCCAGGGACAGCAGCATCAGCATCAGCGGTCGCAGGCTGTCGCGCAGCCCCGGGGTGCGAAGCTGCAGGGCCTGCAGCGCCAGCAGTGCGAAGATGCCGGCGCCGGCGCCGCGCAGCAGAATGTCCAGCAGGGTCAGTCCGGTCGGCACGAGGTTCGATTCTCCCGATCCGGCTTCGGGATTTCGGAACCCTTCGCCGGCGTGTAGCCCGGAGCAATCATTGACGTCGGCTCGACCTGGCGCAATCGTCGCAATGTCCGTTCGCCAGACCGCCTCAGGCCAGCGCCAGTACCACCGAAAGCAGCAGCAGGCCGGCAAAGGCGAGGTTGATCGCCCGCGCCGTGCGCGGGGCGCGCAGCAGCCGCGACAGGGCGGCGCCGGCGGCAAGCCAGGTCACGTTGACCGCCACGATCACCAGGAACAGCGCGGCGCCCTTCAGAAGGGAATCCCGCACAAGGTCGCCGGGCGCCAGCGTGTGCGCCGCGTAGACCGCGCCGATTGCCGCGAAGGCCTTGGGGTTGGCCAGTGCCAGGAACAGGCCGCCGGCGAAAGCGGGCGGCGGATTGTCGCCGGGATCGCCAAGCGGCGGCGCCGTGGCGATGCGCCAGGCGAGATAGAGAATGTAGGCCGCCGCGGCCAGGCTGATTGCGGTGGCCAGCGCCGGCACCGCGAACAGCAGGCCGGTCACCCCGAAGGCGATCATGGCCAGCACCCCGCTGGTGCCGGCGATGATGCCGGCCAGATAGCCCGTGCCGCGGGCGAAGCCGTGTTGCGCGCCTACTGCCGCCAGCGAAAGGGTGGCGGGACCGGGCGAGCCCATGAGCGGCAGGGCGGCAAGCCAGAGCGGGATCAGATCGGGCGGCATGGCGGCTTTCGGAGCGGGGTCGGGACTGCGGGACGAGGACCGGACGATCCGGTCGGGATGGCCAGCCGGCGCGGACACGCGGTAGACCGGAAACCTCGAGACGGGAGGGATCAGGACAATGAACGACGAGAGACGTATCCGCAGCGAACGCGATGGCGCGGTGACCACGATTGTGATCGACCGCCCCGAGGCCCGCAACGCCTGTGCCGTCGACATGGTCCGCGCGCTGCACCGGGCCTTTCTCGCCTTCGAGGCGGATAAGGATGCCCGGGTGGCGGTGCTGACCGGCAGTGGCGGCAGCTTCTGCGCCGGCGCCGACCTGAAGGAGATCGAGGACGGCACCGCGATGGGTTTCTGCTGGGCCGGGCCGGACGAGGGGGCGACGCGGCGCCATCTCGCCAAGCCGGTGATCGCCGGCATCGACGGCCCGGCGCTGGCCGCGGGCCTGGCGCTGGCGGTGTTCTGCGATCTCCGCGTGGCCGGTCGGGACGCCACCTTCGGCGTGTCCTGCCGTCGCTTCGGCGGGCCGATGCCGAACGGCGCAACGGTGCGGCTGCCCCGGCTGATCGGCCAGAGCCACGCCCTCGACCTGATGCTGACCGGTCGCATCGTCGATGCCGACGAGGCCTGGCGGATGGGCCTCGTGAACCGCCTGGTGGCGCCGGGCGAGGCGCGCGCGGCCGCCGAGGCGCTGGCGCGGGAACTGGCCGCCATGCCGGCCGCCGCCATGCTCGCCGACCGTGGCTCGGTGCTGCGCCAGTGGAGCCTGCCCGACATCGATGCCGTGCGCTACGAGGTCGAATGCGGCAAGCAGGCCTTCGAGCAGGACTTCCAGCAGGGTGCCGGACGTTTCGTCGCCGGCGAGGGCCGGCACGGTGAGACGCTTCGATCCTGACATCGCCGGCGGGCGGTCGGGCGGCGGGCACGGCTTGACCCTGCCAGACGGCGCGACTACCCGGGGCCGGCCCTGTCGCCATTCTCACCGGAGGCCGCCATGACCCTGCCCGAAACCATGTCCGGCATCGTGCTCACCGGCCATGGCGGACCCGAGATGCTCGAATGGCGCGACGATCTGCCGGTCCCGCAACCCGGTCCGGGAGAGGTGGTGATCCGCGTCGCGGCCGCCGGCGTGAACAACACCGACATCAACACGCGCACCGGCTGGTATTCCAAGGGCGACAGGGCCGCCGAGGACGCCTCCTGGACCGGCACGCCGCTGTCCTTTCCGCGCATCCAGGGTGCCGACATCTGCGGCCGGATCGTCGCCGTCGGCGCCGGTGTGGACCCCGCCCGGGCCGGCGAGCGGGTGCTGGTCGAACCCTGCCTGCGCGAGGCCGGCGGCGTCGTCCTGGACCCGCCCTGGTATATCGGCTCGGAATGCGACGGCGGCTTCGCCCAGTTCGTTCGGGTCGCCGACCGTCATGCCCATCGCATCGCGTGCGGACTGTCGGACGTGGAACTGGCCTCCTTTCCCTGCTCCTATTCCACGGCCGAGAACATGCTGACGCGGGCCGCCGTGGCGGCCGGCGAGACCGTGCTCGTCACCGGGGCTTCCGGCGGCGTGGGTTCGGCCGCGGTCCAGCTCGCGGGCGCGCGCGGCGCCGGGGTGATCGCCGTAACCAGTCCGTCGAAATCCGCCGCGCTGCGGGAACTGGGCGCGCAGCGCGTGCTTTCGCGGGACGACGATCTGCCGTCGGCGCTTGGCCGGAACGCGGTCGACGTGGTGATCGATCTGGTCGCCGGTCCGGCCTGGCCGGCGCTGCTCGAGGTGCTGCGCCCGTTCGGACGCTACGCCACCGCCGGGGCGATCGCCGGGCCGATGGTCACGCTGGACGTCCGCACGCTCTATCTCAAGGACCTGAGCCTGCTTGGCTGCACCGTGCTCGCTCCCGGGGTATTCGCCGGCCTCGTCGACCGGATCGAGCGCGGCGCGATCGCCCCGCTGGTGGCGGCGCGTTATCCGTTGCGCGAGATCGCGGCGGCGCAGCAGGCCTTCGCCGAGAAGGGCCATGTCGGCAAGATCGTGCTCGAGGTGCCGTGAGCGAGGGATCTGGATCCGACTGCGTCAGACCCCCAGATAGCGGGCGAGCAGCGAGGGATCGTCCCGCAACACCGCCGCGCTTACCGTCTCGCGGTTGCGGCCGTTCTCGATGAA
>JBGTSP010000268.1:0-5928 GCA_041940205.1 Alphaproteobacteria bacterium
ATCTGTCCGAGGCGGGGCTGACGGAGAAATTCGGTCGCCGGCTGCAGGCGCGCGAGCAAAAGAGCTTCGGCTTCGACGCCGATTTCCAGATCGAAAGCTATCTGCGCTATCAGGGGCTGTCGTTCACCGACCGGTTCGACGCCAACAGCTATCTCTACATCACCCGGGCGATGGACTATTTCGACCTCGCCGCGGAATATGGCGGGGTCCTTGCGCGCGCCTTCGAGCGCACCGACGCGCGGATCTGCTGCATGTCCTTTACCTCCGACTGGCTCTATCCGACGGCGGAGAACAAGGCGATCGTGCATGCACTGAACGCTGCCGCGGCGGATGTCAGCTTCGTCGAGTTCGAGACCCCGCACGGTCACGACGCCTTCCTGCTCGACGAGCCGGAGATGTTCGCCACGCTATCGGGCTTTCTCGACGGCGCCGCCGCGCAGTGGGGACTGCAGCCGTGAACGCGCCCGCCCGGTTGCAGGCGCCGGTTCGCCTGCGACCCGACCAGCAACTGATCAGCGACATGATCCACGAGCGCGCACGGGTGCTCGACATCGGCTGCGCCGAGGGCGAACTGCTGCACCATCTGGTGACCACGAAACAGGTCGTCGGCCGCGGCATGGAGCTGAGCCAGTCCGGGGTGAACACTTGCGTCGCCCGCGGCCTGTCGGTGATCCAGGGCGACGCGGATTCCGACCTCGACGACTATCCCGACGACGCCTTCGATTTCGTCATCCTCAGCCAGACGCTGAACGCCACCCGCAATCCCCGCGACGTGCTGCTGGCGCTGCTGCGGATCGGCCGCTGGGCGGTGGTGTCGGTGCCGAACATGGGGTTCTGGCGGGTGCGCTGGCAGCTCTTCGCCGAGGGCCGGATGCCGGTCACGGACGCCCTGCCGCACAAGTGGTGGGACACGCCGAACATCCACCTGTGCACCATCAAGGACTTCCTCGAGACCTGCGAGGCCGACGGGATCGGCATCGAGAAGGCGCTGATGATCAATGCCGCCGGCACCGCCTCGGACATCGGCGGCCGCCTGCGCTGGGCCAACCTGTTCGGCCGCGAGGCCGTGTTCCTGCTGCGCCGGGAGGCCGCCGGAACCCGCTGAGCGGGCGGCCGCCCTGCTTTCCCTTTATCCGCGCACCGGCGGCGCCGGCAGCCTGAGCGCCACGACCAGCGCCAGGGCGGCGGCGCAGGCTCCCGCGATCGCCGCGCCGCCATAGCCGCCCGAAGCGTCGTACAGCGCGCCCGCGATCATCGGGCCGGCCAGGCCGGACAGGCCCCAGGCGGTCATCAGCAGGCCGAAGAACAGGCCGAAACGGACGACGCCGAAATAGCGCGACAGCGCGGCGGGATAACCGCCGGAGGCAAGGCCGTAGGCCAGGCCCTGGAGGGACGCGCCCAGCGCCGCCGCCGGGGCCGTGCCGGCGAACAGCAGGGCGAAACCGGCCAGCGCGACGAGATGCGCCAGGCCGGCGATACGCGCCGGCGGCAGGCGGTCGACCAGCGCCCCCGCGCTCAGCCGGCCGGCCGCGTTCAGCAGGTTGATGGCGACCACGGTGGCGACGGCCAGCATCTCCGTGCCGCCGGCCCGGGAGACGATGGTGCTGGCATGGCCGATGGTCATCACCCCGGCGAAGGCGGCGCCGGCGAAGGCCAGCCAGATCAGCGGAAACGGCGGCTCCAGCAGCGCCGGACCGCCTGTCCCGCCGGCCGGCGGCGCCGGTGCGGCGAGCACGAGGCGGCCGCGGGCGACGCACAGGATCGCGACCATGCCGGCACCGGCCGTCGCCGCCGCCATCAGCGCGAAGCAGGCCAGCGGGCCGACGGCGTCGATCAGGACCCGCAGCGGCAGACTGTAGAGCGCGCCGCCCAGCGCGAACGCCGCCGTGGCGAGACCGCTGGCGAAACCCGCCCGGTGCGGCAGCGCGCTGACTGCAAGCTGGGCCATCAGGTTGTAGCCGGCGCCGGCGGCCAGGCCGAACAGCAGACCGTAGCCCGCCAGCAGCAGGGCGGTTCCCGTGGCCTGCGCGGCCAGCGCCAGGCCCGCCACCATCAGCGCGACCGGCGCCAGCAGCAGCCGCCAGGGGGCGAGGCGGCCATACAGCCGGGGCATGGCCACGGAGCCGAGCACGAAGGCGCCGACGGCGGTCGAGAACACCGCGCTCATCTCCGTCCGGCCGACCGCGAGCGCGATCTCCAGCGGCGCGAGGAACAGGCTCCAGGCATAGAGGCTGCCGAAAACCGGGTTGATCAGCAGGACCGCGGCCAGGGTCCAGCGGGCGGCGGCCGGAGCGGCGCTCACCGCGTCTCCAGCGCCAGCGCCTCGAGCCGGCGCCGGGCGATCTCGGCCGCCGGCGTGCCGTCGTGCCGGCGCAGGATCTCGACGAAATCATCGCGCGCGCCCGGGCGGTCGGCCAGGGCGAGCCGCGACAGGCCGCGTTCCAGCAGGGCGATGGGATTGTCCGGTTCCAGCGCCAGCGCCGTGGTCGCCGCCGTCAGGGCTTCTTCCGGCTGCCGCAGGCGGCGCAGGGCGGCGGCCAGGAAGGCATGGGTCTCGGCCCTGTCCGGTTGCAGCTCGACCGCCCGCGCCAGGGCGTCGCGGGCTTCGGGCATGCGTCCCAGGTCGGCGAGGATTCTGCCCCGGTCGACATGCAGATCTGCCTCCTGCGGCGCCAGGGCGAGCGCCCGCCCGATCGCCGCAAGCGCCTCGGCCGGCCGCCGGGCCAGGATCCAGGCGTTGGCGGCCTGGCTCCAGGCTTCCGCCGGCGGCATGCGGCCGCTGTTCGCCGCCAGTCTTTCCAGCCGCAGCGCGGCCTGGTCGGGCTGGTCGAGTTCGAGATGGGCGAGCGCCGCGCAATGCAGCGCCGCGGGACCGCCGCCGACCGCGGCCCAGCTGTCCGCCGCCTCGAGCGCCGCCCAGGCATCGCGGTAGACCAGCGACCGGCAGGCCCGGTACTCCCGCTCGTGATCGATGCCCGGCCGCGTCGCCTTGCCCGCCTCCACGCCGCCGCCGTGCAGGCAGAGCAGCAGGGTGAGCAGCGACAGCAGCGAAGCGCGGCACAGGGGCGACAGAGGGACGGGCATGGACCCATGCTCCGGCGGGCGCGGGGCGGATGCAAGCGCCCTGATTGTTCCGAACCGTCCGCCGCGAAACCGGTCGGTCCGTTCAGTGCGGCGCGTCGGGAACGGTTGCGCCGGGATCCGGCGGGACGCCGGCGCCGATATCGATCAGGTGGAAATCCCGGGTCACCACGGTGAAGAATTCCGGCACCAGCATGTCGCCGGCGCGAACCCCTTCGGGGCGGTTCTGGTAGACCGAAATCAGCATCTCCGGTTCCGATTCGTCGTTGGGCGCCAGCGGCAGGGTGAGGGCATCCGTTATGCGCGGCCCTCCTCTCTCGCGCGGACGAACGAACGTGACCATGCTGCCGCAGGGATGCGTCGCCAGGGCCAGCAGGCGGCGGCCCCGCACGGTCCGGGCGGGCTCGGACAGCGACGCGAGATAGTTTTCGCCGGTCGGGTCATGGCCCAGTTCGCGAGCGTACTGCGTGCCGGCCAGGCGGATCGTCACCTCGGTCGACGAGCGGACCTCGAACAGGGTGATGCGCGGCAGGATGGCCGGTATCGAGGCCGGGTCGAGATCGCCATGGCGCGGGATCAGCCGGTCGCCGCGCCAGCCCTGCCAGGCCGACAGCAGGGTCTGGCAATCCTTCGGCAGGGGTATTTCGGTCCGTTCGGTCATCGGAGCCCACGCCCTGTTTCGCGTTCTTCGATCCGGTCGCAATCCTAAGCCAGGCCGGCCCCGAACGGATCGTTTCAATTGCGCGCGCGCCCCGGTGATGGTGCCCGGATGGTCGTGACCGGGTTCGAGGCCCTGCCGGCATCCTGCCGGCGTGCGCCATGGCGCCGGGCCGTCGCGGCGCGTACAGTCCGCCGCCCGGGGGATCCCCGCACCGGCTTTTTTGACAGGTCGATCATGTCCGCTTCGCATCTCTTCTGTTTCGGTCTCGGATTCACCGCCCGTCGGCTCGCCCGCCGGCTGGCCGCGGCGGGCTGGCGGATCAGCGGCACCCGCAGACCCGGCGACGGGGCGCCGCCGGCGGCCGATCCGGACGGCTTCGCGGTGCTGCCCTTCGGGCGTGACCGGCCGATCGCGGATGCCGCGGTCCGGCTTGCCGACGTGACCCATGTGCTGGTTTCGGTGCCGCCCGACGAGGCCGGCGACGTGGTTCTCGACATCCATGGCGGGGATCTGCGGGCGGCGCCCCGCCTGTCCTGGTGCGGCTATCTCTCGACCACCGGGGTCTACGGCGATACCGGCGGCGCCTGGATCGACGAGGAGGCGCCGCTGGACCCGGGCGCGGCCCGGAGCCGGCGTCGCGTCGCCGCGGAACAGGCCTGGCGCGACAGCGGCCTGCCGGTGGAGATCTTCCGGCTCGCGGGCATCTACGGGCCGGGGCGTTCGGCGCTGGACAATCTCCGGCGCGGCCGGGCCCGGCGCATCGTCAAGCCGGGCCAGGTGTTTTCGCGCATCCATGTCGACGACATCGTGCGCGTGCTGGAAGCCGCGATGGCGCGTCCCCGGCCCGGCGCGATCTACAATGTCTGCGACGACGAGCCGGCGCCGCCACAGGACGTGATCGCCTATGCCGCCGGGCTGCTGGGCCTCGATCCGCCGCCGCCGGTGGCGTTCGACGAGGCCGACCTGTCGCCCATGGCGGCGAGCTTCTACGCCGACAACCGGCGGGTGCGGAACGACCGGATCCGGCGCGATCTCGGGGTCCAGCTGGCCTATCCCACCTACCGGGAAGGCCTGAAGGCGCTGCTGGCCGACTGAACGGCGCCGCGTCGCCCGCCCGCCTCAGGCGGCGTCGTGGAAGATCAGGCCCAGGGCATGGCGCCGGCCGCGATGCAGGCGGGAGACGCCGTGGCGCATGCTGCAGCGATGGAAGCCGCGGGCCCCGCGGGCGGGAAAATCGGCGGAGGGAAAGACGATCATCTCGCCCTGCGCCAGCGCCACGGCCTCGGCGACGCTCTGCTGGCGCGGCCGGTTGCGCACCAGCAGGAACTCCCCGCCCTCGTAGTCCCGCCCCGGTGAATCGAGACAGACCGTCGCCTGCAGCGGAAACATCTCCTCGCCGTAGCGGTCCTGGTGCAGGCAGTTGTAGCCGCCGGCCTCGTAGCGCAGCAGCAGGCAGGTCGGCCGGGCCTGGCCGGCGGCGGCGCAGGCCGCGGCATAGTCTTCGAGGCTTGCCGGATAGCGGCGCGACCGCCGCATCCGGCTCTGCATCTCCTCGGCGACGGGCACGAGGCGGCGGTAGAGCGCCTCCTGCAGGGCGGCGACGAGCCCGGGCAGGGGTCGCGCGAAGTAGCGGTAGCGGCCTTCGCCGAAGCGGTGGCGGGCCATGTCGACGCTTGCGCGATAGCGCGCGTCCTCGTCGAACAGGCCGGCGATCTCGGCGCATTGCGCGGCGCTCAGCAGGCCGGGCAGGCGGACATGGGCCCGTTCGCCGAGCAGGCCGTCGAAGACCGCGTCGGAGAGGCGCGGGAAGGATGTGTCGTCGTGCATGGCGCCATATTGCCGGCTGCGGGCGAATGCCGCTTCCCGATCCGTGCGGCTGAAATCGCGCCGGCCGGTCCGTCTGGGCCGTGGCCGCGTCAGGCGGTGGCCCGGTCCTCGGGCGCATCCGACAGGGGATGCGCCAGCCGGCCGAGCATCTCCTTCGGGCAGACCTGCACGAAGTGCCGCAACACCAGGTCCCAGTCGGTGATCAGCTTGTCGGCGAAGGCCGAAAGGGTGGCCTTGCGGTGTGCGATTACCAGCGCCTTCAGCACCCGTTCCCAATGGGCCGAGGCCAGCGGCTGGCAGACCACCGAATCCGTGTTGACGCGCACCGGAAGGCTGCCGTCAGGGTCGTAGACGAAGGC
>JBGTSP010000269.1:0-5927 GCA_041940205.1 Alphaproteobacteria bacterium
CTGGAAGCGCGACGACGAGATGCCGGAGCCGCGGGCCATGAACATCGCCGTGTTCCTGGACGACGTCACCGCCGCCAACGGCCCGCTGCTGTTCATCCCCGGCAGCCACAAGCAGGGCGTGGTCGCCGCCGGGCACGACCTGGAGACCACCTCCTACCCGCTGTGGACGCTGGACCGCGAGACCGTCTCGGCGCTGGCGGCGGAAGGCGGCTGCGTCGCGCCCACCGGGCCCGCCGGCAGCGTGCTGCTGTTCTCGTCCCTGCTGGTGCACGCCAGCCCGCCGAACATCTCGCCGTTCGGGCGCACCATCGTCTATCTCTCGCTCTGCCACGTCGACAACCACATCCGCGCCTTCAACCGCGAGGAATGGATCGCGCACCGCGACTTCACCCCGATCGAGGCGCTCGGCGACGACTGTTTCGACGACATGGTCGCGGCCCGCACCGCGGCGGCGGCCTGACGCGGCGATGTATATCCAGCAGGATCTGCTCGCCCGCGCCGCGGAAGGAAGGCCGGTGCGCGTCGGCCTGATCGGCGCCGGCAAGTTCGGCTCGATGTTTCTTTCCCAGGTGCCGACGACGCCGGGGCTGGCGGTCACGGTCATCGCCGACCTGGCGCCCGACCGCGCCCGCGCGGCCTGCGCCGCCGTCGGCTGGCCCGACGAGCTGGCCGAACGCACCCGCTTCACCGACGACGCCATGGCGATGATCGCCGGCGGGGATGTCGACGTGGTGGTCGAGGCCACGGGCAATCCCGTCGTCGGTCTCATCCACGCCCGCGCCGCGATCGCCGCGGGCCGCCCCATCGTCATGGTCAACGTCGAGGCCGACGTGCTGGCCGGCCCGCTGCTGGCCGAGGAGGCGCGCCGCGCCGGCGTGGTCTATTCCATGGCCTATGGCGACCAGCCGGCGCTGACCTGCGAGCTGGTCGACTGGGCCCGGGCGACCGGCTTCGAGGTGGTGGCCGCCGGCAAGGGCACGAAATACCTGCCGGCCTTCCATGCCTCCACGCCCGACACGGTCTGGCAGCATTACGGCCTGACCGGGGAGGAGGCGGTCCGCGACGGGATGAACCCGAAGATGTTCAACTCATTCACCGACGGCACCAAGTCGGCGCTGGAGATGGCGGCGATCGCCAATGCCACCGGCCTGACGCCGCCGTCGGACGGCCTGCTGTTCCCGCCCGCAGGCATGGACGATCTCGCCCACGTGCTGCGCCCGGCGGCCGACGGCGGGCAGCTCGAGGGCAAGGGCATGGTCGAGGTGGTCTCCTCGGTCGAGCGCGACGGCCGGCCGGTGTTCAAGGACCTGCGCTGGGGCGTCTACGTGGTGATCGAGGCGCCGAACGACTACGCCGCCGCCTGCTTCCGGCAATACGGCATGAACACCGATTCATCCGGGCGCTATTCGGCGATGTTCAAGCCGTTCCACCTGATCGGCTTGGAGCTCAACATCTCGGTGCTCTCGGCAGGCATCCTCGGCCGGCCCACCGGCGAGACCCGGGATTTCCGCGGCGACGTGGTGGCCACCGCCAAGCGCGACCTGAAGGCCGGAGAGATGCTGGACGGGGAGGGCGGCTTCACCGTCTGGGGCAAGCTGTTGCCCGCCGCGACCTCGCTGCGCCTCGGCGGCCTGCCGATCGGGCTCGCCCACAAGGTGCGTCTGAAACGGGACATCCCGGCCGGTCAGTGCCTAAGCTGGGTGGATGTCGAGGTCGACGAAAGCCAGGAGGCGGTGCGCATCCGCCGCGAGATGGAGGGCCGGTTCAACCAGCCGGCCAATGCCGCCGCGGGCTGATCCGCGCGTCGCGATGCGGGCCGGCAGGCCGTGAGCTGGCAGGCCCGCCTGCCGTTCTACTTCGGCTGGGCGATCGTCGCGATCGCCTTCGTGACGATGGCGCTCAGCGTCTCCGCGCGCACGGCCTTCTCGCTGCTGCTGCCGCCGCTGCTCGACGAGTTCGGCTGGGAGCGCGGCCTGGTCGCCGGCGCCTTCTCGCTGGGCTTCCTGATCTCCGCCGTCACCGGCCCGGTGATCGGCCGGCTGATGGACCGGCACGGCCCCCGGCCGATCATCACCGCCGGCGTGGTGCTGGTCGGCGGCGGCATGCTGCTGGCCCCGGCGATGACGGCGCCCTGGCATCTCTCGGCCACGCTCGGCGTGATGGTCGGCGTCGGCGTCAACCTGATGAGCTTCACCGCCCAGTCGCTCTACCTGCCGAACTGGTTCGTGCGCCACCGGGCCTTCGCGATCTCGATCGCCTTTTCCGGCGTCGGCATCGGCGCCGTGGTGGTGCTGCCCTGGTTCCAGGCGATCATCCTGGAGGACGGCTGGCGCGCGGCCTGCCGGGCGATGGGCCTGGCGCTGGTCTGCATCGTCGGCCCCCTGGCCCTGCTGGTGCGCAAGCGGCCCGAGGATGTCGGCCTGCTGCCCGACGGCGAGGCCGGGACCGCGGACGCCGCCGCGCGGGCGCACGCCCGGATTGTCGACCCCACGTGGGCCGCGATCGAGTGGACGCTGGCGCGGGCCGTGCGCACGGCGCGTTTCTGGTGGCTCAGCCTCGGCTTCTTCGCGGGCCTGTTCGCCTGGTACGCGGTGCAGGTGCACCAGACGCAGTTCCTGATCGAGACCGGCTTCACCCCCACCGTGGCGGCCTGGGCGCTGGGCTTCGTCTCGGTGGTGGCGATCCCCGGCCAGATCGGCCTCGGCGCGCTGTCGGACCGGATCGGCCGCGAGGCCATCTGGGCCGTCGCCTGCCTCGGCTTCGCGATCTGCTACGCCGCGCTGCTGGCGTTGCCGCATTGGCCCGGCATGCCGCTGCTCTACCTCATGGTGGTCTCCCAGGGCCTGCTCGGCTACGCCTTCCCCTCGGTGATGGGACCGATGGTGGCGGAGATCTTCGAGGGCCCGCACTACGGGGCGATCTTCGGCGCCCTGTCGGTGGCGCTGGTCGGCGGCGGCGCGGCCGGACCCTGGGTCGCGGGCGAACTCTACGACCTGACCGGCAGCTACCGGCCGACCTGGATCATCGCCATCCTGCTGTGCGCCGTGTCGGCGGCCGCGATCTGGATCGCCGCGCCGCGCAAGGTCCGCCGGGTCGGCGGCGGGCGCTGACGCCGCCCGCGGGCGTGGCCTAGACTGGCGCGCGCGCAGCGGATGAGCGCCACGAACGGGGGAAGGCAGGGCATGGGCACACTTTCGCGGGTCGAGATCGTCGGCGGCGGACCGGCCGGGCTATACACGGCGATCCTGCTGCGCCGCCTGCTGCCGGAGGTGGCGGTGCGGGTCCGCGAGCAGAACCCGCGCGGGGCGACCTTCGGCTTCGGCGTGGTGTTCTCCGACGAGGCGCTGGACTTCCTGAAGGCCGACGATCCCCAGACCCACGACCTGCTCACCCCGCCGATGGAACGCTGGCGCAACATGACGCTGAACCATCCCGACGGCCGGGTGGTGATCGACGGCGTCGGCTTCTCCGCCATCGGCCGGCTGGCGCTGATCGAGATCCTGGGCCGCCGCGCCGAGGACCTGGGCGTCGTGCTGGACTACGGTGCGCCGGTCGCCAGCCCCGATGCGCTGGACGCCGACCTGGTGGTTGGCGCCGACGGGCTGAACTCGGCCGTGCGCCGCGCCGACGAGACGGCCTTCGCGCCGACGCTCGAACATTTCGACAACCGCTTCGCCTGGTTCGGCGCGCGCGTGCCGTTCGAGACCCTGACCCAGAGCTTCGTCCTGAGCGACCGTGGCGCCTTCAACGCCCACCATTACCGCTACACGCCCGATCTGAGCACCTTCATCGTCGAGTGCGGGGCGGAGACCTTCGCCGCGCACGGTCTGGGCGGGATGGACGAGGCGGCGAGCGCCGCCGTCTGCGCCGAACTGTTCTCAGACGTGCTGGGCGGCACCGCGCTCGTCACCAACAATTCGCTGTGGCGGCGGTTCCCGCGGCTGTGGTGCGCGCGCTGGGTCGCCGGCCGCCGGGTGCTGCTGGGGGACGCCGCCCATACCGCGCATTTCTCCATCGGCTCGGGCACCCGCCTGGCGCTGGAGGATGCCATCGCCCTGGTGCAGGCGCTGGCCGCGCACGCGGACGTGGACGAGGCGCTGGCGCGCTTCCAGGCCGAGCGCCAGCCGATCGCCCGCAAGATCGTCGACGCCGCCAACCGCTCGGCGACCTGGTACGAGAGCTTCGGGGAGCGCATGCGGCTCGCCCCGCTGGACTTCGGCTTCGACTACATCACCCGTTCCGGCCGGGTCGACATGGACCGCCTGCGCCGCCTGGCGCCCGGCTTCATGGCCCGCTACGAGGCCGCGAAGGCGGACACCGGCACGGCGGCGCCGGTCGATCCCGTCGCCGACGACGCGCCGGGCGCGCGCGAGATCGGTTTCGACCGCCGGGCGCATCCGAACTGTTCCGCGGTGCTGTGGGACAATCTCGAGCGCAATCCCGACAGGCCGGCGGTCACCGGGCCGGCCGGCACGCTCAGCTATCGCGACCTGATCGCGGAGGCCGCGCGCTGGGGCCATGCCTTCGCCGCCGCAGGGCTGCGGCGCGGCGAACGCATCGCCTTCTTCCTCGACGACAGCCCGGTCTATCCCGCCGCCTTCTTCGGCGCCGTGCGGGCGGGCTTCGTGCCGGTGCTGCTGAACATCCAGACCCGGCCCGACCTGCTGGCCTACTACCTGCGGGATTCCGGCGCCCGCGTCGCGCTGTGCGACGCCGGCCTGGCCGCGGTTTTCGAGGACGAGGCCGTGCGCGCGGCGGGGATCGCCACCCTGGTCGTCGCCAACGGCGCGCCGACGGAGAGCCTCGCGGCCGCCGGCGCCATCGCGGCCGAGGCCTTCGTGGCGGGCCGGCCCGGGGAACTCGCGGCGGCGGATACCGGGCCCGACGACATGGCCTTCTGGATGTATTCCTCTGGCTCGACCGGCCGGCCGAAGGGCATCGTCCACCTGCAGCACGACATGGCCTACACCCAGGCCTCGTTCGGCGCGCATGTCCTGAAACTGCGGGGCGACGACATCTGCTTCTCGGTGCCGAAGATCTACTTCGCCTACGGTTTCGGCAACGCCTTCACCTTTCCCTTCTCGGTCGGGGCGACCAGCCTGCTGATGCCGGGCCAGCCGCGGCCCGACGCGGTGCTGGAGACGATCGAGCGGTTCCGGCCCAGCGTGCTGTTCGGCCTGCCGACGCTCTACACCGCGCTGGCCCGCGCCGAGGGCGTGGAGACGCGCGATCTCTCCTCGCTGCGCCAGTCGATGTCCGCGGCGGAGACCCTGTCGGGGGAGATCTACACGGCCTGGAAGCGGCTCGCCGGGCATGGCCCGACCGAGGGCCTGGGCTCGACCGAGCTTTTGCACATCTACCTCTCCAACAGCCTGGAGGAGCACCGCATCGGCGCCGCCGGCGCCCGGGTGCCGGGCTACGAGGTCGAACTGCGCGGGCCCGACGGCGCGCCGGTGCCGGCGGGCGAGGAGGGGGTGATGTATGTCCGCGGCCATTCCTCCGCGCCCTGCTACTGGAACCGGCCGGACAAGACGGCCGAGACGATGCAGGCGGACTGGATCAACACCGGCGATCGCTTCGTGGAACGCGACGGCGCCTTCTATTTCCAGGGCCGTGCGGACGACCTGATCAAGATCTCGGGCCAGTGGGTCTGGCCGCTGGAGGTCGAGCGCTGCCTCGCCGAACATCCCGACATCCACGAATGCGCCGTGCTGGCCCACCAGCTCGCCGACAGGCGCATGGCGCTGCGCGCCGTCGTCTGCCTGCGCGCCGGCGTGGCGGGCGACGAGGACACCCGGGCGCGGCTGCGCGAGCACGTGAAGGCGCAGCTCACGCCCTACAAGGCGCCGCGACTGCTCGACTTCGTCGCGGCCTATGGCGCCTCGCACCCGATCAGCTACCGGCGGATCCGGGCCTTCCTCGAGCGG
>JBGTSP010000270.1:0-5893 GCA_041940205.1 Alphaproteobacteria bacterium
CGGCTCGTTTTCGCCACGGAGCTTGGAAAAGTTCGAGCCCGTGCCCGAGCCATACTTGAAGAGCCGCGCCTCCCGGACCCAGAGGTCCATGATGCC
The DNA here is from genome assembly GCA_041940205.1 of Alphaproteobacteria bacterium. Classification (GTDB taxonomy): domain Bacteria; phylum Pseudomonadota; class Alphaproteobacteria; genus JBGTSP01. Next base: position 97 of record JBGTSP010000270.1, read on the forward strand.
GTTTTCATTGACCAGATCATCCTCGATCGACTGGATGAAACAGGCATGGGGCTGCGGGTGTTCGTAGGCCGTCTTGGACCGGGTCAGCTCGCCGGTCCGGTGGTCCACATAGAAATGACCCTGGCTCGGACCATCAATGCCATACGCCCAGTGGAGGCCGGTGTTGAACCATTGCGGGCTGTTGGGCGCGGCCATCTGCCGGGCCAGCATGTGACGCATCTCGTCATAGAAGGCCCGCGCGTCCTCCTCGGTGTCGAAATAGCCGCCCTTCCAGCCCCAGTAGGTCCAGGTTCCCGCGAGCCGGCGGAAGACCTGCTTGGCGCTGGTCTCGTGGGTCTCCGCCTCGGCCGGGTCGAGCGCGGCGTCGGGATCGACCTCCTCGCGCCACAGCCATTCCGGCACGTCCTTCTCCGCGACCTTGCGGCGCGCGGCGGGAATGCCAGCCTTGCGGAAGTATTTCTGCGCGAGAATATCGCAGGCCACCTGGCTCCAGTCCGCTGGAGCCTCCATGTCATCCAGTCTGAAAACCACGGAACCGTCCGGATTTCGGATCTCGCTGGTGGCGGACTTGAAGGCAATGCCGTCATAGGCGGACTGTCCGCTCTTGGTGAATCGACGCTCGATCCGCATACCCGTATCTCCCCTGAACTCGCGGATTTGACTTTGACCGGGCTCGCGCCATGACCACTAGATGTTGCGGTTCTGCGTCGCCCGGAATCAAAATCTTGCATTACCGGGACTCGGGCATCAACTATATTTTGGGGTTGCAAAACAAAAAAATCCCTGCATCTAGTGGTTTGAAACCTCGTCAAATTGTGGATAAGTGTTTAAACATCAATAAAATCATAACGTTGCCGTGTGGGTAACGGTGCCGGACCGTTTTCGGGAACCGCCGGCCGGGGCCTCCCGCGGCGCGCCGGGGGGCGGCCGCGGGGCGTCTCGCCACCGCTGCGACAGGCCGGCGCCGTCGCCGCGGCGTCCGCGCGGCGCGGGGCTGGACGCTCCTGTGGGCTTGCGCCATATTCCCGCCGCACGCGCGAGGGACAAGGATTCGCGCAGGAAATCGAGACGGTTAGGTTCCATGGGTGCAACCATCGGCACGCGTCTGATGACGTGGTGGAAGGGCGAGCGGGTCGGCGAGGATCCGTTTGGCAACGTGTATTACCGCGAGAAGAACGGCGGCCGGCGCCGCTGGGTGATCTACAAGGGCATGCCGGAGGCGTCCAAGGTGCCGGCGGACTGGCATGCCTGGCTGCACCACACCGTGGACGAGCCGCCGAAGGCCGACGCGCCGCGCAAGGCCTGGGAGAAACCGCACCTGCCGAACCTCACCGGCACGCTGGCGGCCTACCGGCCCTCGGGCAGCCTCGGCGCCGCCGCCGCGCGGCCGAAGGCGACCGGCGATTACCAGGCCTGGTCGCCCGAGTGAGGCGGCAGACAGCGTGAGCGGCAATCTCGCCGAGACCCTGATCGGCGCCGCGGTCCTCGTCGTGGCCGCGGTCTTCCTGCTGTTCGCCTTCAACCGCGCGGAACTGGCCTCGGTCGACGGCTATCCGCTGACCGCGCGTTTCGAGAAGATCGACGGTGTGAAGATCGGCACCGACGTGACCATGAGCGGCATCAAGGTGGGCAGCGTGACCGGCCTGCGTCTCGATGCCGAACGCTTCCAGGCGGTGGTCGAGATCGCCATCGCCGACAATGTGAAGCTGCCGGAGGATTCGGCCCTGAAAGTGGCTTCGGACGGCCTCCTGGGCGGGCGCTACTTGGCGCTCGATCCCGGCGGTTCGGACGAGGTTCTCAAGCCTGGCGACGAGATCGTGCACACCCAGGGCTCGGTCGATCTGACCGAACTGATCGGCAAGGCGATCTACTCGGCCGGCAACAGCGGCAACTGAGCGGCCGGCCGCGGCGCATGGCGGAAATCGAGCAGACCCAGACCTGGGAGGCGGAGCGCTACGCCCGCGAGGCCCGTTTCGTGGCCGATCTCGGCATGCCGGTGGTCGAACTGCTGGCGCCGCGCGCGGGCGAGAGAATCCTCGACCTGGGCTGCGGCGACGGCGCGCTGACCGAGAAGCTGGCGGCGCTGGGGGCCGAGGTGATCGGCGTCGATGCCGCTGCCGACCTGTTGCGCGCGGCGCAGGCCCGGGGCCTCGACGTGCGCCGGATGGACGGCCACGCGCTCGAGTTCGAGAACGAATTCGACGCGGTGTTCTCGAACGCCGCGCTGCACTGGATGCTGGAGCCCGAGCGGGTGATCGCCGGCGTCCACCGCGCGCTCAGGCCCGGCGGACGCTTCGTCGGCGAGATGGGCGGCTTTCTCAACGTCGCCGCGGCCAAGGTGGCCCTGATCGCGGTGCTCGAACGGCACGGCTATGACGGCCGCGGCGCGGTGCCCTGGTTCTTTCCCTCGCCCGCGGAATACGGCGGCCTGCTGCAGGCGGGCGGGTTTGCCGTGCGCTCGATCGAGCTGATCCCGCGGCCCACGCCGATTCCCGGCCATGTCATCGGCTGGCTCGACACCTTCGGCGAGAATTTCTTCCGGCTGGCGCCCGAGGCCAAGCGGGCGGGCCTGCGGGACGAGGTCGCCGACCTGCTGGCGCCGGCCCTGCGGGACGGCGAGGGCAACTGGACCCTGGATTATGTCCGGCTGCGCTTCGCCGCCGAGCGGGACTGAGCGCATGGCGGTTCCGATCCCCCGGGGCGGCGTCCGCCGCGCGGCGCGCGGCCGGCGGGCCGGGCTGGCCGCGTTCGCCGGCTTGCTGGCGCTGGCGGGAACCGCGTCGCCGGCGGGCGCTTTCGAGCGGATCGCCATGGATACCGCCGTCCTGCGCGTGCTCGACAAGATCACGGCCCGCATCCTGACCATCGATGCGCCGCTGGAAACCGGGATCGCCTTCGGCACGCTCACCGTCAATGTCCGCGCCTGCCGGAAAAATCCGCCCGAGGAAACGCCGGAAGCGGCGGCCTTCCTGGAGATCGACGACCGGCCGCCGGGCGCGGAGGGCCGCAAGAGGGTGTTCTCCGGCTGGATGTTCGCATCCTCGCCGGCGCTCTCCGCGCTCGACCACGCGGGCTACGATGTCTGGGTGATCGACTGCAAGACCTCTTCGGCCGAGAGCGCGGCGCCGGCGAGCGTGAAATCCACGGAATAGCCGAGCGAGTCCTCCAGCATGCGGTGATAGTCCGCTCGCGGTACCTCGATGGCGCCGAAGCGGCCCAGGTGGCTGGTGACGAACTGGGTGTCCAGCAGCGTGAAACCGGCCCGGACGAGACGGCCCACGAGATGCACGAGGGCTACCTTGGAGGCGTCGCGGCGCAGCGAGAACATGCTCTCGCCGAAGAAGGCGCCGCCCAGCGCCACGCCGTAGAGCCCGCCGACGAGTTCGCCGTGCTGACGACACTCGACGCTGTGGGCGTAGCCGCTGCGGTTGAGCGAGCAGTAGAGTTCCATGATCGGCCGGTTGATCCAGGTCTTCGGCCGTTCCGGGCGCGATTGCCCGCAGGCGGTGATTACCGCCTCGAAATCCCGGTTGATCGAGACCTCGAACCTTTCCGAGCGCACCGTCTTGCGCAGGCTGCGCGGCAGGTGAAACCGGTCCAGCGGCAGCACGCCCCGCTTGTCCGGATCGACCCAGAACAGTCGCTCGTCGTCCGCCGCCTCGGCCATGGGGAAGACCCCGGCAGCATAGGCCTGCAGCACCAGACGCGGCGTGATCTCGACCAAGTCCGTTCGGCTCCCGCGATTCCGCTGTGTTCATTCTATCGCGAACCGGCCTCCTGCGGAGACGCCGGGCCGGCGATTCACCACGATTTTTCCCGTCTTCCGCGCAGGCGGCTGGAAAAACCCGACTTTTGCGCTAAGGTATTATCCGAACCACCGCGACGATCCCGTCGCCCCCAACCAGACAACGGATGCGTGCCATGCACTACGACAGTGTCGAGAACCGCCACGGCCTGAAACACGACCCCTTCAAGGCGATCGTCGCGCCCCGGCCGATCGGCTGGATCTCCTCGGTCAGCCCGGACGGGATCTGCAATCTCGCGCCCTACAGCTTCTTCAACGCCGTTTCCGACAGGCCGCATTACGTGGCCTTCGCCTCCTCCGACTACAAGGACAGCATCCGCAACATCGAGCAGACCGGCGAGTTCACCTTCTCGCTGTCGACCTGGGACACGCGGGACGGGATGAACATCTCCTCGGCTCCCGTGCCGCCGGGGGTGGACGAGTTTCCCATCGCCAACCTGACCGCCGTGGCCTCGCACTACGTGAAGCCGCCGCGGGTGAAGGAGAGCCCGGCGGCGCTGGAATGCCGGTTCTGGAAGACCGTCGACCTGCCGGACGTCGATCGCGAGGCCGGCACCGGCCACTATCTCGTCATCGGCCAGGTGATCGGGGTGCATATCGAGGACGCCTTCATCAAGGACGGCATCGTCGATACCGGGGCGATGCGGCCGATCGCGCGCATGGGCTACATGGACTACGCGACCGTGACGCCGGAGACGGTGTTCACCCTGAACCGCCCGCAGGTGGCCGAGGACGGCGCCGTCAGCGCGCCTTCGGCCGAATGGGACGGGGTGTACCGCTGAAGCCGGTCCGCCGGCCGGCCGCCACCCGGCGGTCCTGACCGTCCCGCCTGCCTGACCGTTCCGGCTACAGGCCGCGTCCGCCGTTCATCCGCCGGCGGAACTGGCGCTGCTCCCAGGCGGGGCCGAGCAGGCCGAACATCATGAAGACGACGAGCATGTGCAGGGCCAGGCCCAGCAGCCAGCCGCCCGCGGTCCAGAGGATCCACAATGCCGAGGGCGAGATCGCGAGGTTGAGGACCAGCAGGGCCGGCAGCATGACCGCGCAGATCATGGCGTGGATGAGCAGCCATTTGAGGTTGTGCACATAGGCGATGGCGTTGCGCTCGTCCCGGTCCGGGCGGGCCGGCGCGGTGGCGTCCGGGCTTGCTGCGGTCATGTCCTGCTCCTGCATCAGCGTGCTCACCGAGGTCTCGAGCACGGCCGCCAGGCATTTCAGGCTTTCAAGCGTCGCCGCCTGACCCTTTTCCAGCCGCTGGATGGTGCGCACGCTGAGGCCGCTGTGCCCGGCCAGTTGCTCCTGCGTCCATCCCCTGGCCGTGCGCCTGTCCTGGATGCTCATGTCGGATCCTCGCGTTTCGGTGCCCCGAAGATGGCCTCGCGGCCCCGACGGGACCACGACAGGGCCCCGACAGGACGCGACACCGACCCGCCAGCCGCGGCAGGAATGGCGGTTTTCCGCGGCCCGGCCGTGGAAGGTCGGGCGCGATGGCCTCGGGGACGCGCGGCGCGGGTCTCAGCGCCGCTTCAGGAACTCTTCCAGCCAGTGGATGTGGTAGTCGCCGTTCTGGAAGTCCGGCTCGGAAAGCAGCGCCAGGTGCAGCGGGATGTTGGTCTCGATGCCGGTGACGACGAATTCCTCCAGCGCGCGGCGCAGACGCATCAGGCATTCGTTGCGGCTGCGGCCCTCGACGATCAGCTTGGCGATCAGGCTGTCGTAGTGCGGCGGCACCCGGTAACCGCCATAGAGGCCCGAATCGACCCGCACCCCGAGCCCGCCGGGCGGGTGGTACTCGGTCACCAGGCCGGGCGAGGGGGCGAAGGTGTCGGGATGCTCGGCGTTGATCCGGCACTCGATGGCGTGGCCGGTGAAGGCGATGTCGTCCTGCGTCACCGACAGCCGGCCGCTGTCGGCGATGCGGATCTGCTCGCGCACCAGGTCGATGTCGGTGATGCCTTCGGTCACCGGATGCTCGACCTGCAGGCGGGTGTT
>JBGTSP010000271.1:0-5859 GCA_041940205.1 Alphaproteobacteria bacterium
CGCGTTGCGCGGATCCCAGCCTCGGCGGGGAGAGGCAAGGACGAGGCGCTATTTCGGCCTCACATTCGGGTCGCCGCCGGGGCTGCCGGGGGGCGGAATCACGGGGGTGTTGGCGCCGGTGTTGGGCGTGGGGGCGTGCATGTCGGGATCGATGCCCGCGGCCAGATAGGCCGCCGCGACCTCCCGCGTGTTCGCCGCCAGCTGCGCCGGTTCCTGCCACTGGGTGATGGCGTGCAGATCGACCACGCAGTAGATGCACTCGAATTCGTCCTGCAGCCGCACGAAGTTGCGGATGGCGCCCAGATAGTTGCCGAGATGCAGGTTGCCGGTGGGCTGCACGCCCGAAAAGATGCGTTTCATGACGGGTCTTTCGCGAGGACCGGCGGGGGCCGGCGGAACGGCGGCGGTTCGGGGCGAACCGGGCGGCGGGGTTATCGCGGAGGCGATGGGAGCGGTCAACCGGGCGAGCGGCGAAGCGCCCGCCAGCGCGCGACCAGGTTGGCGAACGGCTTGAAATACATCGCCCGCACCGAGTGCCACTCCGCCTCGCTGCCGTCGCCGATGCCCAGCGCGAACTCCTCGCGCCCTTCCGGCACGTAGAGCGTGCCCGCCCAGCGGTCCCAGATCGACAGCGCGAAACCGACATTGTGTCCGAAATGGCGCGGATTGGTGGAGTGGTGGATCTGGTGCATGGCCGGCGAGACGAACAGGTTGGACAGCCGGCCGTAGGAAAGCCAGATATGGCTGTGCCGGAGGTTGGCGAAGATGTTGTAGACGACCATCCCGGCATGCAGGCCGACCAGGGTGTAGAAGCCGTACTGGCCGCCCAGCGCCCAGTTGTAGAGCCCGCCGGCAAGTCCGGTGAACAGGGCCGGGAAAAAGGCCATGCACAGCAGGTCGACCGGGTGCGCCCGGAACGAGGTGATCGGGGTGAGCACCTCGGCGGTGTGGTGGACCTTGTGGAATTCCCAGAGAATTTCGAAGCGGTGCTGGACATAGTGGCCGAGCCAGCGCCCGAAATCGTAGAGCAGGAAGAACAGCAGCGAATACAGCGCGATGGCGATCGTCGCGTCCTCGAATACCGGCGCGCGAACGCCGAATTGCGCCGCCAGACCCGCCTGCACCCGTTCGGCGAGCCAACCCGAAGACAGGATCACCGGCACGAAGATGGCGGGAAAGAGCAGGCCGTTGACCACGTAGAAGCGGTAGTCCGCGCGGGCCGAGGGCGACCAGTAGATGCGCGCGGGAAAGGTTTCCCGCAGGAAGGCAAGCAGGCCGCCCCCCGCGCCGGAGGTGCGGCGGTGATGCACGAACAGGATGCCGGCGATCAGCAGGTAGCTCGCCAGATACGGCCAGTAGAGGAAGGACTGCCGGTCGAGGAACGGCACCAGCAGGAACCGCTGCTCGCGCAGGAACAGGCCGATCGCATGTCCGATCGCCTCCGCCTGCGCCAGGGTCTCCGGGTCCATCGCCATCATCCTCGCCGCAGCAGCGCGCGCAGGTCCTGGCGGCCGAGCGCGCCGGTCGCCATCGCGGACAAGAAATAGGCCACAAGACCGCCCCCCACAAGCAGGGCCAGCGCGGCGATGCGGCTCGCCTCGTCGCTCCCGGCGAAGGCCGGCGCGAGCACCCGCGACAGGCCCCACAGGACGACCGCCAGGACGGCCAGCGCCGGCACCGTCCGCGCCATCCGCGCGACCAGGGCATCATCGAGGCGCATCCAGCCGCGGCGGTACAGCAGCACGCCCAGCAGGCCGGCATTGAGCCAGGCGGCCAGCGCGGTGGCCAGCGCCAGGCCGGCATGCAGGAAGATCCGCATCAGGATCAGGTTGAGGGCGATGTTCACCACCATTGCCGCCAGGCCGACGACGACCGGCGTGCGCGTGTCCTGGCGGGCGAAGAAGGCCGGACCCAGCAGCTTCACCAGCACATAGGCCGGCAGGCCGAGCGCATAGGCGGCCACCGCCAGGGCGGTGGCGCGCACCGCGTGGTCGTCGAACTCCCCGCGCTGGAACAGGGCGGCGACCAGCTCGCCGGGCACCGCGACCAGGGCGAGGGCGGCGGGCAGGGCGAGAAACAGCGCCAGCTCGAGCGCCCGGTTGAGGCGCGCCCGGGCCTCGTCCGCCTGCCCGGCCGCGACCAGGCGCGAGAGCATCGGCAGCAGGGCCGTGCCGACGGCGACGCCGATCACGCCGATGGGGAGCTGGCTCAGCCGGTCGGCATAGAACAGGAAGGAGATCGAGCCCTCGGGCAGCAGGCTGGCCAGGACGATGTCGATCAGCAGATTGATCTGCACCGCGCTGGCGCCCAGCGCCACCGGCAGCATCAGCACCAGCAGCCGGCGCACCCGCGCGGTCAGCCGCGGCACCGGCAGCCGCAGCGTGATGCCGGCGCGCCGGCAGGCGACGATCAGCCAGACGAACTGCAGCGCGCCGGCCGCCGCGACCGCCCAGGCGAGAGCATGGCCCGCCGTCGGCAGGGCCCCGGCCAGCAGGGTGATGCCGGCGATCAGGCAGAGGTTCAGCAGCACCGGCGTGAAGGCGACCGCGGCGAAGCGGTTCAGGCTGTTGAGCACGCCGCCCAGCAGCGAGACCAGGGAGACGAACAGCAGGTAGGGAAAGGTCAGGCGGGTCAGGGTGACCGCAAGATCGAACTTCTCGGGATCGTCGGCGAAGCCCGGCGCGAGCACCAGCATCAGCCAGGGCATGGCGGCCTGCATCGCGGTGACGAACAGCAGGAGCGCGGCCAGCAGCACCGCGAGGGCCTGTTCCGCGAAACGCTGTGCCGCCTGGAGGCCGTCGCGCTCCAGGGTTTGCGAGAACAGCGGCACGAAGCCGGCATTGAAGGCGCCTTCCGCGAACAGCCGGCGGAAGAAGTTCGGCAGCTTGAAGGCGACGAAGAAGGCGTCCGCGACCGGACCCGCGCCAAGCAGGGACGCGATCAGGATGTCGCGCACGAAACCGAGCACGCGCGAGAGCATGGTGAAGCCCGAGACCGTCGCCGCCGCGCGCAACAGGGTCATGCCGGATGCCGTCCTCCGCTGGCGGACCGGAGAGCGGGCATGCCGGCGAAACATGGCGTCATCGGGGCGGGCCCGAGGATCACAGACCGGCCTCATCCAGCCAGCGCGACAAAGCGCGCCGGCCCGAGGCCGCCGCCCGCGCGGCCTGTTGCGCGGTCTCGGCCCTGAGCGCCGGCACCGTCAGGGTCTCGCTGCTGGCGATCTCGTGGGCATGGCCGATGAACCAGCGCTCCAGCGCCGGTCCGCTGACCTCGATATGGAACTGCAGCGCCAGCGCATGCGCGCCGACGGCAAAGGCCTGCTGTTCGTAGAGCGCGCTGCGCGCAAGGTGGCGGGTGCCCGCGGGCAGGTCGAACGTGTCGCCGTGCCAGTGCAGCACCGGGCCGTCGAGCGCGGCGAGCGGCGAGGCGGCGCCCGCGTCGCTCAGCGTGACCGGCGCCCAGCCGATCTCGCTGCCCCGTCCGCCCGGATAGACCCGCGCGCCGAGCGCGGCCGCCATGATCTGCGCGCCGAAGCAGAAGCCCAGTGTCGGCAGGCCCCGCTCCAGGCGCCGCGCCACGAGGGCGATCTCCGGCGCGATGAAGGGATAGGCGTCCTGCTGGTAGACCCCCAGCGGCCCGCCCAGCACGACCAGCAGGTCGGGCGACAGCGCGTCCGCCGCCGCGAAGTCGGTCAGCCCCGCCTCCCAGGTTTCCAGCCCGAAGCCCCGGGCCTGAAGCAGCGGGCCCAGCAGGTCGAGATCCTCGAAGGCCACGTGCCGTATGGCCACGGCTGTCCGCGAGGCCATTCCGCGGATCCTATTCCGCCGCTGCGGCGGGTTCGCCGGAGGCGGGCGCGAGGGCCAGCAGCAGGCGCTCGCGAATGCGGTCCTGCCGGCTTTCGCTGGTCACCTTCAGGCCGAACATATCCTTGACGTAGAACACGTCCACCGCCCGCTCGCCGTAGGTCGAGATCCGGGCATGCGCGATGCTCAGCGACAGTTCGAACAGCGCCCGGGTCAGGTCGTGCAGCAGGCCCGGCCGGTCGCGGCCGTTGACCTCGATCACGGTATGGGTCGCGGACGCATCGTTGTCGATCAGCACCAGCGGTTCGACGCGGAACACATGCGCCCGCGCCGGCAGCGGGCTGCCCTTCTCCGCCAGCGCCTCGCGCACCCGGTAGTCGCCGGCCAGCGCGCCGCGTATGCGGCTGCGGACACGGTCCAGCGCGCCGGACTGGACGACCGGGTGGCCCTCGGCGTCCTGGATATAGAACAGGTCCAGCGCCATGCCGTCGTTGGTGGTGAAGATCCGGGCATCGATGATCGAGGCCCCCGAGAGGCTGATCGCACCGGCCAGGCGCATGAACAGGCCGGGATGATCGCTCGTGTAGACCGTCACCTCGGTTACCGATTCGAACGCCATCGCCCGGGTCTCGATGGTCAGCGGTTCGCCGGCCTCATCGGCCGCCTGCATCATCCGCGCCCAGCGCTGGTGGGTCTCGGCGTCGGCCGAGAGCCAGAAGGCGTCGGGACCGCGCGCCAGATGCCGCTCGACCGCCTCGTCCGGCCAGTCGGCAAGGCCCGCGCGCAGTTCCTCGTGCACCGAGGCGACACGTTGCGCGCCACCCAGCGCCGCTTCGCCGCCGAGCATCGCCTCTTCGGTACGGTAGTAGAGATCGCGCAGGAGCTGGCCCTTCCAGCCGTTCCAGACGCCGGGACCGACCGCCCGGATGTCGGCCACGGTAAGGATCAGCAGCAGGCGCAGGCGCTCCGGGCTCTGCACCAGGTCGACGAAATCCCGGATCGTCTTGGGATCGCCGATATCGCGCTTGAAGGCGGTGTTGCTCATCGCCAGGTGGTAGCGCACCAGCCACGACACGGTGTCGGTCTCCTGGGCGTCGAGGCCGAGCCGCGGGGCCAGTTCGTCGGCCACGTCCGCGCCGAGCTCCGAATGGTCGCCGCCACGCCCCTTGGCGATGTCGTGCAGCAGCACGGCGAGATAGAGCACCCGGCGCTGCTTGACCTTGTGGACGATCTCCGCCGCCAGCGGATGGTCTTCCGCGTAGGTGCCGTTCTCGATCTTAGCGAGGATGCCGATCGCCCGGATGGTGTGCTCGTCCACGGTGTAGACGTGGTACATGTCGTGCTGCATCTGCGCGACGACGCGGCCGAAATCGGGAATGAAACGGCCGAACACGCCGGCCTCGTTCATCCGCCGCAGGGCGATTTCCGGATCCCGCCAGGACGCCAGGATTGCCATGAAGGCGTCGTTGGCATCGCGATCGTCGCGCAGGCGGGCATTGATCCGCCGCAGGTTGCGCGTGATCTGCTTCAGCGCCGAGGGATGCACGTCGAGGTCGCGCTCGTGCGCCACCTGGAACAGTTTCAGCATCTTCACCGGATCGCGCCTGAAGTCGTCCTCGTCCAGCAGGGTCAGGCGATCGCCGTCGACCGCGAAGCCGTCGAGTTCGCGCCGGCGCAGGCCGAGCCGCGGCAGGCGCAGCAGGCGCTTGCGCTTGTGCTGTTCCTCGAGCACGGCGCAGAAGATCCGCGTCAGGTCGCCGACCTCCTTGGCGACCAGGTAGTAGTGCTTCATGAAGCGCTCGACGCCCTGGGTGCCGGCATGGTCGGTATAGCCGAGCCGGCGGGCCAGTTCCGGCTGCACATCGAAAGTCAGCCGCTCTTCGGGACGGCCCGTGAGGTAGTGCAGGTGGCAGCGCACCGTTCGCAGGAAGCGCTGGGCCTTGAAGAAGGAGCGGTACTCGTGCTGCGTCAGCACGCCGTGACCGACCAGTTCGCGCACCTCGTCGGCGCGGTAGAGGAACTTGCCGATCCAGAACAGCGTGTGCAGGTCGCG
>JBGTSP010000272.1:0-5825 GCA_041940205.1 Alphaproteobacteria bacterium
GAGGATCCGATGCAGAAGATCGGCCGTCCGCGGCAGCTCTACAACGGTCCCACAAAGCGGCGGTACGTGCCGCTGCACCAGCGGGGCTGATCGCATCATGCCGGGCAATGGCGGGCGTCGCGCACCACGGTCTGGAGGTCGCCAGGACATCCAGGCCCGGCGCCGCGCCCGCCTTGCCAACATCCACGCCCCGCCGCGGCCGCGCTCGCTCGGCCGACCGCGGGCCCGGCAGGTCGCCTCCCCGGCCAACGACAACCGCGCGCCCTTCTCGGCCCGGCGCGCGTTCCTCGCTTTCTCCGTCAGCGCAGTCAGCGCCTTCGCGGTGTTCGCGCTGATCACGGCGCTGGCCCGCCAGACACCGATCCTCAACCTCCTGTTCGCCGTCTGAGTTCTCGTCCCGGTGTGCGTTGCCGCCGGGCCCGCGTGCGCGCTCAGGCGTGCGCCGGCGCCTGCGCGCGCGTCCACGCGCGCAGCAGGGCGAGATCGGCCTCGCCGAACCGGGGCATCCCGCTCAATCCCGGCCCGATCGGTGTCGCCGTGGGAATCAGCGGCGCGACGAACAGACCGGCGACGCGGGGCGTCTCCTCGCCGCCCTCGAGCACGATCGGGGCACCCGACAGGCCGGCTGCGGCGCCCGTGCCGATGGCCAGCCGCTGCCGCGTGACCCGAACGATCCGACCCGGACGGCTGCTCAGCCGGCGGTCGTTCATGTCGCCGCGCCGGTCGCGCTGCGCCGCGAAACCGGCAATGCGGACCGCGCGGCCGACGAGGTCCTCGTCCGAAAGCGCCACCGGCTGTCCCGGGTCGGCAGGACCGCAGGCCGGCGCCGCCAGCCGGAGCAGAGCCATGTTGCGATCCGGATCGCGCTCGCGAAGCCAGCCGGGGTGGACCGAGAACCCGGTTGCGGCGATGCCGTCGAACGGCGGCAACCGTCGCCGCTGGGCCAGGGAGAACACCCGGACCCCCTCGGCCCAGCCGCCGAAGAACGGGTCGAACAGGCAATGGCCTGCCGTGACCACTGCCCGGGGCGCGAGCAGCCAGCCGGAAGCGTAGAGCAGGCCGTAGGGATAGCGGATCTCGAGCGCCACCAGCATCCGTTCGAGACGGCCCGGTGCGATTTCGGCGCGGATCGCGCGACCGGCCGCGCCGGGGCGCCCCGCTGTCGATCCTTCCGGATCCGGACCACGAACCGAGCGTTCCTCGATGTCCAACGGTTCCCGCGCCCGAACGTCCTGCGCCGCCGGTCTTTCCTGCAGACAAGTCACGATCCGGACCTCCCCTGCCGCGGGGCCGGCGCGACCGCATGTGTCGCCGTGATCCCCGTGCGCAGAGTGTCTCCGGGAAGGGAACCGACGCGTGTGGGAATTCGCACAGTCTCGCGTTTCGCGAACTGCGATGCCTTGCATTGTGGGAGGGGGGCTCCGGCTCCGGTCCTTCAGGCGAGCCGGCGCACAGAGAACGCCGCGACGCCGAACCCTGCGCCCCCTGGTCCCATGCCGGGCGCGGGACCACCGTGACAGTCCCTGGCGGTCGATACCGCAGGGGGTGCCGGCCCGTACCGGCACCCTTTTTTTTGGATCGGATGCGCCGCCTGTCGGCGCAGTCGGGTAAGCGGGGGCCGGCCTCAGCTGCCGATTTCGATCAGTTCGATCTTGTAGCCGTCGGGATCCTCGATGAAGGCGATGCAGCGGCCACCGTGCTTCATCGGCCCCGGCGGGCGCGGAATCGGCACGCCCTCCTTCTCGAGGATCTCGCAGGTGCCGTAGATGTCGGGAACGCCGATCGCCAGGTGGCCAAAGCCGTTGCCCAGGTCGTAGTTGTCTTCCTGACCCCAGTTGTGGGTCAGTTCGACCACCGTGCCGTTCTCTTCCTCGTCATAGCCGACGAACGCCAGGGTGAACTCCCCGGTGGGGTAGTCCTTGTTGCGAAGCACCTTCATGCCCATCAGGCGGGTGTAGAAGTCCAGCGACTTCTCCAGATCCTTCACCCGGATCATGGTGTGCAGAAAGCGAAACCCGCCGAAATCCTGTGCCGCGCTCATGGTGCCTCCCCTTGCCGAAGCCGCGCCTGCCAGCGCGCCACGATGCTTAGCACAGCTTCCGCGGCGCGAGAACTGGGCGCCGGTCCCTCGCCTCCCAGAAGACTGCGCAGGCCCGAGAAGGCGGCCTGCCAGGCCGCTTCGTCGGGTGCGTCCAGCAGGGGCGCCAGGGCGCCAGCCAGCAGATCGGGCCGGCAGCGCTCTTGCAGGTATTCGGGCATCTGCTCGCGCTCGAGCAGGATGTTCGGCATGGCGACATGGCGCACGTTGATCAGCCTGCGCGCGGCGAAGGCGGTCAGGGCGTTGGTGCGGTAGGCGATCACGGCGGGCACGCCGGCAAGTGCCAGTTCGAGACTGACCGTACCCGAGGCCGCGAGCGCCGCGTCGCCGGCCGCGAATGCATCCCGACGCTCGCCTTCCCCGGTCAGCACCGTGACCGGCAGCCCGGATTCGGCCACCCGTGCCCGCACCAGCGCCGCGGCATGCTCGACCGTCGGCAATACCAGGGCGAGGTCCGGCCGGCTCTCGCGGAGCCGGGCGGCGGCTTCCAGGAAAATGCCGATATGGCGGCCGATCTCGCCTTCCCGGCTGCCCGGCAGTAACAGCAGGATCCGGCTTCCGGGCGCCAGCGCCAGGCTGGCGCGCAGGCGGTCGGCATCCCCGGTTCCGGCGGTCTCGACGATGGGATGGCCGACAAAGCGGCAGTCGAGACCGTGCGGAGAGAAGAAGTCGGCCTCGAAGGGCAGCAGGGTGAGCAGATGGTCGATGCTCTTGCCCAGCTTCTTCGCCCGACCCGGACGCCAGGCCCAGACCTGCGGGGCGACATACTGGATGCGCGGAAAGCTCCGTGGCCCGAGGCGGCCGGTGACCCGGAGGCCGAAGGAGGGCGCGTCGATGGTGATCAGCGCCTGCGGGCGAAGCTGCGCCGCATGATCGGCCAGTTCGCGCACCCGCGCCAGCAGGCGGGGAATGCGCGGCACCACTTCGGCAAAGCCCATCACCGCCAGTTCGCGCATCGGAAACAGGCTCTCAAGTCCCTGCTCGCCCATCCGCGGGCCGCCGATGCCGTGGAAACGCAGGTCATCGCCCTGCCGCGCGCGCAGGGCCGCCATCAGCCGGCCGCCCAGCGCGTCGCCGGAACTCTCACCGGCAATCAGCATGATATCGCGCACCGGCGTGTTCAGCGCGGCAACTCCCCGGCCGCGATGCCATAGAGAAACAGGCCGGCCGCGTCCGCGGACGCGCGGATCTTCTCCTGTTCCAGCATCAGCACGCCGCCGGCCTCGAGCGCGATGCCCGCGAGGCCGGCCGCCGCGGCCTGTTCAACGGTATCGGGTCCCAGCATCGGCAGGTCCACGCGACGCTCCTGGTCCGGCTTGGGCAGCTTGACCAGCACCCCGCGCCGGCCGGTCTGTGCATCGGCGGCGAAGAGATCGGCACAGCGCGCCAGCATGCGGGCGGTGCCTTCCGCCGCCTCGATCGCCAGCACCTGGCCGTCACGCACGACACAGGCCTGTCCGACATCGTAGGGCCCCAGCGCGGCCAGCAACCGGGCGCCCCGGTCGATGTCGGCGCGCGCGGCCTCGTCGGGGGCATGCCGGCCCAGGACCCCGTCGCCCGGCCGCAGGGCGGCGACCAGTTCGTCGGCGCCGACAACCGCGAAGCCCTCGGCCTCGAGGTCGCGGACAACGACGCTCAGCATCGCGTCATCCCCGCCCTGGCGGGCTGCGGCCAGCACCTTGGGCAGCAGCCGCATGCCGCGCAGATCCGGGCGCAGGCTCTTGAAGTCGGGGCGTCCGATCGGTCCGATCAGGCAGAGCCGGCCGCACCCGGCCTGTTTCAGTTCCCGGATGGTGCGTCCGACAGCGGCCAGATCGACCCACACATGCTCCAGGTCGGCCACGGTCCGGGGATCGGTCTCCCCCCGGAAGGCGACGATGAAGGGGGTGCGCCCCGCTTCGGCCTCGTGCTCGGCGACAAGACGGGGCAGCGGTCCCTGGCCGGCGAGAATGCCGAGCCGGCTCATCCGTCCGATCGGCCGGGATGGACCAGGGCGCGGGAGGAATCCACCCGGATGAAATCGATCACGTCGCGTACCGGCGCGACGGTGCCCAGTTCGTCCTCGACCTGTTCCAGCCGTTCCTGGAACGTGCCCTCGTCGGCGAACAGCAGCCGGTAGGCCTTGCGCAGTTCGTGAATGTCGGAGCGGGCATAGCCGCGGCGCCTGAGGCCGATCAGGTTGAGCCCGGACAGGCGGGCCCGGTTGCCCATCACCGACCCGTAGGGGATGACGTCGCCCTCGACCCCCGAGGCGCCGCCGATCATCGCGTGCCGGCCGATCCGCGCAAACTGGTGAATGGCCGAGCCGCCGCCGACGATGGCGTTGTCGCCGATCTCGACATGGCCGCCCAGCAGGACATTGTTGACCAGGATCACCTCGTTGCCGAGCTGGCAGTCGTGCGCCACGTGACAGCCGACCATCAGCAGGCAGCGCGCGCCGATGCGCGTCATCAGGCCGCCGCCGGCGGTACCGGTATGGGCCGTGACATGCTCGCGGATGATGGTTCCCTCGCCGACCTGGAGTTCGCTCTCCTCGCCGGCATATTTCAGGTCCTGCGGCTGCACGCCGACCGAGGCGAAGGGAAAGACGCGGACGCCGCGACCCAGCACGGTGTGGCCGTCGAGCACGACATGCGAGACCAGCTCGACATCGTCCGCCAGGGTGCAATGCGCCCCGACGGTGCAATAGGGTCCGATGCTGACCCCGTCGCCCAGACGGGCGTCGGGATGAACGATGGCGGTCGGATGAATGGAGGCCATGCGCCGGCCTAGTCGTCCAGGATCATCGCGGCGAACTTGGCCTCGGCCACTTTCTTGCCGTCGACCGTCGCCTCGCCGAGAAAACGCCAGACCGCGCCGCGCTGGCGGTCCTTGCGCACATGGATCCGCATCTGGTCGCCCGGCACCACCGGCTTGCGGAAGCGGCAGTCGTCGATGGTCATGAAATAGACCAGCTTGCCTTCGGATTCGGCGCCCAGGGTCTCGACCACAAGCACGGCGGCGGTCTGGGCCATCGATTCCACGATCATCACGCCCGGCATGACCGGCCGCTGGGGAAAGTGCCCCTGGAACTGCGGTTCGTTCATGGTGACGTTCTTGATCCCCACGGCACTGACGTCGGGCACGATCTCGTCGACCCGGTCGATCAGCAGCAGGGGGTAGCGGTGCGGGATCATCTCCATGATCCGGCCGATATCGACCGATGCGCCCGTCGCTGCGGTAGCTTCTTCGACCATGCTTCTGTTCAGCCTTTCTTGCTCGCGAGGCGTTTCAGGGTGGCCACCTGCCGGAAAAACTCCTTGATCGGCATCGCCGGGGCACCGCACACGGTTTCACCGGCACCGACATCGCTCATCACGCCCGACTTGGCCGCGATGCGGGCACCGCTGCCGATGTTCAGGTGACCGGCCATGCCGACCTGGCCGCCCATGGTGACGAAATCGCCCAGGCGCGTGCTGCCGGATATCCCGGTCATGGCCGCGATCACGCAGCCCCGGCCCATCTGCACGTTGTGGGCGATCTGAATCAGGTTGTCCAGTTTCACACCATCACCAATCACGGTGTCGTCCAATGCGCCCCGGTCAATGGTGGTGTTGGCGCCGACCTCCACATCGTCACCGAGCACCACCCTGCCCAGTTGAGCGATTCGATGCCAAACGCCCTTTTCGTTGGCAAACCCAAAACCGTCAGAACCGATCACGGCGCCGCTGAGGATGTGGCAGCGTTG
>JBGTSP010000273.1:0-5758 GCA_041940205.1 Alphaproteobacteria bacterium
GACGGTCCCCGAGGTCAAGGGCTTCGGACGCCAGAAGGGCCACACGGACATCTACCGCGGGGCGGAATACGCGGTCAGCTTCCTGCCCAAACTGAAAATCGAGATCGCGATCAAGACGGAACTGGCGGAGCAGGTGGTGGAAGCCATCCGCAGCGCCGCCAACACCGGCCAGATCGGCGACGGCAAGATCTTCGTCTACGACCTGGACAGCGTGGTGCGCATCCGCACCGGCGAAAGCGATGGGGATGCCCTATGAGAAGGACTTCGTTCATGTACAAAGGTATTCGTTACCTGCCGGCCGTCGCCACGGCCGGCCTGCTTGCGGGGGCGGCCTCCCCGGCGCTGGCGGCCCCGTCGCCGGAGACGAGCTACGTCTTCAACAGTTTTTCGTTCCTGATCCACGGCGCCCTGGTGATGTGGATGGCGGCGGGCTTCTGCATGCTCGAGGCCGGCCTCGTGCGGACCAAGAACGTCGCGACCATGTGCCTGAAGAACATCTCGCTGTTCAGTGTCGCCGGCATCATGTACTACCTGCTTGGCTACCAGCTGATGTACGATGGTGTTGATGGTGGCGTCATCGGATCAATCTCCATCTGGTCCGGTGACGACAGTGCCGTCGCCAAGGGCGAGTTCGGGGACGGTACCGGCTACGCCGCCACCTCGGACTGGTTCTTCCAGATGGTGTTCGTCGCCACCGCCGCCTCGATCGTCTCGGGCACGCTGGCCGAGCGTATCAAGCTGTGGTCCTTCCTCGCCTTCGTCGTCGTCCTGACCGGCGTGATCTATCCGATCCAGGGCGCCTGGCAGTGGGGCGGCGGCTGGCTCAGCGAGCTCGGCTTCAACGACTTCGCCGGTTCCACCCTGGTGCATTCCACCGGCGGCTGGGCGGCGCTGGCCGGCGCGATCGTGCTCGGCGCGCGCAAGGGCAAGTATTCCGAGGACGGCAAGGTCAACCCGATGCCCGGTTCCTCCCTGCCGCTGGCCACGCTGGGCACGTTCGTGCTCTGGCTCGGCTGGTTCGGCTTCAACGGCGGCTCGCAGCTCGCCATGGGCACCGGCGCCGACGTGGTGGCGATCGCCAACATCTACGCCAACACCAACATGGCCGCCGCCGGCGGCGTGGTGGCCGCGATGCTGGTCAGCCAGATCATGTACAAGAAGGTCGACCTGACGATGGCCCTGAACGGCGCCATCGCCGGCCTGGTCTCGATCACCGCCGGACCGGATACGCCGAGCATCGGCGCCTCCATCCTGATCGGCGCGGTCGGCGGCGTGCTGGTGGTGTTCGCCATCCCGCTGCTCGACAAGTTCAAGATCGACGACGTGGTCGGCGCGATCTCGGCGCATCTGGTGGCCGGCATCTGGGGCACCATGGCCGTGCCGCTGACCAATGACGGCGCGACCTTCTACGCCCAGGCCGTGGGCGTGGTGTCGATCGGCGCGTTCGTCTTCATCCTCAGCCTGGCGCTGTGGATGGTGATCAAGATGACCATCGGCATCCGCCTCGATGAAGAAAGCGAGTTCAACGGGGCCGACCGCTCCGAACTCGGCCTCGAGGCCTATCCCGAGTTCGGCCAGGGCTCCCAGCGCCTCTAGCGCCGCAAGAGCCTCTCCCTGACTGGCCCGGGCGCCTGGCGCCCGGGCCTTTTCTTTGCCCCGCGCTCCCGCGCCCGCCCGACGCAGGCCGGCCCGCCTGGCGAATTTTTATGCATATTGATCGATTTCGATGAAATTATAGGCAGTCGTGCCTGGTGCCTGCCGCCACTCCAGCCCGGTGCGCCTTGCTCAAATCCCTGGAATCGCTTGGAAAAACCCGACCCCGGACGGGCTGGCACGGAACTTGGGATGGCCCTCCCGGATCCGCCGCCGGCGATCCTCGGCCGTCCGCCGGGGATCGCTGTCGTGCGTGAACAGGGGCGCAAACAGGGGAGAGCACCCGATGGAAGAACTCAAGGCCGGTTCAGACGTATTCTTCGTGCTGATCGGCGCCATTCTGGTCCTGGCCATGCATTCCGGCTTCGCCTTTCTCGAGGTCGGCACGGTGCGCAGGAAGAACCAGGTGAACGCGCTGATCAAGATCATGAGCGACTTCGCGGTTTCCACGGTCGCCTATTTCTTCATCGGCTACGCGGTCGCCTACGGTGTCGACTTCTTCGTCAACGCCAAGGTGCTTTCGGGCGCGGAAACCGCCGAGGGCTATAGCTTCGCCGCCAACGGCTATGACCTCGTCAAGTTCTTCTTCCTGCTCACCTTCGCCGCGGCGATCCCCGCGATCATCTCGGGCGGCATTGCCGAGCGGGCGAAGTTCCTGCCCAACCTGATCGCCACGGCGGTCATCGTCGGCTTCGTCTATCCGTTCTTCGAAGGCATGGTCTGGGGCAGCCGCCTGGGATTCCAGGACTGGATCACCGACCTGTTCGGGGTCGGTTTCCACGATTTCGCCGGTTCCATCGTCGTGCATGCGATGGGTGGCTGGCTGGCGCTGGGCGCCGTGATCCTGCTGGGCGTGCGCCACGGTCACTACCGCGCGGACGGCAGCATGGTGGGCATTCCGCCCTCGAACATTCCCTGGCTGGCCCTGGGTTCGTGGATCCTGAGCGTCGGCTGGTTCGGCTTCAACGTGATGAGCGCCCATTCGGTCAGCGGCGTCTCCGGCCTGGTGGCCATGAACTCCCTGATGGCGATGGGCGGCGGCATCCTCGCGGCCCTGGTGGTCGGTCGGAACGATCCGGGCTTCGTGCACAACGGCGCGCTGGCCGGCCTGGTCGCGGTCTGCGCGGGCTCGGACGTGATGCACCCGCTGGGCGCCCTGGCCACCGGCGTGGTTGCCGGCGGCCTGTTCGTCGTCACCTTCAACCTGTGCCACGCCAAGTGGAAGATCGACGATGTCCTCGGCGTCTGGCCGCTGCACGGTCTGTGCGGCCTGTGGGGCGGTCTCGCCTG
Source organism: Alphaproteobacteria bacterium (assembly GCA_041940205.1). Classification (GTDB taxonomy): domain Bacteria; phylum Pseudomonadota; class Alphaproteobacteria; genus JBGTSP01. Next base: position 2,944 of record JBGTSP010000273.1, read on the forward strand.
CGGCATTTTCGGGCTCGAGGCCCTGGGCGGTCTCGGCGGCGTCAGCTTCGCCGCCCAGCTCGTCGGCTCGCTGATCGGCGTCGCCATCGCGACGGCGGCGGGCTTCGTGATCTACGGCATCCTGAAGGTCAGCATGGGCATCCGGCTGAACGAGGAAGAGGAGTTCCGCGGCGCCGATCTCACCATCCACAAGGTGAGCGCCTATCCGGAAGAAGACCTCTCGGGGCGGTGATTCGCGCGAATCACCCCCGGCAGGGGGAACAAATAGCGAAGAGGGGGCCCCGCGCCCCCTCTTTTTTATGCCTGCCCGATTCGGCCGCATCCCATAGATTGTATTGGTGCCCCCCGCCGAATACTGTATCTTCCCCGCGTTTTTCTTCTGTTCTGGTGCGAATCGATTCGGCCTCCGCATGCTCAATCCGCGCTTCAATCTGCTTCCCGACTATCCGTTCGAGCGTCTTCGCGGCCTGCTCGACCCGCTCGAGCCGGCGCCTGGCAAGACGCCGATCGCGATGTCGCTGGGGGAACCGCAGCATCCTCACCCGGCCCTGGTCGGCGAACGCCTTGCGGCCAGCGCACACCTGTTCGGCAAGTATCCCCCGGTCCGCGGCACCGAGGCCTTCCGCCAGGCGGTGGCGGACTGGCTGACCCGTCGCTATCAACTTCCTGAGGGCTTCATCCGGCCCGACCACAACATCTGCCCCATCTCGGGAACCCGCGAGGCGCTGTTCCTGACCGCGCTGTTGACCGTGCCGCCGGAAAAGAACGGCCGCCGGCCGCTCGTGCTGATGCCCAACCCGTTCTACCAGTGCTATGCCGGCGCCGCGGTTCTCGCCGGCGCCGAGCCGGTCTACCTGCCGGCCCTGCCCGAAAACGGCTTCCTGCCGGACATTGCCGGCCTGGATGCCGATATTTTGGGCAGAACCGCCCTGGTCTATTTTTGTTCTCCGGCCAACCCGCAGGGGGCCGCACTCGATCTGGCGGCCCTGCAGCGCCTGGTCACGGCCGCGCGCAGGCATGATTTCGTGCTGGCGATGGACGAGTGCTACGCCGAGATCTACACCCGCACGCCGCCTGCCGGCGTGCTTGAGGCCTGCGTCGCGCTCGGCGGCGGCCCGGAGCAGGTGCTCGCGTTCCATTCCCTGTCGAAACGCTCCAACGTGCCGGGGTTGCGTTCGGGCTTTGTCGCCGGCGACGCGGCGCTGATACGGCAGTTCTTCCGGCTGCGCGAATATGGCGGCGCGGTGCCGCCCCTGCCGGTGATGGAAGCGGCGACGGCGCTGTGGCAAGAGGAGAGCCATGTCGTCGAGAACCGCCGGCTCTACGACGAGAAGTTCTCGCTGGCCGAGCGGATCCTGTCGAACCGGTTCGGCGTCGCCCGCCCCGAGGGCGGCTTCTTCCTCTGGCTCGATGTCGGCGACGGCGAGGCCGCGGCGCGGCGCCTGTGGACGGAGGCCGCCGTCCGCGTCCTGCCCGGCGCCTACCTGACCGCGCCGGCCGACGGGCCGGACCCCGGCAGCCGCTATATCCGCATCGCCCTCGTCAACGACCGGGAGACCACGGAAGAGGCGCTCACCCGGATCGCCGAGACGCTGTGAACACCGCGGCGGAGCAGGCGGCGGCCGCGGGGAAGGAGAACGCGCGATGACAGAGATCCGGTTCGGCGGACGACCCCGGCGACTGCTGCCGGAGGGGACCGGGCGCTTCTTCCGGCGCCGGGCCCGGGAGGGCGCGGGTCTCGCCGTCACCGGCCTGGGCGGCGCCATCGCGCTGGCATTGCTGAGCTACGAGGCCGGCGATCCCAGCATCAACCATGCCGCCCCCGGTCCGGTCGCGAACTGGCTGGGACAGCCGGGCGCCAATGGCGCCGACCTCGCCCTGACCTGGCTGGGGCAGGCCGGCCTGCTGCTGGCCGCGCTGCCGCTGATCTGGGGCTGGCGGCTGATGACCCACCGGGTCTGGCGCCTGCCGCTGCTCAGCCTCGTCTGCGTGCCGCCGGCGCTGGTGCTTTCGGCCCTCGCCCTCGACGGCCTGCCGGCGGCCGATTCCGGTATCCTCGCCGCGGGGCGGGGCGGCCTCGCCGGCGCCTATGCGAGCGGACTGCTGCGCGAGCCGCTGGCGCTCTTCGGCCTGCCGGCCGCTTCGGCCGCGGTGGCCGGCCTGCTGGCCGCGCTGCCCCTGCTGGCGCTCGCCACCGGACTGACCGGCCCCGAGCTGGGCCAGGCCGGCCGCACCGGCGGCCGCATTGCCGCCAGACTCGCGGGCGCCGCCGGCGATCTCCTGTATGGCGCGGGCGAGCTGCGCGCGCGCCTCGGCGACGCGCTGGTCCGCTGGCGGCGGCCGGCCGCCCGCGCACAGGCCGGGAGGGGCGAAGAAACGGCGGCCGCGTCGCCGGTTTCCGACGATCCCGCGGACGACGCGGCATCGCCCAGCCGCCGGGTGACGCCGCGCAAGAAGGCCGCGCGCAAGTCGCGGCGCGCGAAGGCGGAGGCCGAACCCGCGCTCGACCTGGAATCCGGGGACGGCTTCCAGCTGCCGCCGCTGGCCCTGCTGCAGGAATCCGACGGCACCGCCGGTCGCACCCTGATGAGCGACGACGCGCTGGAACAGAATGCCCGGCTGCTGGAATCCGTGCTCGAGGATTACGGCGTCCGCGGGCAGATCAGCAACGTGCGGCCGGGCCCCGTGGTCACGCTCTATGAACTGGAGCCCGCGCCCGGCACCAAGACCAGCCGGGTGATCGGCCTGGCCGACGACATCGCGCGCTCGATGAGCGCGGTCAGCGTGCGGGTCGCCGTCGTGCCCGGACGCAACG
>JBGTSP010000274.1:0-5750 GCA_041940205.1 Alphaproteobacteria bacterium
GTGGATGTCGAAGACCGGCGCCGCATGATGTCCGCGCTGGCCCATGCCGATCACGTCGTTGACCTGCACTTCGCGACAGGCGCGCACGCACAGGCCGCAGGCGATGCAGGAATCGAGATTGACCGCTATGGCCGGGTTGGTGAGATCGTGGAGACCGGGTTCAGCGGCGGGCGCATGCCCATCGCCATCAAATTTCGAGGGCAGGCGTTTCGCGTCACCGATGCCCATCTCGCCAGCCCATTGCCTGAATGAGGACTGGTCGTCCGGTCCTTCCGTCCGCGCGGGCATGTCGGCGGCCAGCATCTCGAAGACCATGCGCCGCGACTTGTTGGCACGCTCGGTATCGCTGCGCACCACCATGCCTTCGCTCGGCTTGCGGATGCACGAGGCTGCAAGCACCTTCTCGCCCTCGATCTCGACCATGCAGACCCGGCAGTTGCCGTCGGCGCGGTAGCCCGGCTCGTCGGCATGGCAGAGATGCGGCAGCGCTTCGCCGTGGCGGCGGGCGACCTCGAACAGGCTTTCGCCCGGCGCCGCGCTGACGGTCTCGCCGTTCAGGGTGAAGGTGATCGCGCCGTCCATGGCTCAGACCTCCCCGGGAAAGTGGGCCAGGGTGAGGCGGATCGGGTTGGGCGCCGCCTGGCCGAGACCGCAGATCGAGGCGTCCGCCATGGCCTGGCAGAGCTCCTCCAGCAGCGGCGCGTCCCAGCGCTCGGCCTGCATCAGCTTCACCGCCTTCTCGCAGCCCACCCGGCAGGGCGTGCACGGCCCGCAGCTCTCGTCCTCGAAGAAGCGCAGCATGTTGAGCGCGGCGTCGCGCGCGCTGTCCTGTTCGGAGAGCACCACCACCGCGGCCGAGCCGATGAAGCTGCCGTGCGGGTTGAGGGTGTCGAAATCGAGCGGAATGTCGTCCAGGCTGGCCGGCAGCAGACCCGAGGACGGCCCGCCGGGCTGGTAGGCCTTGAAGACATGGCCATCGGCCATGCCGCCCGAGGCCGCGATCACGTCCCGGATGGTGGAGCCCGCGGGCAGCAGCTTGACCCCCGGCTCCTTCACCCGGCCGGAGACCGAATAGGAGCGCAGGCCGGTGCGGCCATTCTTCTCGACACCGGCGAGGATCTCCGGGCCCTCGCGCAGCACCCGGGCGACCCAGTAGAGGGTCTCGACGTTGTGCACCAGGGTCGGCCGGCCGAACAGGCCGTTCTCGGCCACGTAGGGCGGCCGGTGCCGGGGCAGGCCGCGCTTGCCCTCGATGCTCTCGAGCATCGCGCTTGCCTCGCCGCAGATATAGGCGCCCGCGCCGCGGCGCAGCTCGATGCCGCCCGGCGGCACCAGGCCGGCGGCTTCCAGCGCGGCGATCTCCCGGCGCAGGATCTCCAGCGCGGCGGGATACTCGTCGCGCAGGTAGAGATAGCTCTTCTCCGCCGCGACCGCCCAAGCGGCGATCAGCAGGCCTTCCAGCACCAGGTGCGGCTGGCGCTCGAGATAGTGGCGATCCTTGAAGGTGCCGGGCTCGCCCTCGTCGCCGTTGACCGCGACGTAGCGCGGGCCGGGATGGGCGCGCACGAAGGACCATTTGCGGCCCGAGGGGAAGCCCGCGCCGCCGAGACCGCGCAGGCCGGACCGGTTGACGCTGTCCTGCACCTCGTCGGGCGTGCGCGCGCCGCCGCGCAGGCCTTCCAGCAGCGCGTAGCCGCCGGCGGCCCGGTAGGCGGCGAGGTCCTCGTAGTCGGGCAGGCGCGGATGCACCGCGCGCCCGGCGATCGCCGCGCGGATCTTCGCCACGTCGGCGTGGTCGACATGGTTGTGGCCCAGTTCGGCCGTCGGCGCGGTATCGCAGCGGCCCATGCAGGGCGCGCGCAGCACCCGCACCTCGGTTTCCGGCAGGGCCGCGCGCAGGGCGTCGAGCAGCGCCGGTGCGCCGGCCAGCTCGCAGGACAGGGAATCGCAGACCCGGACGGTGAGCGGCGGCGGCGGGCTCTCGCCCTCGCGGACCAGGTCGAAATGGGCGTAGAAGCTGGCGACCTCCTGGATCTCGGCCATGGAGAGCCGCATCTCCTCGGCCAGCGCCCGCAGATGCGCCGCGGAGAGATGGCCGAAGCGGTCCTGGATCAGGTGCAGGTGCTCGATCAGCAGGTCGCGGCGGCGCGGACGCTCGCCCAGAAGGGCGGCGATCTCGGCCTGCGCGGCCTCGTCCAGCGGCCGTCCCTTGGGGCCGCGCCGGCCCTTGCCGCGACGCGCCCGCCACACGCCCTTGCGCTGCCCGCCGTCCCCGTCCGTGTGCCCGCCTTCACTCACTGCGCCTACTCCCGTCGTCCGGATGCCGGCCGGGTTGCCCCCGGGCCGCGTCCTCCGAGACGTTATACGCCGAGACCCGCACCGCGTGCAGGAAGTCCGGCGCGGAGGACCGGGCGGAGAGCAGCAGGACCGCGTCCGGCGCGAGCGCGATGATGAAGACCCCGAGATGTTCCATCATCGTGCGGGCGGCACTGTCGGGCCCAAAAACGTCAGGATCGAGGTCGAGCGGACAGGTCCGCGCCAGCGCCTCGCGCAGGTCCGGGCCGTCGAGGCGCAGAATCGCCCAGGCATCCGACTGGTCGGTGACGTAGGCGCTGTCCCCGAGCTGTGCCGAGACCCGGGCGGCCGGGTCGCCATCCGGTTCCGCCGGCAGGAGCAGGAAATATTGCTGCGGTCCGCTCCAGACCAGGCGTCGGCCGGCCGCGTCCGCGAGCGAACGCCCCGGCACCGGCAGCGCCAGGTCCCAGGCCCGGCGGACCGCCTCGGCGAACTCGGCGTCGCCGCCGTTCGGCACTGCCAGCGACACGAGGTCGAGACCGGCCGCCTCGGCCAGGCGCAGGCGGCCGACGGTTTCCTGATGCCCGCCCAGCGGCGTGACCGGGTGAAGCGTGAAATCAGGCACGCAGCCGCTCTCCCTCGGGATCGACGAAATGCGGCGGGACGATCTCGACGGCGATCTCCTCGCCCTTCAGCGGATTGACCGCGCGGACGACCTCGCCCATCCGCTCGGCGCCGCGGGTGATGAAGCCCAGGCCGATCGCGTGGCCCAGTTCGGGCGAATAGGCGACCGAACTCATCCAGCCCTCGTCGTGATCGAGGGTCGCGGGCATGCCCGGCGAGACGAAATGCGCGCCGGCCGACAGCGTGGCGGCGCGATCGACGGGGCGGAAGCCGACCAGCCGCAGGCCGTCCTCGCGGTTGAGGGCGGGACGGCCCGAAAGCACCCGGCCGATCGAATCCTTGCGTGGCGAGACCATGCGTTCGAGACCCAGGTCGCGGGCGGTGGTCTGGCCGTTGAGCTCGTTGCCGGCGGCGTGCCCCTTTTCCACCCGCATGACGCCCAGCGCCTCGGTGCCGTAGGCGGTGACCCCAAGGTCCTCGCCCGCCGCCATCAGGGCGCGCATCAGGCCGTCGCCGTAGCGGGCCGGCACGGCAATCTCGTAGGCCAGCTCGCCGGAGAAGGAGATGCGGAACAGCCGCGCCGGCACGCCGCCGCACAGCCGGACCGGCCCGCAGGCCATGAACGGAAAGGCCGCGTTGGAGAGATCGTGGCCGGGATCGACCAGGCGTTCGAGAAGCGCGCGCGAGCGCGGGCCGGCGACGGCCACCTGGGCATACTGTTCCGTGACCGAGATCAGGTGCACGTCGAGCTCGGGCCAGAGGCACTGGCGGCAGAACTCCAGGTGACGGAAGACCGGGACCGCGTTCGCGGTCGTCGTCGTCATCAGGTAGTGGTTCTCGTCCAGCCGGGCGGTGGTGCCGTCGTCCATCACCAGGCCGTCCTCGCGCAGCATCAGGCCGTAGCGCACCCGGCCGACCGGCAGCTTCGCGAAGCCGTTGGCGTAGACCCGGTCGACAAAGGCGGTGGCGTCGCGCCCGCGGATGTCGATCTTGCCCAGGGTGGTGACGTCGCAGATACCGACCCCCGAGCGGGTGGCCGCGACCTCGCGATCGACGGACTGGCGCCAGTGGCTCTCGCCGGCCTCGGGAAACCACTGCGCGCGCTTCCACAGGCCGGCATCGACGAAGACCGCGCCCCGTTCCTCGGCCCAGGCATGGCTGGGGGTGCGCCGGACGGGACGGAAGTTCTTTCCGCGCGAGCGCCCGGCGAAGGCGGCGATCGGCACCGGGGAATAGGGCGGGCGATAGATCGTGGTGCCGGTCTCGGCGATCGTGCTGCCGTTCGCCTCGGCCAGGATCGCGAGGCCCAGGACGTTCGCGGTGCGGCCCTGGTCGGTGGTCATGCCCAGCGTGGTGTAGCGCTTCAGCAGCTCGACCGAGCGGAAGCCTTCCTGCCGGGCCTGGCGCACGTCCTTTGCGGTGACGTCGTTCTGCAGGTCGATCCAGGCGCGGCCCCGGCTTTCGGCCACGTGCCAGAAGGCGGTGATGCCGGTCGCCTCGTCGGCGCAGCGCGGCAGGTCCACGGGCCTCGCCGCCAGGCCGAGATCATCCAGCGCGGATGCCGCGCCCGCCCGGCCCGCGCGCAGGCAGCCGGCGAGGTCGAAGGTGCCGGCGGCGGCGCCGGCCACCGCGAGGCCGGGTGGCAGGGCCCCGTCCGGCACGAAGGCGGCGATGTCTTCGCGCCAGCGCGGTCGGCCGCGATGATGGCAGGTCAGGTGGACGTTGGGATTCCAGCCCCCGGAAACGGCGAGCGCGTCGACCGCGAGCCGCTCGCCGTCCGCCAGGCGGATCTCCCGCAGCGCGTGCCGTCCGCGGGTGGCGACGACGCGGCCGCCGGCGACCAGCCGCACCCCGGGCGGCAGCGCCGCGCCCGCGGCGGCGGACGGGTCGGCGCGGGTATCGATCAGCGCGGCGACCTCGATGCCAGCCGCGTCGAGATCGCGGGCGGTCTGCCAGCCGTCGTCATTGTTGGTGAACACCGCGACCCGCCGGCCCGGCGCGACCGCCCAGCGGTTGAGATAGGCGCGCATGGCGCCGGCGAACAGGATTCCGGGCCGGTCGTTGTCGGCGAAGGCGATCGCGCGTTCGCTGGCGCCGGCGCAGAGCAGGGCGCGGCGGGCGCGGACGCGCCAGAGCACGTGGCGGGGCCGACCGCCTGCGGTGTCGGTGCGGTTCTCGAGCGCCCCGTAGCAGCCGTGGTCGTAGACCCCGAAGACGGTCGTCCGGGGCATCAGGCGGACCTTCGGCAGTTCGGCCAGCTCGGCCAGAACGGCGGCGATCCAGTCCGTGGCGGGCGCGTCGTCGAGCGTCCGGCGCTCGGCCAGCAGCCGGCCCCCGGGGCGGAAATCCTCGTCGGCCAGGATCACCCGCGCACCGGCCCGGCCGGCCGTCAGCGCGGCGGCCCCGAAGGCCAGCCCCAGCCGTTCGAGTATCTTCACCATCTCGCCTTCGGGCACATTGGTGGTGCCGTTGAACGCCATATGCTCGATGAAATGGGCGAGGCCGCGTTCGTCCTCGGCTTCCGCCGTCGATCCGACATCGATCAGCAGCCGCATCACGGCGGTACCGGGCGGGGTGGCGTTCTTGCGGATGGCGTAGCGCATGCCGCTCGGCAGCGTCCCGAAGCGCCAAGCCGGATCGACCGCCACGTCGGACAGCGCCTGGGCCCATTGGCCCGGCTTCAGATCGGCGACCTTGGGACCCGGCAGTTCGGCGGGCTCCGGGGCCGTGGCCTCGTGCTTCAGCAGCGGCAGCTTGGGCGAGGGAAGGTGCGAGCAGGCGGCGACCGAAAGGCCGGCGGCGGCGACGAGCGCCAAGCGCGAAGCGCTGAT
>JBGTSP010000275.1:0-5722 GCA_041940205.1 Alphaproteobacteria bacterium
CATCGTGTCGACCATGCCGGCATCGCCCATCTTGGTGCCGGCGCGCAGGTGCATGCAGTGCGGCGACAGGCTCATGCTTTCCTGGCCGCCGGCAACCACGATGTCGCTGTCGCCGTTGGCGATCGCCTGGTAGCCCAGGGCCACCGAGCGCAGGCCGGAGCCGCAGACCATGTTGACCGACCAGGCCGGCGAGCCCTCGGGGACGCCGGCGTTGATGGCGGCGATGCGGGCCGGGTTCTGGCCGCCACCGGCGGCGAGGACCTGGCCGAGAATGACTTCGGAGACCTCGGCGGGATCGACCCCGGCGCGTTCCAGCGCGCCGGATATCGCGACACTGCCGAGCTGGTCGGCGCGCATGGTGGCAAAGGCGCCGTTGAACGAGGTGACCGGGGTCCGGGCCCCGGCGGCGATGACGATGTCTGTCATGGTGGTTGTCCTCCGCTGACATGACGGCCGGGCGCATCGGCGGCGCCGCGGTCCGGTCCGTCTCCTGACTCCAGTGTATCGGGCACGGTGCCGCGTCGCGATCCGTTCCCCCAAACGCGCACTCGGCGGCTCTCGGGCCGCTGTCGGCGAATATCGCCGGCCGCCCGCAATCGCTTCGTGACGGGCAGGCAAATGGTGCATTGCACAATAAATTTGTGCAATGCGTCATTGCGACACGGCATGGTTAACCGGCGCGGGAAATCCGGCCGGCGAACGGGCGTCCCGTTCAGCCGCGATCGGGCAGCGCGCCGCACCAGTCGCGCAGCGGTTCCCAGAGCTGGCGCCGTCCGCGCGAACCGACGACCATGCCGATATGTCCGGCGCCCGGCGAGATCCGGGTCAGGCCGGCCGCCGGCAGCGCGTCCGCCAGGGCGGCGGCCGAGGCCGGCGGGACGATCCGGTCGTCGCGCGGCAGGGCCGCCAGCACCGGCACTTCGAGGTCGCCGGGCGAGACCGTCATGCCGGCAACCCGCCAGTCGCCCCGCGCGGTGCGGTTCTCGCCGTACCAGCCGAACAGGGCCGTGCGGGCGACCGGGGCGGCGAGCGGCACGCCGTCGTTCAGCCAGTCCTCCAGGGCGACGAAGCGGCGGGCGGCCTCGCCGTCGGGCCGGAGGGAGGCGAAGCGGGCGAACTTGCGGCGCGCGAGATGGGGATCGAGCGCCGCGAAGAGCATCTGCAGCAGGTCCACGGGCAGTTCGCCATGCATCGCCAGCAGGGTTTCGAGGGCCTGGCGCAGCAGCCGCAGGGCCTCGCCGCCATTGTCGCCGGCGTGGAAGTCCCAGGGGCAGGCCAGCAGGGCCAGGCCGTCGATCGCGTCGGGCTGGCGGCAGGCCTGCGCCAGGGTCAGCAGGCCGCCCATGCAGTAGCCGACCAGCAACGGACGCGCCCCGGCGTCCTCGCGCACGGCGTCGAGCGCCGGGGCCAGCCGGCGGGCGACATAGTCTGCGACATCGAAATCCCGTTCCTCCGGTCCCGGGGCGCCCCAGTCGAGCACGTAGGGATGCAGATCCTGGCCGGCCAGCCATTCCAGCAGGCTGCCGCCGGGCAACAGGTCCAGCACGTAGAAGCGGTTGATCAGCGACGGCACGAACAGCAACGGCCGACCGCTGCCGCCATAGTCGATCAGCCGGGCGGCGCCGGCCTTCCAGGGGATCGGCCGGTCGGTTTCCGGCCGGCGCCAGGGATGGCCGCGATAGGCCTCGATTCCCGCGAGCATGGTCTCGACCCGGCGCAGGCCCTCCTGCACGACGGCCTGGTTCAGCGCGGCCTCGTCATGCTCACTCTGGGTCCGGGTCAGTTCCACCGCCCGGGACGCCAGTGGCGGGGCCCAGGGCAGCAAGCCGCTGCGCACACTCGGAAAGGCGGCGATGCCACTCATCGAGGTCGCCATCGACAGGCCCAGGTGCAGCGGCAGCGGCCGCGGTCCCGTTCTCATCGCCACCGCCAGCGCTGTCGGCCGCCGCGCCGAGACCGGCGATCCAGCGCTGCATCGTTCCGGCGAGATCCGGGCTGCGGGCGACCTGCTCCAGTTGCCGCTCCCACAGGTCGAAATAGCGCCGGGCCCATTGCGCAGCCGCCTCCGTGCCGTCCGTGCCGTCCATGCCGCGAGCTTAGAACAAATGCCGGCGCGAGGCCGGAAAACCGGCACCGGCGGTGCCGGGGTTTCGGCGGCGAGACGCTTGCCCCCTCCGTTCGCATGCGCAATAGTCCGCGATCCCCGTCAAGACCGGCCCAGTTGCCGGCATCATTGGAGGCGGAGAGTATGGCCGGTGAAACGTCCGGTTCCGAGCCGGTACGGATCAAGAAATACGCCAACAGGCGGCTCTACAACAAGGCAACCAGCAAGTACGTCACTCTCGAGAACCTTTGCCAGATGGTGAAGGACAACATCGATTTCGTGGTCGAGGACGCACGCACCGGCGAGGACATCACCCGTTCGGTGCTGGCGCAGATCATCTTCGAGGAAGAGGGAAAGAGCGGACAGAGCCTGCTGCCGGCCGAGTTCCTGCGCAAGCTGATCCGGTTCTACGGCGACAGCCTGCAGTCGCTGGTGCCGGGCTATCTCGAAGTCAGCATGGAGCAGTTCGCCCGGGACCAGGACCGGTTCCGCCAGGCGATGAACGAGGCCTGGGGCGGCATGCTGCCGATGCGGCAGTTCGAGGAAATGAGCCGGCAGAATGTCGAGATGTTCCAGCAGGCCATGCGCATGTTCAATCCGTTTGCCGCCGGCACGGCCGATGGCGAGGGCCGGCCGTCGGGCAATGGCGCCGATCATGCCTCCGGCAACGGCGCGGCCGCGGCCCCGGACGGGAACGACGGCGATCCGGGCGATCTCGATACCCTGAAGTCGCAGCTCGCCCGCATGCAGGCCCAGATCGACGCCCTCGCGAACAAGAAGTAGCGCGACGCGTGCGGCACGGGCCGGGCGCGAAAAGTCCCTGCGCGGCAGTCGTTTGGCCGAAATTGCCGGTCCTCACGAAAACGTGATCTCAAATGGGCAAATTCCTATCTCCTTGGGAACAAAGGGATTCACGATTTGTTAACGTTAACATATTGATATCGTTAACAAATTCTTAAACTCGCGACTGGTGTGGCCGTTAACCGGTTGTTACGGTGCGGCCGTCTAAACCGAAGGATCGCGAGCAGACCCCTTTGTCCATGCGTCTAGAAACCGTCACGCCGATCCGGGCTCTCATGCCGGTCACCGAACTTCGCCCGCTGCCGGGCGAGGCGATGACGCGTGGCCAGCGCATGGCGACCCAGATGCCCGAGGCGGTGCGCGAGGGCGAGGCCGGCGTCCGGCCGTCACGGCGCGATCCCCGCGAGGCTCCCGGTTCCGACATCGGCTGGCTGGCGCAGCAGATCGCCCAGGAAGTGGTGCCCGAGAACGAGCCCGAGGACCGGCTGTCGGCGCGCGCCAGCGCCTCCTACAGCCAGTGGGACGAGGGCGTCCGCGTGCTTGGCCCGATCCGTCCGTTCGCCCTGACCGCCTGAGGCGAAAACCGCCCTTCTCCGCCACCGGCGCGGTTTCGGACAAAATGCCTCGCCCGGGTCCGCCCGTCTCGCGGGCGACGCCTTCCGCGCTACACTCGCCGCCATGAACACTCCCGACACGCTCTTCGAGCTTCTTCGCGCGGGCGATGGTGCCGCTCCCGCGATCGGTGCGCCGGACCGTCCGGTCCTCGATTTCGACGGTCTTCGCGATCTTGCCGGGCGCACGGTCGCCGGCCTGAACGCGGCGGGCCTGTCGCCCGGCGACCGGATCGCCATCGTGCTGGCGAACGGGCCGGCCATGGCCACGGCGTTCGCCACGCTGGCCTGCGGCTTTGCCACGGCGCCCCTCAATCCGGCCTATCGCGAGGACGAGTTCGATTTCTATCTCGACGACCTGAAGGCCCGGGCCCTGATCCTCGCCGCCGGCTCGGACAGCCCGGCCCGCGCGGTAGCCGAGCGGCGGGGCATCGCGATCTACGAACTGCACGAGGCGGCGGAAGGACCGGCCGGGGTCTTCGACCTTTCCGGTCCCGGGCTGCCGGACCGCGAGACGGGCGCGCCGCGCTGGTCGCGGGGCGAGGATGTCGCCCTGATCCTGCATACCTCGGGCACCACCTCGCGCCCGAAGATGGTGCCGCTCAGCAACCGCAACATCTGCGCCTCGGCGTCGCATATCGGGAACACCCTGCAGCTCGCGCCGGGCGATGTCTGCCTCAACATCATGCCGCTGTTCCACATTCACGGGCTGATCGCGGCGGTGCTTTCCTCGCTGGCCGCCGGCGGCTCGGTGGTCTGCACGCCGGGCTTCAACGCCCTGCGCTTCTTCTCCTGGATGGAGGCCGTGCGGCCGACCTGGTACACCGCCGTGCCGACGATGCACCAGGCGATCCTGGCGCGGGCCGGGCGCAACGAGGCGGTGATCGCGGCGGGCCGGCTGCGCTTCATCCGCTCGTCCTCCTCCTCGCTGCCGCCGCAGGTCATGGCGGAACTGGAGGAAACCTTCGGCGCCCCGGTGCTGGAGAGCTACGGCATGACCGAGGCGGCGCACCAGATGGCCTCCAACCCGCTGCCGCCGGCGACCCGCAAGCCGGGCTCCGTGGGTCCGGGGGCGGGACCGGAGATCGCCATCATGGACGATGCCGGCACGCTGCTGCCGCAGGGCAGCATCGGCGAGGTGGTGATCCGCGGGCCGAATGTCACGGCGGGCTATCTCGACAATCCCGAGGCCAATGCGGGCGCCTTCACCGACGGCTGGTTCCGCACCGGCGACCAGGGCGCGCTGGACGACGAGGGCTATCTGACGATCACCGGCCGGCTGAAGGAAATCATCAACCGCGGCGGCGAGAAGATCTCGCCGCGCGAGGTCGACGAGGTGCTGATGGACCATCCGGCGGTCGCCCAGGCCGTGACCTTCGCCATGCCGCACGACAAGCTGGGCGAGGAGGTCGCGGCCGCGGTGGTGCTGCGCGACGGCGCCAGCGGCGACGAGAAGGACATCCGGCTGTTCGCCTCCGAGCGGCTGGCCGATTTCAAGGTGCCGCGCCGGGTGCTGGTGCTGGAGGAGATCCCCAAGGACGCCATCGAGCGCGCCCAGTTGCAGATGGCGGCGTACGAGTCGGTGGGACAGTCGCGGCAGACGGACCTGGTCAAGGGCCGTGGCAGACGGGCGCGGGAACTGGAAGTCTCGGCCAACCTCTGGGCCGGTGTCGGTCTGGTCCGCGGTGGTGCCGGCACGGCGCTGGTGGGCAGCTACCAGCAGGTGGCCGAGCGGATCGAGGAATACCTGCAACAGCGGTAGCGGGACAAAGTCTCGACGCCACATTCGTCCCTAAGCCCTCGTCGCTCAGCCCATGCCCGCGAATGTCCAGTCAATCGAAGCCCTGCGGGATTTTCGATCCCGGCTGCTGATCTTTCAGGAGAAGCTCAACGATTCCCTGATGTCGATGCAGGAGCAGGTCTACCACGCAATTGACTGGATCGAACGGGATCGCCCTCAATACTGGCATCAGGCGGAGTTAAAGGCATTCGATCAGATTTCTCAGGCGCGGATCGCGCTGGAGCATCGCCGGGAGCGAATCCGGCAGATTGATGACGAGGTGCGCGTTCACGAGGATGAGATCGGGCTCCTGTGCGAACAGGTAGTCGAGCGCACCGGTCAGCGAGCGCTGGCGCGCGGCGGCGACAGCGGTCGGCTGGAGTTGCTGTACCTGCCGAACGATAACGACGTGCGCGTGGGCGACAC
>JBGTSP010000276.1:0-5689 GCA_041940205.1 Alphaproteobacteria bacterium
GGCCCATGATCGATGTGCCGGTGACTTCGCTGCCATCCTTGCTGACGGTGATCTGGGCGGGCAGGCCGCTGGCCAGGGTCACGAATTTCGCGCTGGCGCGGGCGTGGAGGCCGCGCTTGTTGCTGATCCTGACTTCCCGGCTGATATCATTCATGAGGTGCTGCCCAGCAATTCCGATGCGACGCTGATATATTTCTGGCCTGCTTCGCGGGCAGCGGCGACGGCAGCGCGCACGTCCATCACCTTGCGGGCGCTTTCCAGGCGGATGAGCATGGGCAGGTTGATGCCCGCGATCACCTCGATCTCGCCGGCCTTGAGCAGCGAGATGGCGAGGTTGGACGGGGTGCCGCCGAACAGGTCGGTCAGCAGGATGACGCCGGCGCCGTCATTGACGCGCGCGACCGCTGCCGCGATGTCCGCGCGGCGCAATTCCATGTCATCTTCCGGCCCGATGCAGATCGTTTCGATCTGCTGCTGCGGTCCCACGACATGTTCCATGGCCACGACGAATTCCGTCGCAAGCGACCCATGGGTGACGAGTACGAGTCCGATCATCTGCTTCCGCGGCCCACCTTTGTCATGATATTGCTTTCGGGCCTCCCGGTCTGCGCTTCTCCAGACTGTCCTGGGGCGCTGATTCCATATTGCGGTGCGAGACGGTGGGCGAAAAGCCCGCATCTTGCAAGTATCTAGCGACATGTTCGGCGACATGGACCGAGCGATGGCGCCCGCCGGTGCAGCCGAAAGCCACGGTAATATAGGTTTTGCCGGCTTCGGAGTAGCGCGGCAGCAGGGTCGTCAGCAGATCTTGGATCTTGCCCAGCGCCTCCTGATAGGCCGGGTCGGCCTGGATATAGGCGGCGACATCGGCGTCGAGGCCGGTCTTGGGGCGCAAATCCTCGTCCCAGAAGGGGTTACGCAGGAAGCGCATGTCGAACATCAGGTCGACATTGCGCGGCACGCCGCGCGAATAGCCGAAGGAGAGGATGGTCAGCACCGGGTCGGAGAGCTGTTCGCGGGCGAAGCGGGCGCGCATTTCCTGCTGCAGCGCATTGGTCGACAGGCTGGTGGTGTCGATCAGCTGGGCCGACCAGCGGCGCAGCGGTTCGGTCAGTTCGCGTTCGCGCGCGATGCCGTCGGCGGCCGGGCGATCCTGCGCCAGCGGGTGGCGGCGACGGGTTTCGGCATAGCGGCGTTCCAGCTCGGCGCCCGAGCAGTCGAGGAACAATGTCTCGATATCATGGCCGTGGCGTTCGCGCAGCGCCTTGATCCGCTGGACGATGGCATTGGCGTCGAAGCCGCGGGTGCGTGCGTCGATGCCGAGCGCCAGCGGCCGGTCATCCTCGCCGCCATGACCGGCGGGCAGGGGCGTGTCGAGCAGGCGATCGAGCAGCACCAGCGGCAGATTGTCCACCACTTCCCAGCCCATATCCTCCAGCGTCTTGAGCGCCGTGGTCTTGCCGGCGCCAGACAGGCCGGAGACGAGCAGGATGGTCTTGGGTGCGCTATCGCTCATGTCTTGCCCAGGGCCTTGAGCGCGAGTTCGACCTTGATCGGGGCGGACGCCTCATGCGCGACGACGGCGACCAGCGGAATTTCGACACCGGCAATGGTGCGGGTGGCGGCGTGCATCGGCATGCGTTCGACCGTTTCGGCCAGATCGACGATCAGCGCGACCGGCGAATCGCCGACATGGGGCACGGGCACGATGCCGATGCCGCGCACTTCCATCTTGCCGCTGATGGTTTCGGGGGCGGTGGCGATCAGCCGGCCGTCGACCCGCTTGAGCAGGGTGTAATCGTCGGAAACCAGCGTCGCACCGCGATCGATCAGGCGCAGGGCGAGGTCGGACTTGCCCATGCCGCTGGCGCCATAGAGCAGCACCGAGCGTCCCTCGATCGCGACGGTCGTTGCGTGAAGCGTTTCTGATGAAAGTGCCCGCACCATGTTCCCCTGCCTTCCTGCTTCTAGCCCCAGTTGGCCGCGTTGGAAATCGAATTGCGTCGATTCACGCGACATCGCAGCGGCACATTGTGGCCAGCAGGAATGAACAGCTTATTGCTTTCATTCGGACATTATGCCGGGGTCGCGTTCCACGGCCATGGGCAGGCGGACGATGAAGCGGGCGCCGCTCAGCCTATCCTCGCGGTCGGCGATGCTGATCTTGCCCTGATGCCCCTCGACGATCGAGCGGGCGATGGCGAGGCCGAGGCCCGAATGCTTGCCGAACGCCTCGCCTTCGGGGCGGACGCTGTGGAAACGGCGGAAGACATGCTCGCGCTCGCCCTCGGGCACGCCGGGGCCTTCATCCTCGACGCTGACCAGCACTTCATTGTCGGCAACAGTGGCGATGATCTGGACCAGCCCGTCGTCGGGCGAGAAGGAGATGGCATTGTCGATCAGATTGTCGAGCACGCGCACGATCCGCTGTTCCTCGCCCAGGACGACGGCGACTTCCTTACGCGGGCGGGCGAAGGCGAGGCGGATGCCGCGTGGCACGCCGCGTGCTTCGCGGGCGAGCACCATGCGCTCGATCAGTAGGCCAAGGTCGATCGGCTCGAACCGGGTGCGGGACAATTGGGCGTCGATGCGGGAGGCTTCGGCGATGTCGGTGACGAGCCGGTCGAGCCGGCGGACATCATCCTGCGCGATCGCCATCAACTGGTCGCGCAGGTCCGGCCGGTCCACCCGTTCGAGCGAATCGAGCGCGGAGCGGAGCGAGGCGATCGGGTTCTTGAGTTCATGGCTGACGTCGGCAGCGAAGGCATCGGTCGCGTCGATCCGCTGGCGCAGCGCATGGCTCATGTCCGACAGGGCGCGGGCGAGCATGCCGATCTCGTCGCGCCGCTCGGGCAGGCGAGGCACGGTGACCTCCCGCGCGCGGCCGAGGCGAACGCGCACGGCGGCACGGGCCAGGCGCTGGAGCGGCTGGACGATGGTGCGGGCGAGGAACAGCGACAGCAGCACAGAGGCGAGGACGGCGGCGGCCAGCACGATGCCCAGGCGCAGCCGTTCGGCGCGGACGATGCGGGTGATGTCGCGCGCATTTTCGGTCGCGAGCAGGCCCGAGCCGTCGCGCACGGCGACGGCGGCCGAGATCATGAAGGTGCGATCGGGCGCGTAGCGGTTCATCGCCTGGGGCTGGCGCGTCTTGGCGGCCAGCACCAGTTCGGGCCAGGCGCTGGCGCGATCAACGGCGGGTTCCTCGAAATTGGGCGGGCGATCGGCGGAGACGACGCGGTCGACCGCCTTGTCGAGGAAGCGGGCGACATGACGCTGCCATTCTTCTTCCGAGGGCAGGCGCAGCCGGTAGCGCGGGGCATCCATGGCGAAGCTGTCGGCCATCAGATTGCCGGCCGCGTCATAGCGGCGCACCCGGTCGCCGGTCTGGCGCGCATAGGCGGCGATCAGCGCATTCTGCCGGTCGGCAGGCGCATTTTCCAGGCCAATGGCGAGCAGCTTCAGCTCGCGCGCCGACTGTTCCAGCCGATCGTCGACGATCCGCGTGCGATAGCTGTCCAGATAGAAGAAGCCGCCCGCCAGCAGGGCGAGCGCGAAGACATTGACCGCCAGGATGCGCGGGGTGAGGCTCAATCGCCCCGACCAGCGCACCGCGAGCGGCGCGTCCTCATTCTTCGGAGAAGCGGTATCCGGCGCCATAGAGCGTGTCGATTGCGTTGAAGTCAGGGTCTACCTCTCGGAATTTGCGACGCAGCCGCTTGATATGGCTGTCGATCGTGCGGTCGTCGATATAGACATCGTCCTGATAGGCGGCGTCCATCAGCTGGTTGCGGCTGCGCACGATGCCGGGGCGACTGGCCAGCGTTTCGAGGATCAGAAACTCGGTGACGGTCAGCGTCACGTCCTTGCCGTCCCAGCTGACCTTGTGGCGCGCGGGGTCCATTTGCAGCCGCCCGCGCGTGATCGGCTCGGCGACGGGTTCGTCATCCTCGCTCGGCGTCGCACGGTTCAATTCGACGCGGCGCAGGATCGCGCGAATGCGCGCGATGACGAGCCGCTGCGAGAAAGGCTTGGCGATATAATCGTCGGCGCCCATTGCAAGGCCCAGCGCCTCGTCGATCTCGTCGTCCTTGCTGGTCAGGAAGATGACCGGAAGCTGGCTTTTTTCGCGCAGGCGGCGGTGCGGCGGGTCGTCGTCGACCCGGGCGGCGGGCGCGTCGAGCAGTTCGTCGAGCTCGGACTGGCGCAGGACCCGGGGCAGGCGACTCGCCACGGCGGGCGCCCGCAGGCCGGCGGTGGGGTCGGTGTCGATGACGCCGCGCCGGACGAGCCAGCCGGCGTAGCGGCGCACGGCGGCGAGGCGTCGGGCCACCGTGGCGGGCGCCAGGCCGCGGGTGCGCTGCTGGGCGATCCAGCTGCGCACGTGGGTCCGGCCGACCTGGGCCGGGCCGTCGAGCCCGTGGCGGCCGGCGAAGTCGACGAAGCGCTCCACGTCGCGCCGGTAGGCGACGACCGTCGGCGGCGCGTTCTCGGTCACGTCGACGATATGCACAACGGTCGTCGACTTCTCGCTGATATCGGGTCAGGCCGGCCACGCGTGAGGCGGCAGGCCGACGCCCGAGCAGGTTGCGTGCTGGCGTTCGACTATGGTCTCAAGCACATCGGGGTCGCGGTGGGACAGCCCTTCACCGGCACCGCCTCGCCGCTGACCACCGTGCGTGCGCGCGATGGCGCACCCGACTGGCCGGCGATCGATGTCCTGATTGCCGAATGGCAGCCCGTTCGCCTCGTGGTCGGACTCCCGCTCAACATGGACGGCACCGAGGGCTCCATGGCCCAGGAGGTGCGACGGTTCGGCGCCCAGCTGTCCGCCGATCTGACCCTGCCGGTGCTCTACGAGGACGAGCGTCTGTCCACGGACGCCGCCGAGTCGCTGCTCCAGGAGGCCGGCCTGCGCCCGTCCGACCGCCGCCGGAAGCGCGATTCGCTGGCGGCGGCGCTCATCCTGCGGGGTTTCTTGGAGCGGGGCGGCAACGGCGACTGACGGCACCGGGCCAGCAGTCGAGCGGCGATGCCGGACCAGCCGTGGGCCTCCCCTCCCCGATCAACTGCCGCCTGAAATGGCCGCAGCCGGCCATCTCGAGGACGCCACGCCAGCGGCCGAACGCGTACGCCTGGGACGCGGCAAGGACAGTCGACGGGACCCGCGAACGGGTCCGCCGCCGGATCAGCCGTTGTTCCCGGCGGTCTTGAGGAAGCGACGACCCACGGCGGCCAGCACCATCAGGGTGCCGAGGACCATGAAGAGCACCGGCGGCGGGGCGCGCAGCAGGGCGGCGGCGCCACCCTCCGGGCCGAAGCTGAAGGCCGCCATCCCGCTGGTCGTGGCCGCGAAGGCGGGCACGGCGAGAGCACCAACGATCACGAGTCTTAGCAAGGCGAGCCTGGACCTCTGGGTGGCCGTCACGCTGCGCGAGTTCCGTGGAGTGGTGGCGTGGGGTGTGTGTCTCGGTCGAGCTCGGGTTCGGGTTCCCCCCGGACCGAAGCCGCAGCTGCCCGTTTCGGAAGGACGTTATCCCGCTTTCCGGAACGCGTCAAGCCGGGTCGACAACCCATTGTCGAGACCTCGTCGAGGTGCCGGTCTCGGGCCGGGCGGCTCCCGGGTCCAACGGAGGGAGCGGCCCCCTCACCGCCCTCGGCGCCGCCGGCCGAGACGGCGCCTGTGCGC
>JBGTSP010000277.1:0-5676 GCA_041940205.1 Alphaproteobacteria bacterium
GCTCGCGCCTGCTGGTGCAGAAATCGATCCACGACGAGTTCGTCGAACGCCTGGTGGCGCTGGCGAAGACCGCGCGGATCGGCAATCCCGCCGACTTCGAGACCCAGGTCGGGCCGGTCACCAACCTGCCGCAATACGAGAAGGTGCTGGGCTATATCGACATCGCCCGCGACGAGGGGGTCGAGACCGTGCTCGGCGGCGGCAGGCCCAGCGGGCCGGAGATCGGCGAGGGCTGGTTCGTCGAGCCGACGATCTTCACCGGCGTGCGCAACGACATGCGGATCGCCCAGGAGGAGGTCTTCGGCCCGGTGCTGTCGGTGATCCCGTTCGAGGACGACGAGGAAGCGATCGCCATCGGCAACGATGTCGTCTTCGGCCTCGCCGCGGGGGTGTGGACGCAGAATATCGGCCGCGCCATCACCATGGCGCAGAAGCTCCAGGCCGGTACCGTCTGGGTCAACACCTACCGGGCCGTGAGCTATCTCTCGCCGTTCGGCGGCTACAAGAAATCGGGCCTCGGCCGCGAAAGCGGGCAGGAGATGATCAAGGAATACCTGCAGCAGAAGTCGGTCTGGATCGAGACCTCCAACGCCGAGGCGCCCAACCCCTTCGTGCTGCGCTGAGGCGTCGCCGGGCTCAGTCCTTCAGCGCCCGCATCACCGCGGCGACGAAGGGATCGAGGCTCTCGTTCGCCAGCCAGCGGACGACGACGACGAGATCGCGGGGCGGATCGATCCAGATCACGTTGCGCCCGACGCCGAGCGCGAACAGGCTGCTTTCGGGCGCGGACGGGCTGTAGCCGTGCGCGGTGTTGAGCCACCACAGGAAGCCGTATTGCGGGTTCAGTCCGGCCGGCCTCAGGGCCTCGACGAGGAAGG
Source organism: Alphaproteobacteria bacterium (assembly GCA_041940205.1). Taxonomy (GTDB): domain Bacteria; phylum Pseudomonadota; class Alphaproteobacteria; genus JBGTSP01. Next base: position 879 of record JBGTSP010000277.1, read on the forward strand.
CTTCCGGCAGCAGGCGATGCCCGCCCCAGACGCCGTTGCGCGCCATCAGCAGGCCGACGCGGGCATGGTCGCGGCTGGGGATCATCAGGCCGCCGCCCCAGTGCGCGCCGCCGGATACCGACTGCATCCGCCGGCCGTCGATCTCGACCCAGGAATTCTCGTAGCCGTGCCACGACCAGTCCGCGCTGGCGCCGATCGGCTGCATGATCCGCTCCGCCAGCAGCTCGGGCAGGGGACGGCGGAACAGGCGCATCAGGGCGTAGCTCAGCACGTTGACGCGGATGTCGTTGTATTCCCAGAAGCCGCCGGGATGCTGCAGGTCGCGATGCGTCCCCTTCAGCGAGGGCGCGCCGGGCGGGGTGTTGAGCTGGCGGTTGCGGTCGATCCGGTCGGCCTTGCCCCACAGCGTGCCTTCCCATTCGCTGGTCTGCTGCAGCAGGTGCCGCCAGGTGATGGCGCGGTTCTGCGCGGCCTCGAACAGGTCGGGCACGCTTTCGCGGGCCGGCGCGTCGAGATCGGCGATCAGGCCGTCGTCGACAGCGAGGCCGGCGCAGAGCGCGAGGTAGCTCTTGGTGACCGAGAAGGTCATGTCCGCCGCGTCGGTCGGGCCCCATTCGGCGACGATCCGGCCGTCGCGCAGCACCAGCCCGGAGGGATCGCCGCGCGGCCGGGTCGGCCCGATGATCGCGCCGTCCGGTCCGGGCTCGGAGAAATGCCCGTCGGCCAGCGCCCGGGCGATGTCCCGGTCCATCGGCGATTCGTGCGCCAGCGCGAAGGCCACGGCCTCGTCCAGCGCCGCGGGATCGAAGCCGGCCTCGGCCGGCGGCACGGTCTCCCAGGCGGCGCCGGCGGCGGGGACGTAAGCGGTCTGCATCGCGTTGTTCCTTTCGATCTCTGCCCGGCCGGTTTCAGGCGCCGTCCGTCCGCTCGCGCCGCAGGCTGGCGAGACCGATGCCGGTGGCCTCGAAACCGCCGTCCACCGCCAGGGTCTGGCCGGTGATATAGCTCGCGTCGGCGCCGCACAGGAAATGGATGGCGGCGGCCAGTTCCTCTTCCCGGCCGTAGCGGTTGAGCGGAATGGCGTCATCGTGGACGAGCACACTATCGCTCCTCTGGAAAATATCGCGGTGCAGGAAGTTCGAGATGCTCTGTCGACAATCTCGAATTCGCGGGATACATATGCGGCCGAACTCGCACGCGCAATGGACAGCATGCGCGCCAGCGGGTATCTGCCCGACGCAGTCGATGCTGCCGACGGTGATGGGCTTAGTGGTGGGTCCGCTGCGCGGGGCGAGGCCGCCGATTACAACTTTCAACAACGGGCGGCGGATCTCGCTCTGGTGAACAGCGGCGGGCCGATGACACCAGAGCGCGCCGCGGCAGTTGCGCGTCTTCGCGACTACGACACCATTCAGAATCCTGCCTCCGACCCGACCGCAGTACACCTCGCGGGGGAGCGTCTGGACGACTTCCAGACAGCCCGGGTCCCACCCGGTAGCTTGCCTCCCGATCACATTCTCGGCGCAGATCCACAGCGGAGAGCGCTGGTTCGGCAGGAGTGGCAGCGACAACTCGAGCAGGGATCGCCGACTATGCCGCCGATGACGCCGGACGAAGCGACGGCCTGGATGGATCAACAGGAAGCGCAGGCCAGAGTCCTAGCAGTGGATGCGATGGTCGAGGGGCTCGAAAGTCAGGGTCTGTCCAACGGCGCAGCTACCGACATCGCCAACGCGATGGCGCAGGGTGCGAGCTTGAGAGATATCGCTGCGACGGCAGGCCCACTCAGTGAGATCAATCAACTTGATGGTGCGCTGTCCGACGGCAAACACGCGCTCCCATGGGAGCGATATTCGACGGGTGATCTGAAGGCGATTGCAGGCCTTGGGCGAGTCCTCGGTCCCGCAGGGATGGCGGGTGAGACCATTTTCGCGCTCAACGATGTCTTCAACGGCGGTGCAGCGCCGGGCAAGACCTTCGGTGGTCTGGCCGGCAGTCTGGTCGGTGGCGGTGCCGGTGGCGCGGGGGTTGGATTCCTCGGTGGGTGGGCATTAGGACCGGGCGGGGCATTTGTTGGAGCCGTCACGGGTGGTCTGATTTTCGGCGAGATCTTCAAAGCCGCTGGAACGCAGGTTGGTTCGACCTTTGATCGCTGAGTGGGGGGACGTTCCACCCGCGTTCTGGATTTGCACCGGCGCAACGACGACGATTGCGGGTCTCTGCGCACTCGGCTTCATCGGAACTGTTCAGAGGCAGCGCAGAGTCTATTGGGCCAGTTGGCTGTTCGGAGCACTGTTGATGGCATGTGCATTCATCGAACGTGGCTGGCGAATGTTCGGATTGGTGCTCGCAGTCTGTTCAGTATCAGCCGTTTGCTATGCCTATTTCCGTACCTCCTATCTCAAACTGGGCGGGCGAATCTATTCGTTCTGGATCGCTCGGACCCAACCCGATCCGCTCCCCGACGGCAGCTCTGGACCTCCTGTGATCCCGCCGCCGGACTCTTATCGCGGAATGGTCACTGCTGCTGCGCAGTGGTGGCTGATGGCGGTTGTCAGTGTGTGTGCCGGCGTAAGCGCCGTCGTGCTTGGGATGTCGGGGGCGACGCTCGGCATAGCGCTGTTGCCGGTCGTGTTGCTCGCCGGGACCGGGTATGTCGACCATTTCGACGGATTTCTGATTGCTCGTGGTCGGTGGTTCCAGGCCGCGATTATCGTTGTCGCGTCGGTCCCGATCTTCTTGCTGCCGCCCCTTACATACGCCATTGGCTATTATTTCGGCAGGCCGTCGCGCGTGTCATGAATGGCATCGCGACAGGTGGCGGCAGCTCTTGACCGAGTTCGCCCGCTGTCCTGCCCACCAATGGATACAACCCTCGCCATCATCTGCGGGCGAGGTTGTTTACATACCGTTGGAGAACGGGGGAGAGAGGTTAGTGCGATGACGACGATGCGGGCCCGCGGCCGGTGTTTGGCGGTCGCGGTGGCATTGGTGACGGCGACACTGTCATTGGCTGGCTGCGGCGGAGCCGACGGCTCTGGCATACGTCAAAACTACGACTCGCCGATCCTCAACGAGGACGTTCCGAAAATGGATATCAAGAACCTGCCTGACATCGAGGCCACCCGCGCGCAGATGCTGGACCTCATCGAGCGGGTCCGCACCGAGGCCGCCCGCCTGGTCCCGGCCAGCGACCCCTGGACGTGGCGACGCGAGGAGATGTCGGGCAGTTGCCAGAACAACGGGCAGAGGGGGGTCCGGCTTTACTTCGCGAATCTCACCTCAGATCATTCATTCACCGATGAGGAGTGGGCCCTCGTGCTGCCTGCAGTCGAGCGCCTGGCCGCTGATGCGGGCCTGACGAACGGTTCTGCGATGCAGAATTCTGCAGGCGCCCATGATGTGAGCATCACCAGCGATGACGGTCGCGAGCTGAGGTTCGGTTCGATCGAGGCGTCACTGATCACGGGCACCATCGCGTGCCGACTGTCTGCCGGCGGTAGCGGCGCGCCGTGACAGATCGGTTCTCCGCGAACGCCGATACGGCATCAAAGGATTGGTGACGCACACCCCAGCCGTCGCAACGCCGCCCGGAACGCCGGATTCGGATCAGCCTCCGGCAACACCGCCAGCACATCCTGCAGCGCGTTCGCGGCGCCGCACGCCAACTCCCCATACAGCGCCCCGACCGTGGGTGTGCGACTGAAGGCTTCGACACAGTGCACCAGCACCGTGCGGCCTTCGGCCCGCAGTGCCTTGATGGTGCGCGCCGCTTCCAGTAGGACAAAGTCCAGGTGCGGGTTCTCATCCGGATCCGTGCTGTCGATCAGCCGCACCTCGACATGCGGCATACCCTGCGGCACATCATGATCGGCGATCCGGCACAGCGACACCACCGCGTCGACCCCGGCGGGCAGGTCGGCCACCGCGCCGTAGGCGCCCAGCAGGACACCCGGATCGTGCGGGTGCGCCACCAACGTGCCGGTCCGATGGCCGGCGTAGTCGGGCTGGGGATCCGAAACGCCGCCACGCGCGACCGACGCGGCCAGGCTGACCAGCCCGCGCCCGGTCAGTCCCGGCCAACCGTGCAGCAGATGCCGCCAACCCAGCGGCACCGCCGACGCCCCGTACCCAGCGCCCACCAACCCGCCGGCGATCGCCGCGACGGTATCGGTGTCGAACCCACACCGCACAGCGGCCTCCACCGCCCGCGACAGGTGGTGCGGGCCGCCGTCGCCACGCGACACGGTGATCGCCGACCATGCCGCCTGCAAGGCATGCACCACCCAGCCGTTCTTCGGGAAATCCGACGGCACCGACCGCTCGGCCTGCTCGATCCGGTCCTGCCACGTCCCACGCCGTCCACCGTCGATGTGCCCCAACCCGATTCGGACGTCGATCTCGGTAGTCAACACCGCGTGCCTGATGGCGCAACACCACAACACGCACGCATCGGCAGCCTCCGGATCAAAATGCGTCAACCCGCTGATCGCCCGCGCCGCCGCGACCATCGCGCTCTCGTCGTCGAGATAGGCCAAGGCCACCGGCGCCGTGCGCATCAACGAACCGTTGCCCCCGGAGCGTCCCGACTGTAGGTGCAGCGCCTCGGCGGCCGCACGGGCCTCGGCCGCCGACCGTCCGCCGCAACGTGACAGCACCGATCGCGTCTGGATGCCAACATCTTTCGCGCCGCGCGACCACTCATACCAGCGCGCCACGATGGCGTCCTGCGCTGCTTGCCCGCGCAGATCCGTCCCGGCGACCTCGGCGATCACGATCGCCATCGCGGTGTCATCGG
>JBGTSP010000278.1:0-5658 GCA_041940205.1 Alphaproteobacteria bacterium
TCGATGATGCCGTTGTGCACCAGCGCCACCCGGTCGCTGGCGTGGGGATGGGCGTTGGCCTCGGTCGGCGCGCCGTGGGTCGCCCAGCGGGTATGGCCGATGCCGACCTCGCCCGCCAGCGGCTCCTGGTCCAGCCGGTCGGCGAGCCGGCCGAGCTTGCCCTCGGCGCGGCGACGGTCGATGTGGGCGTTCACCAGGGTGGCGACACCGGCCGAGTCATAGCCGCGATACTCCAGCCGGCGGAGGCCCTCGACGATCAGGTTGGCGACGTCCGGCCGGCCGACAATTCCGATGATTCCACACATGCTCCGCTTGTCCGTTGGTTGCGGGATCAGCCCTTGGCTGCCCGGGCCTTCTCGGCCTTTTTCTTTTCCCGATAGCCCGGCGCGAAATCCGCGACCTGGCGCTGCTCCGCCCGGGTCACGGCCAGCGCGTCGCCCGCCACGTCCCGGGTGATGGTGCTGCCCGCGCCGACGATGGCGCCGGCCCCGACCGATACCGGCGCCACCAGCGCCGTGTTCGAACCGATGAAGGCGCCGGCGCCGATCACCGTGCGCGACTTCAGGAAGCCGTCATAGTCGCAGGTGATGGTGCCCGCCCCGACATTGGCGTGCGCGCCGATCTCGGCATCGCCGATGTAGCTCAGGTGGTTGACCTTGGCGCCCTCGCCCAGGCGGGCCTTCTTGACCTCGACGAAATTGCCCACCCGCGCGCCGGGCCCGACCTCGGCCTCGGGCCGCAGGCGCGCATAGGGTCCGATGCGCGCGCCGGCCGCGACCGTGCAGCCCTCGAGATGCGAGAAGGCATGGATCTCGGCGTTCTCCGCGACCCGCACGCCGGGTCCGAAGAAGACGTGCGGACCGACCGTGACGTCGCGGCCCAGTTCCGTGTCGTAGGACAGCCAGACGGTTTCGGGATCCTGCATGCTGGCGCCCTCCAGCATCGCCTTGCGCCGCAGCCGGCGCTGCATCAGCGCCTCGGCCTCGGCAAGCTGGGTGCGGTCGTTGATGCCGACCGTCTCGTCCACCGGCACCTCGACCTGGGCACAGCGGCGGCCGTCGGCGCGGGCGATGGCGATGATGTCGGTGAGATAGTATTCGCCCTTGGCGTTGTCGTTGCCCAGCCGTTCCAGCAGGCCGGCGAGCGCGGTGCCGTCGATCGCCATGAAGCCGGAATTGCACAGCCCGATGGCGCGCTGCTCTTCGCTGGCGTCGCGATGCTCGACGATGCCGGCAAGCGCGCCGTCGGCTTCCAGCAGCAGGCGGCCGTAGCCCGTCGGATCGGCCGGACGGAAGCCGGCGACGACCACCGCCGGATCGCCCTCGCCGCGCCGGGCGGCGAGCATCGCCTCCAGGCTTTCCGGCGTGATCAGCGGGGAATCCCCGAACAGCATCAGCACGTCGCCCCGGAAACCTTCCAGCGCCGGCAGCGCCGCCATCATCGCGTGCCCTGTGCCGAGCGGCGGATCCTGCACCGCCACCGTGCATCCCGGCAGCGCGGCCGCGACCGTCTCGCGAACCGCCGGCGAGACCACGACGACCCGCCGCGAGGGCGCCAGCCTCTCGGCCGCCGCCAGCACGTGTCCCACCAGGGGCCGGCCCGCAATGGGATGCAGCACCTTGGGCAGCGCGGAGCGCATCCGGGTGCCCAGGCCCGCGGCCAGGATGACGATCGCGACATCGTTCGACGCAGCGTTCATGGATCTCTCTGCTCCCTGCAGGCCGGCGGCGGGGTGCCCGGCGCGGCGGACTTTGCATGGCGCCCGGGACAGCGCCAACTCAAATGCTGTTAGATAATATTTCCCGCTCCCCCACGCGTGACGGAAGCGCGCAGGCAGGGCGCCGCCCGGCCGTCGACCGCCCGGTGCCGGCCGCCCCGCACTGGCCGCCCTGCGCCGGCCGCGCTGACCGCCCGCGTTCGCCCATCTGCGCTGGCCCGCCCGCACTGGCCGCCCGCAACGGGCTGTCGCACACTGGCGGCGCGCGCGGGCGAGTCGGCGCGCGCCCGCACGGGAGCCCCATGCCCCACGAACAGATCCTGATCGCGGTGATCCTGCTGGTCTCGGCGGTGCTCTTCGTCTGGGGCCGGCCGCGCTACGACATCGTCGCCCTGCTGGCCCTGCTGGCCGCGACCCTGGTCGGCCTGGTGCCGAGCGGCGCGATGTTCTCGGGCTTCGGGCATCCCGCGGTCGTGACCGTGGCCGCGGTGCTGGTGATCTCGCAGGGCCTGCGCAATGCCGGCGTGGTGCAGATGCTCTCCGACCGGCTGGCGCCGATGCTGGAGAACCCGGTCACGCAGATCGGCGCACTGACCGTGTTGTGCGCGTTGTGCTCGGCCTTCATGAACAATGTCGGGGCGCTCGCCATCCTGCTGCCGCTGGCGCTGGAGAGCACGCTGAAACAGGGACGCCCGGCCGCCCTGGTGCTGATGCCGCTCAGCTTCGGAGCGATCCTCGGCGGGCTGGCGACGATGATCGGCACGCCGCCCAACGTGATCATCGCCGCCTACCGCCAGGACCTGACCGGCGAGGCCTTCGGGATGTTCGACTTCTCTCCCGTCGGCGCGGTCGCCGCCGCCGCGGGCGTCCTCTTCCTGGTGCTGATCGGCTGGCGGCTGATCCCCGAGGGCCGGCGCGGGCGCACCCCGCCGGAGCTGCTGTTCAGCATCGACGAATACATGACCGAGCTGCGGGTGCCCGACGAGTCCCCGCTGGACGGCGCCTCGCTGGCCTCGATCGTCGACAAGGCCGGGATCGATGTGAGTTTCTTCGCCCTGATCCGCGGCGAGACCCGCCGTCCCGCGCCCTCGCGCCGGGCCGTCCTGCGGGCCGGCGACATCCTGGTGGTGAATGCCGATCCGACCGAGATCAAGCGCCTCGTCGACAGCGCCGGTCTGGAGCTGGTGGGCGAGTTCGAGCTGGACGCCGGACAGATCAGTTCGGCCGACGTGGTGCTGGCCGAGGCGGTGATCACGCCGAATTCGCCGCTGGAGGGACGCACCCCGGGCATGGTCGGCCTGCGCCGGGCGCACGGGCTCAACCTGATCGCCGTGGCGCGCAGCGACGAGCCGATCCGCCGGCGGCTGGACGCGGTGCAGTTCCGCGCCGGCGACGTGCTGCTGCTGCAGGGCGAGGACGACGCCCTGGGCGATGCCATGACCCGGCTCGGCCTGCTGCCGCTGGCCGGGCGCCAGCTCGCGCTCGGCCGCGAACCCCGGGTGCAGCTGGCCGTCGGCCTGTTCGCCGCGGCGCTCGCGGCGACCGCGACCGGCCTGTTGCCGGCCGCGCTGGCGCTGACCGCGGCGGCGGTCGCCTTCGTGCTGCTGGGCCTGATCCCGCTGCGCGAACTGTATGATGCGATCGACTGGCCGGTGATCGTCCTGCTGGGCGCGATGATCCCCGTGGGCGGCGCGCTGGAGACCAGCGGCGCGGCCGCGGCGCTGGCCCAGGGGCTCGCGGCGATCGCCGGCGATGCCCCCGGCTGGCTGATGCTGACCCTGGTGCTGCTGGTCACGATGACGCTTTCGGACATCATGAACAACGCCGCCACGGTGGTGGTGATGGCGCCGATCGCGGTCGGTATCTCGGCGCAGACCGGCGCCAGCATGGACGCCTTCCTGATGGCGGTGGCGATCGGCGGCTCCTGCGCCTTCCTCACCCCCATCGGCCACCAGTGCAACACTCTGGTGATGGGTCCCGGCGGCTACCGCTTCGGCGACTTCTGGCGCCTCGGCCTGCCGCTGGAAATTCTCGTGGTGGCGATCGCCATCCCCCTGCTGATCCTGGTCTGGGGCTGAGCATGACGGAGACGAGGCCTGCCATGACCGCTCCCCTGCCCGCCTGGCGGGCGCGCTTCTCCGCCCTGCTGTTCGATCTCGACGGGACCCTGGTCGAGACCGCGCCCGATCTCTGCCACGCCCTCAACCATGCGCTCTCCCGCCTCGGCCGGCCGCCGGTCAGCCTGGAGGGCATCCGCGCGATGATCGGCGACGGCGCGCGACACATGCTGACGCGCGCCACGGCAGACGATCCGCTCTCCGAAGCGCGCCTGGACGAGGCGATGGGCTGGCTGCTGGAGCACTACTGGGCGCATGTCGCCGACGAGAGCCGGGCCTTCGCGGACGTGCCCGAAACCCTGGACACACTTGCCGCGGCCGGCGGCCGGCTCGCCGTGGTCACCAACAAGCCGGCCGGCCTGTCGGCGAAGCTGCTGGACCTGCTCGGCCTCGCGCCGCGCTTTGAGGCGATCGTCGGCGCGGACAGCCTGGCGGTGCGCAAGCCCGATGCCGGCCACGTTCTCGGCACGCTGGCGATGCTCGACGTTCCCCCGGAACAGGCGGTGATGATCGGCGACAGCGCCAACGACGTGAACGCCGCGCGCAACGCCGGCATCCCGGTGATCGCGGTCTCGTTCGGCTACACCACGACCGCGCCCAGCGAACTGGGCGCCGACCTGGTGATCGATCGTTTCGGCGACCTGGCGGCGGCGCTGGATTCGCTCGCCGCCGCGCCAACCGGCGCTTGACGCCGCCCGCCGCCGGGACTAGATAGCGGCGCCTTGGTGGGGCGCATAGCTCAGCTGGTTAGAGCGCTGTGTTCACATCGCAGAGGTCCCTGGTTCGAGTCCAGGTGTGCCCACCATTTTCCTCCACCCGAACCAGGCCCCGCGCGCCATCGGCGATCGTTCGGCCGCGCTACACCCCGATGGTGTAGCCGCCGTTCACCGAGAGATGCTGGCCGGTGATGTAGCTCGCCGCCTGCGAGAGCAGGAAGCAGACGGGCTGCGAGACCTCTTCGGGGGTCGAGAAGCGCTTCATCGGCACCTGCGCCATCACCCCGTCGCGGAACTTGTCGGAACGGATCACCTCGGTCATCTCGGTCTCGACCACGCCGAAACAGACCGAGTTGACGCGGATCTGCCGGGCCGCCCATTCGCGCGCCGCGCTCATGGTGATGCCCATGACGCCGGACTTGGCGGCGCCGTAGTTGATCTGGCCGATGGTACCGCGCCGGCCCGCGTCCGAGGAGATGTTGACGATCGACGAGGGCGAGGTGTCGCCCGATTCATAGCGTTCGTACATGTGCCGGCCGACCGCCTGCAGGCAGTAGAAGACGCCCGACAGGTTGACGTCGATGACCTCCTGCCAGGTTTCGATCGGCATCTTGTTGATCATCGCCGCGCGGACGATGCCGGCATTGTTGACGAGGCCGTGGATCGCCCCGTTCCGGGTCACGGCATCGGCGACCATCTGCTGCACGAAACCGGGCTCGGCGACCGAGCCGACATGCATCTCGGCCTTGTCGGCGCCCAGTTCGTCGGCCAGCGCGCCGACCTTCTCGGCGTTCAGATCGACGAGAATGGCGCGGCCGCCGAGATCGACGACAAGCCGGGCGACGGCCTCGCCGATCCCCTGGCCGGCGCCGGTGACGATGATGTTGTGCCCCTCGAGGCTCATGGGGTTGCTCATGTCGTGTCCTCCCTTCACGAATGGTTGCCGGCCACAGATCGCCGGCCGGCCGGGCGCGGTCAATAGGATTTCGGCAGGCCCAGCGCCTTTTCGGCGAGATAGCTGAGGATCAGTTGCGGGCTGATCGGCGCCAGCCGGTGGATCAGGCTCTCGCGCAGGTAGCGCTCGACATGGAATTCCTTGGCGTAGCCC
>JBGTSP010000279.1:0-5609 GCA_041940205.1 Alphaproteobacteria bacterium
AACCTGATCGGCCTGCTGGAGCGCCGGCTCGATGCCGTGGTCTACCGCATGAAGTTCGTGCCGACCGTGTTCGCGGCCCGGCAGTTCGTCAATCACGGCCATGTCCGCGTCAACGGCCGCCGGGTCAACATCCCGAGCTACCGGGTGCGCGAGGGCGACACGATCGAGATTTCCGACAAGGCGAAGAACATGGCGCTGGTGATCGAGGCCACGGAATCCGGCGAGCGCGACCTGCCGGACTACATGGATGTCGATTATTCCAAGGGCGCCGGCACCTTCCATCGCACACCGAAGCTGGCCGACGTGCCGTACCCGGTGCAGATGGAGCCGAACCTGGTCATCGAGTTCTATTCCAAGAACTGACCGATCGGACCGCAACCGGTTTCGGGAAGGCCGCCTTCGGGCGGCCTTTTCTTTTTGGCCGGGCGAAACCGGCCGGGCAGGGGGGTTGACTCGGCGTCGCTTCGATCAATATTTAACGTATAAGTTAAATAAAGGTGGTCCGCCACCAAAATGGAGAGACGCCATCATGCCGAAGCCTGAGATCGCCAGCCGTGAGGCCTGGCTCGACGCCCGCCGCGCGCTGCTGGAGGAGGAGAAGGCCCTGACCCGGGCGCGCGACGTGCTGGCCGAGAAGCGCCGCGCCCTGCCGTGGGTCCGCCTGGAGACGGAGTACCGCTTTACCGGCCCCGACGGCGAGGTGAGCCTCGCGGACCTGTTCGGGCCGCACGGCCAGCTCATCGTCCAGCATTTCATGTATGGCCCCGACTGGGAGAACGGCTGTCCGAGCTGCTCCTTCTGGGCCGACAATTTCGACGGCATCGCCGCTCATCTCGCCGCCCGCGACACCGCCTTCGTGCTCGTCGCCCGCGCGCCGTTCGAGCGGCTGCAGGCATTCCGGGCCCGCAAGGGCTGGTCGCTGCCGCTGGTCTCCTCGCTCGGCAGTCGCTTCAACCACGACTTCCAGGTCAGTTTCGAGGAAGGCCACAGTGCCGACGCGCCGGTCACCTACAATTACCGCGAAACCACCTTTCCCGCCGGCGAGGCGCCGGGGGTGAGCGTGTTCGTCCGGGATGCGGAGGGAACCGTGTTCCACACCTATTCGACCTACGCCCGCGGCCTCGACATTCTCAACGGCACCTACCACCTGCTCGACCTGACGCCGAAGGGGCGGGACGAGGCCGACGGGCCGATGCGCTGGCTGAAACACCGCGAGGCCTACGACGCCGCCTGAGCGGGCTAGCAGACTGCGAGCGGGACCGTCCGGAACGCCGGGCCGGACGGTCCCTGGCAGGCCTACATCACGCCGGCTTCCTTGTAGTAGCGCGCGGCGCCGGGATGCAGCTTGATGGTGCCGCGCTGCTTGGCGGCATAGGCGGGATCCAGCGCCTTCGCCCAGGGCGCGTCCGAGGTGATGGCGTCGAGATTCTCCCAGAAGGTCCGGGTGATGCGGTAGACCAGCTCCTCGTCCAGGTCGGCGCGCACGGCGATCCCGACCGCCGTGTCGTTCGACATCACCGGCCCCTCGTTCACCTGGTTCTTGTAGATCCCGGCGGGAATCTCGGCCCGCTGGCGGAACTTGCCCAGGAACTTGTCGACCGCCTCGCCCTCGTGGCTCGCCGGGCCGAGGAAGCGGACCTTCTCGGTCTCGGTGAACTGGATGAACTGCTGGCAGGGATCGAGGCAGCCGTTCACGTACATGTCGATCTTGCCGTCGAGGAAGGACTGGAAGCCGGTCTGCCAGTTGGCCTTGATCGCGGTGTAGTCCTCGCCGGCCACCAGCCCCGTGGTCGCCTGGATCCAGCCCTTGGCGGCGTTGTAGGCGCCGCCGCCCTGGGGCCCGAGGAACACCGTCGCGCCCTCGATGTCGTCGAGCACCTTGATGTCGCTGTCGGCACGCACGGCGTAGTGATACTGGCCGTAGGGGAACCACATCAGAAGCTGCACCTTGGGCGCCACCGTCGGCGCGTCGGGCTGCTTCTTGTACATCGCCACGCCCTTGGTCATCAGGATGTGGATCACCGGCGAGGTCATGGCCATGTCGAGATTGCCGCGCCCGACCTCGAGCTGGTGCAGGGTCGCGGCACCGCCGCCGGCGACCTCGATGGTCACATCCTCCAGCCGTTCGGTCACGACGTTGGCGAAGGTCGCCATGGTGATCGCCTGTCCCAGGCTGGGGGCGATCGTCGCCATCTTCAGCGTGACCTTCTCGGCGAGGGCCGGCGAGGCCAGCAGGCAGGCTGCCGCGAGCGCGGCGAGGGCAGGCATGCGCATAGGTCGTTCCTCCCTGAACTATGCCGGTCCGCCGGTATCGCCGGGGCGTGCCGCGGACCTGTGGTGAAAGCCTATCAGAACGAGGCCGGCGAAACCGGCGAGCGACGCGATCGCGATATCGGGCACCAGCACCGCCAGGCCGGCGATCGTGCGGGCGAGCCGCTGCAGCGGGCCAAGCCGGGCTTTCTCGAACCCCGTCAGCGCCGAGGCCAGCAGCCACATGGCGAGCGCGAAGGCGACGATGATCCAGCCGAATTCGGCCCAGCTGACGCTGGCGATGTCCGGCATCGCGCGGGAATCCGGCGCATCGCCGCCGAACCAGACGAACAGCACCTGCAGCTTGTAGAGCACGGCCGGGTGGTAGACGAAGACGAAGGGGATCAGGAAGCCGGCAAGGCCGATGCGTGCGGCTTCGAACCCGGTCCGGATCGGATCGGCCCCGGCGATCGGCGCCGCCGCGAAGGCGGCCAGCGCCACCGGCGGGGTCACCGTCGACATCACCGCGAAGAACACCACGAACAGGTGCAGCGTCAGCGGCGGCACGCCGATCGCCTCGATGCCCGAACTCAGCGCGATGACGATGATGAAATAGGTCGCGCCCGGCGGCAGGCCCATGCCGAGCACGATCGAGCCCAGCGCCACCACCACCAGGACCAGCGGAAGGGGGCCGCTGGCGAGCTGGGTCAGCAGCAGGGCGAGGCGGCCGGCGAAGCCGGAAACCTGGATCAGGCCGACGATCAGGCCGATCGCGGTGACGATGACGACGATCTGGGCGGCCATGCGGCCGGCCTTCGCGAAGGCGGCAAGCAGGCGGCCGGGCGCGCGAAAGGCGGGAAACAGGACAAGGGCCGCGGCGAGCGCCGCGATCAGGCCGTAGAGCCCGGCCTTGGGCACCGAGGGCTGCACGAACAGGAACCAGGTCAGCACCACCAGGGGCACGATGAAGACCAGGCACTGCACCTTCTCGTGCCGATCGAGCGGCGGACGCTCGTGGACGGGCAGGGTGCCGATGCCCTGGCGGCGGGCCTCGAAATACACCGTCAGGAAGGTGCCGGCGTAGAAGAACACGGCGGGCAGGATCGCGGCGACGACGATGTAGCGGTATTCCAGGCCGATCTGTCCGGCGACGAAGAAGGCGACCACGCCCATCACCGGCGGCATGATCTGCCCGCCGGTGGAGGCGGTGGCCTCGACCGCGCCGGCGAAGGCGGGGCGGAAGCCGGACTTCCTGATCACCGGGATCGTCATCACCCCGGTCGAGACCACGTTCGAGATCGCCGCGCCCGAAAGCGTGCCGAACAGGGCGGAACTGGCGATCGCGGCGTGCGCCGCGCCGCCGGTCAGGCCGCCGGTCAGCCGGTTGGCGATCTTCAGCAGCAGATCCCCGGCGCCCGAGGCCATCATCACCGCGCCGAACACGATGAAGATAAGCACGTTGCCCGAAACCACCTGCAACGGCTGGCCGAACATCCCGCCGGTCTGGGCCCAGAAGTTCAGCACCATCGCGCGCAGGTTCTGAGCGGCGCTGGCATCCGAGCCCGCGAGGATGCCGGTCCAGGCCGGCAGGTCGCCGCGCAGGAAGAAGTACAGCACCCAGAACAGGCAGAAGGCGACGATGAAACCGCCGAACAGCCGCCAGGTCAGATACAGCGTGATCGCGGTCGCCAGCGGGAACATCGCGAAGTCGATCGCCTCGGCCGAGGGCAGGGCGCCGCCGTCGGTGGCGAAGATCTTGGCGATCCAGGAACCGAAGGCGGCCAGCGTGGCGAGCGCCAGCACCCGGTGCGCGAGCCGGCCGCGCGATCCCGCCTGCAGCGTCAGCAGCGAGATCGTGAAGGCGAACAGGATCGGCAGGCCGAGGATCAGGCCGGTGGGCAGCAGCACCGATTGCTCGAAGGCCCGGTAGCCGCCGCTCAGCCAGTGGCTGCGCAGCAGCAGCCGCTGCTCGCGGCGCGAGAGCTGATCGAAGTCCGCCGCCGTCGCCTCGACCAGCCAGCGGGCGAGTTCGGAGAGCGGTCCCGACGCGGCGTAGATCACGATCGCGGCCGCGAAACCGACCCCCAGGACGTCGGCAATGCGGCCGTCGAGGCGGCCGCCGGGTTCCGCCGCCGGGGCGGGGGCGTGCGCGGGTTCCGTCATCGCCGGGGTGCGGCGAGCGGCCCCGTCGCCCTCGGATGCCTGCGGCAATCGTTTCGCATGACGCTCTGCCATCCCCTCGATCGTCCGGTGCGAACGCTAACCCATGTCGCCGCCGCTGGCGCGGTCTCGTGGTTAAGAATTCATCAACACCGCTGTTCTAGGTCGGAAGGCATGCAGGCACGAACCCCGCAGGACAACGAGGCCCCGCCCGCGGGCGAACCGGTCACGGCGACCGTCAGCATCGCCGCGGGCCGGGAGGTCGAGGCGCGCGCCCGGGCGAAGCCGGTTCGCGACCTCGTGCGCTACTGGATCTCGCTTCATCACGGGGATGGCCTGCCCGCTCGTCGCGATTTCGAGCCGCTCGACGTGCCCTCGCTGCTGTCGAGCCTGGTGTTGACCGACATCGAGCGGGATCCCTTCCGGATCCGTTTCCGCCTGGTGGGCACCCGGGTGGTCGAAGCCTTCGACCGCGACTTTACCGGGCACTACTACGACGAGGTCATTCCCGACTGGCGCGAGACCTACGGCTACCGCCACCGCAGGCTGGTCGCCGAAACCGGCCTGCCAAGCTACCGCACGGGGCCGTCGTCGATGAATTTCCGCTACGATTTCGCGCCGATCGAGCGCATCCACCTGCCGCTGGCCGATGACGGCCGGCAGGTCGACATGATCCTCAGCCTGACGGTCTACAACAACGGGCGCTGAACCCCGTCGCGATCGCCGTCAGGCGGCCGGCCGGTTCTTTTCGAACAGGGCGAGATTGAGCGTCTGCTGCGGGCCGATCCACAGCGGGTAGTCGCGATGGTCGGCCAGGTCGTCGCCGGTCTCGGGATGGATGAACACGCTCAGCCCCTCGGCGTTCAGCATCAGCCAGGGCACGATCTCGTTGAACAGATCGGGCTTGAAGGCGATCTGGTAGCTCCACATCGGATGCGGTCCGACCGGTTTCTCCCACCAGCGGCCCATGTCGACCGCGAAGCGCTCGAGCACGGCCTCGCGGATCCGGCGCGCGGGTTCGCGCGTCCCGGCGTCGAAATAGACGTGCGCGTGGTAGCCGTGGATCGCGCCGGGCGCGTCCGTCATCAGGCCGCCTGGGTGTCGACGTTGGCGTTGTCGAAGACCTGCTGCAGTTCGCCGGCCTCGAACATCTCCTTGACGATGTCGCAACCGCCGATGAATTCGCCCTTCACGTAGAG
>JBGTSP010000280.1:0-5576 GCA_041940205.1 Alphaproteobacteria bacterium
GTATTCGAGAATGTCGGCGTCGCCGTTACGCTCGTACCACACTGCTTTCATAGTTTTTGCGCCTAGGTCCGGGTCGCGTAGTCCGACTTCGCCCGGTTGATGGCCTGCACCCGGCCGGCGCTCAAGATCTCTTGGTGCTCATATGCCCACTGGTTGGAAGCAGCGGTGCTGAGAGTCGAGCCCTGGAACTGGGGCATGACGTACCGTGCCAGCAGCTCAAAGCTGTGGAGGACCTGTTCCCGCTGCGCCCAGTCAATGGTCTGGACCATGAAACCACCAAAGCCACCACTCCGTTCTTCAAGCTTGCGGATACCGGCGATGCAATCGTCGGGGTCGCCAATGATCCAGCTACCGTTGTCAATCATGGCCTCGATGATTTTTTCCTGGGGGCCGTCAATCACTGGATCCCGACCCATGGTGTGCTCGAAATACTCACCCTGGTAACGGCCGGCGCCGATACGAGCCTGCTCGATGGCCTCTTTCCGGGTCTCGGCGATGTGCACGGGAATCACCAGGCGCCAGTCGTCCCGGTTCACCACTTTGTTGTGCTCGGCGGCCGATTCCTCGGCGACGTCCCAGAGCGCGGCCAGATCTGATTCCGGAGCGCCTGGGTCACGGGGCCGGGTGATCGTCAGCACCGAGGCGCCGTACTTGCCGGCCAGGGCGACTCCGGCGGGAGACTGCACCGAGGCCACGGAGATCGGCATGTGGGGCTTGGTGTAGGGGCGCAGTTGCAGCATGGCCTCGCGAAGCTCGAACCAGTCGCTCTTGTAGGTGATGGGTTCAGTCTCAGTCATCAAGCGCAGGACAAGTCCGAACGATTCATCCATGCGTTGGCGTTGCGTCGTCGGGTCGATTCCCAACATGTAGGCATCGCCTGGTAGCGCGCCGGGGCCAACGCCCAACATCACCCTTCCGTGGGTCATGTGGTCAAGCTGGACCATCCGGTTGGCCACCATGAAGGGATGGTGGTAGGGCAGCGAGACCACGCCGGTGCCCAGCCGGATGCGGTGGGTGCGTTCGCCGGCGGCGGCGAGGAACATCTCCGGCGAGGCGATGGTCTCCCAGCCGGTCGAGTGATGCTCGCCGCACCAGAACTCGTCGTAGCCCAACGCGTCGAGGCGGGCGACCAGGTCGAGATCGTTGCGGTACTGCAGCATCGGATGTTCGCCGATGGGATGGTGCGGTGCCAGGAAGGCGCCGAAACGCAGACGGGTCATGCTTGGATTCCTTGCTCGCGGGACTTGTCAGGTCGCTGCCGGAAGAGGCCTGCCGGACGGCGGCGCGGCCGGCGGGATGGTCGGGCGGGATCCCCGGTATAGCCGGTTCGTCAGTTCACCCCAACCGCATCGCCCAGCACCTCGCCGATTTCCTGGTTGAGGACCAGGTCGGCATGGCTGTCCTGCTCGGTCTCCTCGCGGTTGAGGATGACGTAGGCGGCGCCGTTGCGCTTGGCCAGCAGCGGAAAGCCGGCGGCGGGATAGACCACGAGGGACGAGCCGATGGCGATCATCAGGTCGCACTGCTCGACCAGAAACTGGGCCCGGGCCATCTCGCGTTCCGGCATCGACTGGCCGAAGGAGATGGTGGCGGTCTTGACGATGCCGCCGCAGTCCGCGCACAGCGGCAGTTGCTCGCCGTCGTCGAACAGCGCCCGCACCTCGGCCAGTTCCATCCGCCGGCCGCAGTCGAGGCAGGCGGCGTAGGTCGAATTGCCGTGCAGTTCGACAACGAGTTCGTCAGGCACGCCGGAGGCCTGGTGCAGGCCGTCGACATTCTGCGTGATCACGCCGATGCAGCGGCCCTGCGCCACCAGCTTGGCGACGGCGCGGTGGCCGCGGTTGGGCTCGGCCGCCGACATCACCCCGTCCATGGCGAACTTGCGCCGCCAGGATTCCCGGCGCATTTCCTCCGAGGCCATGAAGTCGCCGAACTCGATCGGCCGGTACTTCGTCCACAGGCCGCCGGGCGAGCGGAAATCCGGGATGCCGGATTCGGTGGAGATCCCCGCCCCGGTGAAGACGACGATGCGCGAGGCCGCGGCCAGGCGGGCGGCAAGCGCTTCGGCGGCGGCCTTCGCCGCACCCAGGTCCGCGGCCATCACTCGGCGTCCGGCTGCACGTCGGGTGCGGCGGCGGCGAAGGCCTCCAGCGCCAGGCAGGCCTCGTTGACCGACCGGATCAGCGGGTAGGGCGCCAGGTCCACCTCGAAGCGGGCGGCGTTGTAGACCTGCGGCACCAGGCAACAGTCGGCGAGGCCCGGCCGCTCGCCATGGCAGAAGTCGCCCGCCGGCCGGTCGCGCGCGAGCAGCGCCTCCAGCGCCGCGAAACCGTCGGCGATCCAGTGGTGGTACCAGGCGAGTCGCTGTTCCTGGCTCAGCCCCATGCCGTCGGGATCGCTGAGGAAGTTCAGCACCTTGAGATTGTTCAGGGGATGGATGTCGCAGGCGATGGCGAGCGCGATCTGGCGCACCCGGGCCCGCCCGGCGGGATCGGCCGGCAGCAGCGGCGGTTGGGGATGGGTCTCCTCCAGGTAGTCGAGGATCGCCAGCGACTGGCCCAGCACCAGGTCGCCGTCCACCAGTGTCGGCACCACGCCCTGCGGGTTGAGCGCCCGGTAGGCCGCGCCGCGCTGCTCGCCCTTGCGCAGATGGCAATAATGTTCCTCGGCCGCGAGCCCCTTCAGGTTGAGCGCGATGCGCACCCGGTAGGCGGCGCTGGAACGGTAATAGGTATGGAGCTGCATGATCCCTCCCCCGCCCGCGGCGCCGGCCCGGTGGCCCGCGGACGGCCTTAGCCTAGCATCATCGCGCGGCCTATGATCGGGACATGACGGCCGAGACCGCCACCGCCGCGCCCGCCGGCCTGCGCGCGCGCTTCCTGCGCCTTGAAGGGCCGACCTGGCTGCTGGCGCTCGCCGTCTATGCGGGCTGGTCGGGGCTGGTCTGGTTCCACGCCGCCCTGCCCTGGTGGCTGCTGTGGCCGCTGGCGGCCTATGTCACGGCGCTGCATTTCAGCCTGCAGCACGAGGCGATCCACGGCTGGCGCAGCGCGCCCGGCTGGCTGCGCACCGCCATGGTCTGGCCGCCGATCGGCCTGTGGCTGCCCTTCGAGCTCTACCGCGCCAGCCACAGCCGCCATCACCGCAACGCCGATCTCACCTATCCGGGCCGCGATACCGAAAGCGTCTACCACCGCGCGGCCGACTGGGCCGCCTATCCCCGCTGGTGGCGGGGCCTGCTGCTGGTGAACCAGACCTTCTTCGGCCGCCTGCTGCTGGGCCCGCCGATCCGCCTCTTCCGGCTGGCACAGCGCGACCTGGCGCCGCTGCTGCGGGGCGAAACGGCGACGGCCGGGATCTGGCTGCGCCACGGGCTGGCGGTGGCCGCGATCCTGTGGTTCGTCACCGGGCCGGCCGGCATGCCGGCCTGGCAGTACCTGCTGTTCTTCTTCTATTCCGGCATGGTGCTGGGCTGGCTGCGGCCCTTCCTGGAACACCGCTGGGGCGCGCTGCCCTACGAGCGGGTGGCGGCGGTGGAGTCCAACTGGGTCTTCGGCCTGCTGTTCCTGTGGAACAACCTGCACATCGTCCATCACCGCCACCCCACCATGCCCTGGTACGAGATCCCCGGCTTCTACCGGGCGCATCGCGAGGCGCTGCTGGCGCTGAACGGCGGCTATGTCTTTCCCGGCTACGGCGCGCTGCTGGCGCGCTACTGGCGCCGTCCGGCCTTCACGCCGGTGCATCCCGAGGCCTGAACCGGCCGGCATCCGCGGCACCCGCGGAACGGGCAGCGTTACCCGTCGTTAAGACTGTCTTGCTATGCGGAAAGGCTGAACGCTGACAAAACGCGAGTGCCCGCCCGTGACCGAGACAACGCAGAAACCGCGCACCGCCTTCTGGACCCTGCGCCGCGCCCTGATGCTGATCGGCGTGCTGGCGACGATCGGCGTCTCCGGCACCCTGTTCTGGCTCAGCGAATCCTACAAGGGCTACGCCGTCGACACCCTGAACCGGACCTCCGGCGACCTGCTGACCTTCCTCGTGCGCTCGCGGGTCGAGCGCGACTTCGTGCGCCGGCTGGAACCGGTGATGGATTCGTGGATTCGCGAGGACGCGCTGGTCAAGGCGGCGCGCGAGGCCGACGTCAACCGGCTGACCGTGGAAGCCGACATCTTGTGGGACAAGCCCGCGGTCAACCAGTTCGGCCTCGGCCTGCGGCACGCGGTGGTCTACGACAAGGACATGAAGGTGCTGGCCCAGGCCAGGCTGGGCTCGGGCGAGAGCATCGGCGCGCTTCCCGGCCTGCTCGACCGGCTGAACGCGCGTTCCAAGGGCGAGAAGCGCCAGAAGGTCGGCTTCATGTGGCGCACCGACAGCGGCCGGCCGGTCTACAGCTACCTGGCGCCGATCGGCGGTTTCCGCATGGTCGCCTTCCTCGAGATCGTCACCGATCCCCTGAAGGAATTCGCCGACCTGGGCTCGGTTCTGGGCGGCGACGTCCGCTTCGTCGACAATCAGGGCGAGGTGCTGTTCGAGACCCTGGCCCCGCGCGCCCAACCCCCGGCGGACAAAACCGGCGACAGCGCCGAAGCGCCGGCGAAGAATGCCGGCGGCGGCGCGGAAGCGCCGGCGAACGCGACCGACACGGCAGAGCTGACGACCGGCGCGGACAACGCCGCCGGCGGCACTGACGCGTCCGACGGCCGGGTCGAACTGGTTGTCGAGATTCCCGACAGCACCGGCGCGCCCTGGGCCGTGGCCCGCTACAGCCGGGACATCTCGGCCTTCAACGCCCGCGGCGACGCTTTGCGCAGCGAGACCCTGCAGATCCTCGGCGTCCTGCTGCTGGCGGGCTGGCTGCTGGCCTGGCTGCTGCTTCGCATCACCACCTTCGGCAAGCTGAAGGCCTTCGCGCGCGCCATGGGCCGGATCGGCGAGGGCGATCCCGAGATCACGATTCCGCCCGCCGGGCCGGACGAGATGCGGCTGATGGCGAACGCCCTCGCCGCGCTGCGCGACGCGGTGGAGGAGAAGAACCGCCTGGAAGCCCGCCAGGAGGAGGACCGCCGCGCCGAGGCCGAGCGGCTGGCCGCCGACCGGCAGCGCGGCGAGAAGATCGAAAGCCTGATCACCGAGTTCGACGACGGCGTCTCCCGGATCCTGGGCGCGGTCAGCCAGGCCTCCGCCGGCCTGGTCACCGCCGCCGACAGCCTCTCGTCCACCGCCAGCCGGAACGGCGAGCGCTCCAGCGCCGCCGCCGCCATGGCCGACGAGACCGCCGCCAGCGTGCAGTCGGTCTCGGAGGCCGCCGGCGATCTGACCGACATGATCGCCCAGGTCAGCGACCGGGTGCAGCGCTCGCTGGACATCGCCCAGGGCGCCTCGGGCGAATCCCGCCGGGCCTACGAGCAGATCCAGGGCCTGGCCAGCGCCTCGGAGGAGATCGGCCACGTGATCCAGCTGATCAACGACGTCGCGGAGGTCATCCGCGTGCCAACCTCCGCGCCGGGCGACAGCCGGACCACGATGGTGTTCGACCTCGAGATCGACAAACGCGGCGACCTCTTCGGCAA
>JBGTSP010000281.1:0-5479 GCA_041940205.1 Alphaproteobacteria bacterium
TGTTGAACAGCACGTCGAGCCGCCCGAAGCGTTCCTTCGCGGCCGCGAACAGGGTCTCGACCGAGGCCGGATCGGCGACGTCGGTCGGCACCGCCAGCGCCGACCCGCCGCTCCCGGCACCGGCCTGCGCGGTCTCCTCCAGCGGTTCCGCCCGCCGGCCGGCGAGCACCACGTCGAACCCGGCCCGCATCAGCGCCAGCGCCGACTCCCGGCCGATGCCCGTTCCCGCCCCCGTCACCAGCGCCACCTTGCCTTCGCTCATCCCCGACTCCCTTCCTGTCGATTCCGGCGTCACTATAGGCAAAAGCACACCGATGTTGCGGGTCGTTCGGCGACCCGCGGATAAGGGAGAGACTGCGATGAAACTGGGCGCCGCCCTGCCGCTGACCGATATCGGCGGCGATCCCGCCATCGTCCGCGATTTCGCCCAGGCCGCCGAAGGCCTGGGTTACGATCACCTGACCGCGACCGACCACGTGCTGGGCGCGAACGTCGCCAGCCGGCCCGACTGGGGCGACCGCAATACCTCGGCCGACTATTTCCACGATCCCTTCGTGCTGTTCGGATTTCTCGCCGGACAGACGCAGCGGATCGGCTTCACCACCCAGGTCCTCGTTCTGGCCCAGCGCCAGACCGCGCTGGTCGCCAAGCAGGCCGCCTGCGTCGACGTGCTCTCGGGCGGACGGTTGCGGCTGGGTGTCGGGATCGGCTGGAACCCGGTCGAGTTCACGGCGCTGAACGAGAATTTCCGTGATCGCGGCCGACGCTCGGAGGAACAGGTCGACGTCCTGCAGCGCCTGTGGGCCGAGGATCACGTGACGTTCGAAGGTACGTGGCACAGGATCGAGGATGCCGGTATCCGCCCGCGCCCCGCCGCCGGACGCATCCCGCTGTGGTTCGGCGGACACGAGGACGTGACGCTGGAGCGCATCGCCCGGATGGGCGACGGCTGGATCATGCTGGCCTGGCCGCCTGGCGCGGAAAGCGACGCCGTCTTCGCGCGGCTGCGCGAGAAGGTCGCCGCCGCCGGCCGGCCCGTGGATGCCGTGGGCATCGAGGTCTGGACCTCGGCCGCCGGCACGCCGGAAAGCTGGCGCGAGACCATCGAAGCCTGGAAGCGCGCCGGGGTCAGCCACGTCACCATGAACAACACCTATGCCCGCGGCTATCACGAGCGCCTCGAGGGCCGCAGCATGGCCGCCCATCTCGAGGCCCTGGAGCGCTATCGCGCGGCCGTGGCCGACCTGCTGGACTGAACCGTCGGCCGGTCATCCGATCGTCGCCGGAGAGATCGCCCGCCGCGGCCGGCCCGCCGCAATCGGGAAGACCGAGATGCCCGACCGCCCTGCCCCGCGCTTCACCGCACGCACACCTGGCGCCCGCGCGCTTGCCGCCCGACGGCTCGCTGCCTGCCTGTTCATGGCGCTCTGCTGCCTGCCGGCGCCGCCTGTCGCGGCGGCCGGCGATCGGGCCGCCTGGCCCGGCGCCGAGACGGTCCTGACCCGCATCGCCTTCGGTTCGTGCAACAGGCAGACGGAACCCTCGCCGGTATTCGGCCGCCTGGCCGAGGACGGTGCCGACCTGTTCCTGTTCATCGGCGATACGGTCTATGCCGACAGCCGCGAGCGGGCGATGCGCCCCGACGATCTCGCCCGGGCCTTCGCGCGCCTGCGTGAACGGCCCGAATTCCGGGCGCTGGAACGGCGGATGCCGATCGCGGCAATCTGGGACGACCACGATTTCGGGCGCAACGACGGCGGCGCGGAAAGCCACGATGCCGCCCTGCAGACCGCCTTCCTCGACGGCTGGCGCGTCCCCGCCGACGATCCCCGGCGCACGCGCCGGGGGCTCTACAGGGCCTGGCGTTTCGGACCGGAGGGCCGGCGGGTACAGATCCTGTTTCTCGACACCAGAAGCTTTCGCGCGCCGCTGCAACGCCGGCCGAAGGGCGATCCGGCCGGCAAGTACCGGCCCGATCCGGATCCCGCAAAGACCATGCTGGGCGCCGCGCAATGGCGCTGGCTGGAAGCGAGGCTCGGCGAGCCGGCCGATCTGCGGCTGCTCGTTTCCAGCATCCAGGTGCTGTCCGAGGGTCACGGCTGGGAACGCTGGGGCAACCTGCCGGCCGAGCGCGAACGCCTGTTCGCCCTGCTGCGCCGTACCGGCGCGCGCGGCGTGCTGCTGCTCAGTGGCGACCGGCATGTCGGCGCGCGCTACCAGGGCGACATCGGCCTCGGCTACCCGCTGAGCGAACTCACCGCCAGCGCGATCAACACGAGCTGGCGCACCGCGCCGGCGGAACCCGGGCCGCACATTCGCGGCGACCTCGTGCGCCGCGATCATGTCGGCCTGATCGAGATCGACTGGACGGCGCGGCGGCTGACGCTGTCGCTGCGGGACGCGGCGGGCGAAGACCTGCTGCGGCACGACCTTCCCTTCGCGGATGTCGGCCGATAGGCCCGATCGCGATCTGTCGATGCCTCAGAAGCGGCGCACCAGGCCCGCGAAGAACACCGAGACCGCGACCAGGTAACCCGCCAGCAGCAGCGCCTGGGTCTCGATCCCCAGCCCCTGGTCCAGTCCGAAGCCGGTGATCCCCGGCCCCAGGCCGGTCGACAGCACCATGCCGGCGACGGCGACGGCGCGGATCGAACCGAGATGACGGGTGCCGTAGAGCTCCGCCCAGAGCGCGCCCAGCAGGGTGGTGGCCAGTCCGCCGGTCACGCCCATCAGGCCCATGTAGGGCACCACCGTCCAGGGGGCCGACAGGGCGAACAGCACCGTCAGGGCCGCGGCCAGCGGCAGCAGGTAGAACGGCAGCAGGCGCCGTGCGCCGAAGCGGTCGACGATCACTCCGGCGGCCAGTGCCGAGGCGATCCCGGTGACCGCGAACACCGGGTAGGCGTCCGCGAAGGCCACCATGTCCCAGCCCTTGATGGCGACGATATGCACCTGGTGGAAGAACACCGAGGTGGAGATGAAGGGCGGCGCCAGCAGGCCCGGCAGGAGGGTCCAGAACAGGCCGTGACGCAGCATCTCGCCCCGGGTCCAGTGCCGACCGTCGAGACCGGTCGCTTCCCCGCCGCCGGTCGCGAGGCTTTGCGGTCGCCGTTCCCGGCGCAGCAGCAGCACGGCGAGCGGCAGGAAGACGAGAAGCAGCAGGCCGGCCACCACCAGCCAGGATTCGCGCCAGCCGATGGCATCGCTCAGGCGCACGACGACCGCCGGCAGCAGCGCCTCTCCGAGCGGATAACCCAGGCCGGCGAAGGCCACGGCGCGCCCGCGATTGCCGACGAACCAGCGGCCCATCGCCGTCATCGAGACATGCGAAAGCATGCCCTGGCCGCAGAATCGCAGGCCGAAGACCACGATCACCAGCATCGCCACAGAGGAGACCTGCGCCATGCCAACGCAGACGACGGCGAACAGCACGAACAGGCCGGCCGCCAGCCAGCGCAGCGGCAGCGTGTCCGCCAGCCGCCCGGCCTGTACCAGCAGCGCCGCCGACGCCAGCGTCGCCATGGTGTAGAGCCCGCCCCAGTCGCCGTGGCTCAGGTCGAAGCTGGCCCGGATGTCGTCCGCATGCAGCGAGATGAACCAGGTCTGGCCGAAACTCGAGCCCAGCGACAGGCTGAGCCCGAAGGCGAGCCACGGCGCGTTGTCCCGCCAGAAAGCCAGGCGGTCGGCGGGCGATTCAGGGGTCAGGGCGGGCTCCCGCGCAACGTCTTGAGGGTCCGGAAGGGCGCCGGAACGCGAAACGGTTCCGGGCCTGGAGGATCAGTCGGTCGCGTCGCCCGAAAGATGCGGCGCGACCAGCAGACGGGTATCACGGCTGGGCACGACGGGCACGAATTCGAAACGGATGCCGATGCCGCGCCAGTGCAGCAGCCATTCCTGCAGCCGGGCCGCGTCTTCGCATTCCATCAGCTGGAAACAGCGGGAAAAGTTCGCCTCGACCCAGCTGTCGACGAACTTCAGCCCTTCCGGCAGGCCGCGCCCGGCATCCCGCATGCGCTGGTAGACCGGCACCATGTCGTCGTTTTCGAAATGCTCGATCACCATGAACAGCATTGCGATCTCCCCGGTTTCGCCGGCGTGCCCGCCGACGGCGTTCCTCAATACACCAGATACAGGCTGAGCGGCGGCCAGAGGATCACGGCGACGAGCACCAGCAGCATGATCGCCGCGAACGGCGCCGCCCCGAGGAAGATCTCGCCCAGCGGCACCCGGGCGTCGTCCAGCGTGGACTTGATGACGTAGACCGCGATGCCCAGCGGCGGGGTCAGCAGGCCGACCTCGACCGCCAGCACGGTGACAATGCCGAACCAGACCAGGTCCACGTCGAAACCGCCCAGCAACGGCAGCACCAGCGGCAGCACGATCAGCATGATCGAGGTGGAATCGAGCACGGTTCCCAGCACCAGCACCACCAGCACGTAGATCGTCATCAGTCCGGCGAAACCCAGCGCCGCGCCCTCGATGCCGCCGACCAGGAAACCCGGAATGCCCGAAAGCGTCAGCATGCGGGTATAGATGTTGGCGGCGATGATCAGGAAGGAGATCGACACCGTGACGTGGCCGGTCTCGACCAGCACCTGCCAGAACCCCCGCCAGTCGAGCTTGCGCCGGGCCAGCGCCAGCAGCAGCGCGCCCAGTGCCCCGGTGGCGCCGGCCTCGGTTGGTGTGAAGAAGCCGGAATAGATCCCGCCCAGCACCAGCGCGATCAGCGCCACGATCGGCGCCAGCTTGCCCAGCGCATCGAGCAGACCGAGTCCCTCGTCGGCCGTCGGCTGGCTGCCGCCGACGAAGCCCGGCGCCCGCCAGGCCAGCAGCACGATCACCGCCATGAAGGCGAAGGCCAGCAGCAGGCCCGGCACGATCCCGGCCAGGAACAGGCTGCCGACCGAGGTCTCCGACAGGAAGCCGTACAGGATCAGCAGCAGGCTGGGCGGGATCAGCATGCCCAGCACCGACGAGCCGGCGACCACGCCGGTGGCGAAGCGCCGCGTATAGCCGTGGCGCGCCATTTCGGGCACCGCGACCCGCGAAAACACCGAGGCCGACGCCACCGATATGCCGGTGATCGAGGCGAACACGGCGTTGGCGAACACGGTGGCGATGCCGAGCCCGGCCCTAACGCGGCGCAGCAGGCGCTCGACGATGCTCCTGACATGGCCGATCTGGGCCAGAAGCCTCCCTCGCAACACCGGATCAGCCGTCTCCTCGGCCCTCAGTTGCAGCACCGACAACGGCGTCCGCAGTTCGTGGGCGGCGTCGGCGGCGAAGTCGCGCTCGATGCGGTAGGCCTCGGTCACTCGATCCAGGGCGCTGTTGAACGCCTGGCCCAGCGGCAGCACCTCGGCGGGCAGCGCGCTGACATCGGCCCGTTCCTCCAGCGCCGTCGGATGGATGGCGGCCACGGCGTCGGAGACCTTGCGCACCGGCGCCAGGGTGCGGCGGACGATCCAGATGTCGATGG
>JBGTSP010000282.1:0-5411 GCA_041940205.1 Alphaproteobacteria bacterium
TTCGTAATGTTCAGTTTCTGAGCCATGTCCTGTCCCTTTCCTAGTCGCGGCGGCGGTCTTTGCGGGAGA
This sequence comes from Alphaproteobacteria bacterium, assembly GCA_041940205.1. GTDB lineage: Bacteria > Pseudomonadota > Alphaproteobacteria > JBGTSP01. The sequence continues at coordinate 70 of JBGTSP010000282.1, forward strand.
GGACCGGCGATGGTTCGTCGGTGAGCTCTTCCACGCGGATGGTCATGTAGCGCATCACATCTTCCGACAGGCGCTGGCGGCGTTCCAGTTCGTGGATTGCTTCAGCCGGTGGTGTTGGCTGATTCCGATTCCGGACCGAACGGCGCCTCATATCGCCGATGGTTTGATGAAGGTCTTTCTGGACTTTGCGGGCTTTCCAGCGGTGCTCCGGTCGGACAATGCGCCGGAGTTTGTTGGGGAGATCGTTACGGCGATGAATAAAGCGCTGGAGATCAAACAGGTCACTGGCAGTGCGTATCATCCGCAGTCGCAAGGGATGATAGAGCGGTTACATCAAACACTGAACAAGGTCATCAGGGGATTAGTTCATGACCACCCTGAGGACTGGGAGTCGATGATTCCATACGCACAGTTTCTACTACGGACGACCCCGATGAAAGTTCTGGGAGGTCGGTCCCCGTACGAGGTTGTAACAGGCATCAAGCCGGGAATGCCGGCGGTGATGAAGGCCATGTGGGCGCCGCCCAGGTGATCGGTGATCTGCTCGATCGCCTCTTCCGCGGCCTGCCGGCCGACATCGGGACGGGCGCCGCAGCCCAGGCCCTGGGTGATCGAGGCGCCGAGCTGGATGCGCCGCTCGGCCTCCGAACGGGCCAGTGCCTGCGCGTCGGTGTTGGCGACGACGAATTCAACGCCTTCAAGACCGGCGCCGATCATGTTGTTGACCGCGTTGCCGCCGGCGCCGCCGACGCCGACCACGACGATGCGGGGCTTGAGTTCCGTGCTCATCGGAGCGCTCAGATTGAGGGTCATTGAATCCTCCTCTCATGGGACTGGCTGAAATCGTCGAACGGGAACAGGGATGGACGGGGGGACCGGCTGCGGCGAAGCGCAGCCGGGATTCTGACCGGGGACATGCGCATCTCCTTTCGGTCCGGTTGAAGGGTTTTCGCGACGGGACTGCAGATCGGGAACGCGGACATCAGAAGTTCTCCTTGAACCAGCGGCCGATGCGGCTCAGCCGGCCGCCACCGGCGCCGGCATCGGCAAGACGGCCGAGGGCGATTTCCTCCATGCCGCGGGTGGCGTAGGCGATCAGGCCGGCGCTGACGGCGAAGGCCGGACCGGCGACCGCGTCGGCCAGGCCCTGCAGACGCAGCGGCCGGCCGACCCGGACCTGCTTGTCGAGCACCTGGGCGGTCAGTTCGCGCACGCCGGTGAGCTGGCTGGCGCCGCCGGTCAGCACGACGCGGCGACCGGCCACGTTCTCCGCACCGCTCTCGCGCAGGCGGGCGCGCACCAGTTCCAGGGTTTCCTCGATGCGCGGCTGGATGATGCCGATCAGCATCGAGCGCGGCACGTCGCGGGTGGCCTGGCCGCTGTCGTCGCCGACTTCGGGCACCACCAGCATCTCGTGATCGTCGGACGGGCCGGCGATGGCGCTGCCGTAGAGCGTCTTCAGCCGCTCGGCATGGCCGAGCGGGGTCGACAGGCCGCGGGCGATGTCCTGGGTGACGTGACCGCCGCCGACGGGGATGACGTCGCCATAGACCAGAGAGCCTTCGAAGAAGACGCCGATCGAGGTGCAGCCGCCACCCATGTCGACCACGGTGACGCCAAGGTCGGATTCGTCCTCGACCACGGTGGCAAGGCCGGCGGCATAGGGCGAAAGCACCACCTGGGCGACGTCGAGATGGCTGCGCTCGACCAGCAGGCGCAGGTTGCGCAGCGGTCCCGCGTTGGCGGTGATGATGTTGGTGCGCACGCCCAGCCGTTCGCCGTACATGCCCAGCGGCGAGGCGTAGCCGCGCGCGCCGTCCACGGTGTAGCCGGCGGGGATGGCGTGGATCAGTTCACCATCCTCGGCGGCGCAGGCGCTGCGGGCCTGGGACTGCGCCCGGGCCAGATCGCGCTCGCCGACCGGATGGCCGGCGATGTCGACCTCGACCGAGATCAGGCGCGACCAGGGATAGCCGCCCGACAGGTTGACGATCACCGAGCGCACGGTCTCGCCGGCCATCCGTTCGGCCGCGTCGACCGCGGTGCGGATCGATTCCTCGGCGGCGTCGAGATCGACCACCGCCCCGTTGCGCAGACCGCTGGCCGCCTGGTGGCCGATGCCGACCACCCTGGCGCCTCCGGCGCCGTCGGGGCGGGCGATGAAGCAGGAGACCTTGGTCGAGCCGATGTCGAGCGCCACCACCAGGCCGTTCTTGACGAGATCGCGGGCGCTCATGTCTCTTCCCCCGGCTGGCGGCGGCGTTCCACGGCCGACGGATTGAGCCGCACCACCAGGCGGTCCGGCAGGCGCAGGTCGATGCTGGAGATGTCCCGCTGCAGCACGCCGTCGCGCGCCTGCGCGTCGGCCAGGCGGCTCCAGGCCATCTCCATGTCCTCCTCGGGAAGATTGATCTCGACGCCGTTCTCGAGCCGCAGGTTCCAGCGCCGGGCGCCGACATGCACCGCCGCCTCGACCTGCTCGTAGAGGTCCGGCTGCACGGACAGGGCATCGATCAGGTCGCCGACATGACCCGGCGCCTGCTCGCCGACGACGATCGGCAGGTCGCGCCATGCCACGAGCTGCTTGCGCGTGATCGGCACGCCGTCCCGGTCGATCAGGGTCAGCGCGCCGTTGCGCTGCCAGAGCGCCAGCGGCTCGCGCTCCTCGATCTCGACGATCACCGCGTTCGGCAGGCCGCGGCGCACCGTGGCCGCCTTGACCCAGCCCAGCGCCTCGACGCGCTCCCGCGCGGCATGCGGATCGAAGGCCAGCAGGGGATCGCCGGCACGCACGCCGAGGGCCCTGGTCAGGTCCTCGACGGCAAGCCGCTGCTGACCGCTGACATAGATGTCGCGCACCACCAGTCCCGCGCCCGTCGCCAGCCGGCGGCCGGCATCGTCGCTCCAGGCCTGGAGACGGGCCATCGGCGCCTGCGCCCCCGCCCAGGCCAGGGCGCCGCAGAACAGCACGATGCCCGCGCCGGCCGCGAGACGGCCGCGCGAGGGCCGCAGGCGCGCGAGCCAGGGCGGCCCGCGGCGCTTGCCGCGATCCTTGCGGAGCCGGCGCAGGTTCAGCGTGGGCATGTCGCGTCCTCCACCATCCAGCGCATCAGGTCCCCGAACCCGATGCCGCGATGGGCCGCGATTTCCGGCACGAGGCTGAGCGGGGTCATGCCGGGCTGGGTGCTCACTTCCAGCAGATAGAAGGCGCCGGGCTCGCCGCCTTCCTCCTGTTCCAGGCGAAAATCGCTGCGGGTCACGCCGCGGCAGCCCAGCGCCCGGTGGGCGCGCAGCGCCAGCGCGCAGACTTCCTCGTAGCGCTCCGGCGGCAGCGGCGCGGGCATCAGGTGGCGGGCCTTGCCGTCGGTGTACTTCGCCTCGTAGTCGTAGAAGCGGCCATAGGGCGCGATCTCGATGGCGCCGAGCGCCTCGTCGCCCTGGACCGCGACCTGGATCTCCCGGCCGGCGACATAGCGTTCGACCATGACGCTCTCGCCGAAGGGCCAGTCGATGTCGCGCAGGGGATGCTGGTTGTCCCCTTCCATCACGATCTGCACGCCGACCGACGAGCCCTCGTTCAACGGTTTGACCACGTAAGGGCGCGGCATGACATCGCCGGCGATGACGTCCTCGCGGCCATACAGTCCGGCGCGCTCGACCACCCGGATGCCGGCGCCGCGGAAGACGTCCTTGGCCGCCGGCTTGTGCATCGCCAGCGCCGAGGCGCGTACCCCGGAATGGGTGTAGGGAATGTCCAGGATCTCCAGCAGGCCCTGCACGCAGCCGTCCTCGCCCCAGCGCCCGTGCAGGGCGTTGAAGGCGACATCGGGAGCGAGCGCCTCGAGACGGCGGCCGACATCGCGATCGACGTCGATCTCGCTGACCCGGTAGCCCTCCTCGCGGAGCGCCCTGGCACAGGCCGCCCCCGAGACCAGCGAGACCTCGCGCTCGGCCGACCAGCCGCCCATCAGCACCGCGACATGCACGCTCATGCGCCACCTCCCGCCGCCGGTCCGGCATGCCGGCCGATACGGCGGATTTCCCAATGCAGGCTGACGCCGCACTGCTCGAACACCCGTCGCCGCACGTCCTCTCCCAGTCCCTCGATATCCGCGGCGCTGGCGCCGCCTTCGTTGATCAGAAAATTGCAGTGCTGCTCGGAGACCACGGCGCCGCCGCGACGCAGGCCGCGGCAGCCGGCACGGTCGATCAGTTCCCAGGCCTTCGCACCCTCGGGATTGCGGAAGGTGCTGCCGCCGGTGCGGGTGCCCACGGGCTGGCTGGTCCGCCGGGCCCGGTCGATGTCGGCGAGCCGGGCGGCGATCTCCTCGATCCGGTCGGGAACGCCGGAAAGCACCGCGGCGGTGAAGATCCAGTCCTCGGGCGCCGAACAGTGGCGGTAGCCGAAGCCGAGCCCGGCGGCATCGATCCGGTGACGCCGTCCGCCGCGGTCGAGCGCCTCGGCCTCGAGCAGGACGTCGGCGATCTCGCTTCCATAGGCGCCGGCATTCATGCGCAGCGCGCCGCCGATGCTGCCCGGGATGCCGCGCAGGAATTCCAGGCCGGCCAGGCCGGCGTCCCGCGCGCGCATGGCCACGGTGATGTCGAGCGCCATGGCGCCGGCGCGCAGCCTGCCGTCTCCGGCCCGGATCGTCGCGAAGGCGCGGCCCGGCCGGATCGTCACGCCGGGAATGCCGCCGTCGCGAACGAGCAGGTTGGATCCGGCGCCGATCACGCTCAGCGGCACGTCGGCCGGGCAGGCCGCCAGGAAGGCCGCCAGGTCGGCCTCGTCGGCCGGCTCGAACAGCACCTCGGCGGCGCCGCCGGTGCGGAACCAGCTCAGCGGCGCCAGCGACACGTCGGCACGCAGCCTGCCGGCCACCGCGGGCAGACGCTCGAGCAGACCGGGCTGTTGCCGGGCGGCCATCATGTCTTGCCCCCGCCGGCGCCGAGCGCCGCCAGTTCGCCGGGCAGCGCGTGTGCCCATTGCGTCACCGTGCCGGCGCCCAGGCAGACCACCATGTCGCCGTCGCCCGCCTCGCCGGCGACCAGGCCGGCGAGCGCCTCCGGGCCCTCCAGCGCCAGCACCCGGCGGTGGCCGTGCCGGCGCAGGCCTTCGATCAGGGCGTCGCGGTCGACGCCCGGGATCGGTTCCTCCCCCGCGGGATGCACCGGCGAGACGATCACCGTGTCGGCCTCGTTGAAACAGGTGCAGAAGTCCTCGAACAGGGCCTGCAGGCGGGTGTAGCGGTGCGGCTGCACGACCGCGATCAGGCGGCCTTCGCAGACCACCCGGGCGGCCGCGAGAACGGCGGAGATCTCGACCGGGTGATGGCCGTAAT
>JBGTSP010000283.1:0-5375 GCA_041940205.1 Alphaproteobacteria bacterium
TACTCGACCCGCTGGGAGGCCGGGCTGCCGGGAATCACCCGCAGCGCGCAGGTCCGGTTCTCGACGCCCCAGGTCGCGTGCGTCGGCGCCCAGAATCCCGGCACCAGCCGGCTGTAGGAATTCACCGTGCCGGCGACCATCGAAAGCAGTTCCGGCATCAGCTTCTGCTGGCCGCCGACGAACCAGCGCAGCGTGTCCGACAGGCCGTCCGGTCCGCCGGGGTCGTGAAACACCGGCGCGCCCGCCAGGTCGGTGAGCGAAACATGCAGGTGGCCGGACTGGCCGGGCCAGTCGGTCGACCAGCGGGCCATGAAGGTGGCCATCCGGCCGTGCCGCTGCGCCAGGATCTTGGTGAAGGTCTTGAACAGGGCCGCCCGGTCGGCGGCTTCCAGCGCCGGGGCATGGGCGATCGCCGCCTCCAGCACGCCGGGTCCGGTCTCGGTGTGCAGCCCTTCCAGCGGCATGCGCATCGCCTGGCAGGTCTCCAGCAGATCCTCGTAGAATTCCGCCTCCGCGCCGGCCCGCAGCAGCGAATATCCGAAGAAGCCGGGGGTGATGTTGGCGAGATCGCGATAGTTCTTTTCCCGCACGCTGTGCGGCGTCTCGTCGAACAGGAAGAACTCGAACTCGGCCGCCGCCCGCACCCGGAAGCCCGAGCCCTCGGCCCGCGCCAGCACGCGGCGCAGCAGGCCGCGCGGACACAGCGCCTCGGCCGGCTGGGCGAATTCTCCGAGGAAAAGCAGCCGGCCGTCCTCCTGCGGGATCGCCCGGCAGGTCTCCGGCAGCACCCGCACCGGGGCGTCGGGATAGGCCGTGTGCCAGCCGGTATAGGTGGCGCTGTCGTAGAGCTGGTCGTTGGAATCCCATCCCAGCACGACGTCGCAGAAACCGAAGCCCTTCTCCAGCGCGGAGAGGAACTTGTCGCGGTGCATGTATTTGCCGCGCAGGATGCCGTCGATGTCGAAGATGCCGACCTTGACGTGCTCGGCGCCGCTTTCCTCGACCAGCCGCCGCGCGTCGGCGGCCGTCCGGACCTCGTCGGGCTGCATCATTCTCGCCTTTCCTTCGCGAATCACGGTTTCGGGCGGGCCATTGTCGACCATGCCGGCGGCCGGCGCACCCGGCTTCGGGCGCCGGACCGGACACGGCCCCGGCCCGTTTGCATGCGCCGCGGAACAAGGCATAGTGCGCGCCATGTCCTCCATTCGCGCGCATCGCGAACTCATCAGCACGACCGACGACCTGCAACGGATCTGCCGCCGTCTCGCCAGCGAGGAGGAGACGGTGATGGTGGATACCGAGTTCATGCGCGAGCGCAGCTACTATTCGCAGCTCTGCCTGGTGCAGCTCGGCGGCAGCACGGATGCCTGGGCGGTCGATCCGCTGGCCGAGGGGCTCGACCTGGAGCCGCTGCGCGAACTGCTGCTGGATGCGCCGGTCACCAAGGTCTTCCATGCCGCCCGGCAGGACATCGAGATCTTCGTCAATCTCTGGGGCGAGGCCCCGCGGCCGCTGTTCGACACCCAGATCGGGGCGATGTTCTGCGGTTTCGGCGAACAGGTCGGCTATACCGCGCTGGCCCAGCACTTCGCCGGCGCCCAGATCGACAAGGGCGCGCAATTCACCGACTGGGCGCGGCGGCCGCTGCGCGACCGGCAGATCGACTATGCCCTGCAGGACGTGACCCACCTGCGCGTCGTGCACGAGGGCCTGCACCAGCGCCTGGAGGAGCGCGGCCGGCTGGACTGGTGCGCGCAGGAAACCGCGATGCTGCAGGATCCGGGCCTCTACCGCACCGAGCCGGAGGACGCCTGGCAGCGCCTGAAGGTGCGCAGCCGCAACAAGCAGTACCTGGCGGTCATGAAATGTCTCGCCGTCTGGCGCGAGAGCGAGGCCCAGTCCAGCAACCTGCCGCGCAACCACGTGCTGCGCGACGAGGCGATCCAGGAGATCGCCGCCGAGCGGCCGGACGACGCGGAAGGCCTGGAGCGCCTGCGCTCGATCTCCCGCGGCTACGGGCGCAGCCGGCATGGCAGGGCGATCCTGGAACAGGTGCAGCGCGGCCTGTCGCTGCCGGCCGACGAGATCCCCAGGCCGCCGAACGGCCGGGCCGGTCCGCGGGCGCCCGGCCCGCTGGTCGATCTTCTGAAGGTGGTGCTGAAGCTGCAGGCCGAGCGCCACGACATCGCTCCCAGCCTGATCGCCACCAGCGGCGACGTCGAACGCCTGGCCGCCGAGGAGGCGCCGGACATCGCCTGCCTGTCCGGCTGGCGCCGCGAGGTCTACGGCGACATCGCCGGCGCCGTGAAGCAGGGACGCTATGCGCTGGCGGCGAAGAAGAACAAGGTCTCGCTGGTCGACCTGAACGCCGCGCAGACGCCCGCCGGCGACGATACCTGAGCGGCGGGTCCGGCTTCCGCCCCGTGACGCGCGCTCCCTCTTGCGCCATCCGGCGCCTCGGCAGCGGCGATGTGGCCTCCCTGCAGGCCCTGAACCGGCTCTTCGCCGCGGCTTTCGAGGACCCCTCGACCTATCAGGGCGACCCGCCCGATGCGGCCTACCTGCGCGACCTGCTCGCCCAGCCCGGCTTCTTCGCCCTCGTCGCCGAACGCGACGATGAAATCCTCGGCGGTCTTGTCGCCTATGAATTGCGCAAGTTCGAGCGCGTCCGCAGCGAGGTCTATATCTACGATCTCGCGGTCGCCGCGGCGCATCGCCGCCAGGGCATCGCCACGGCCCTGATCCGGGCCCTCGGGCCGCACGCCGCCGCCCGGGGCGCCTGGGCGATGTTCGTGCAGGCCGACCGCGACGACGCGCCGGCCATCGCCCTCTACGACCGGCTCGGCCGCCGCGAGGACGTGCTGCATTTCGATATCGACGTGACCTGACACGGACAGCCCGGCCGAAGCGGCGGACACCCGCCGTAGCGGGAATGCCGAAGCCCGGCTCTAAAGTTCGTCCACCGCCGGATCGAGCCCGTAGCTTTCCGCGAGCGTCGCCAGCCGGCGCAGCACCACCTCGCCGACATAGTGCTGGCCTTCGGCGGCCACGCCGAGACGCAGGGAGCCGCCCTGCCGGCGCAGGCGGGTGGTCGCGAGGAAACCGCCGACGCCGCCGGTCAGGGTGTGCGCCAGGCGCAGCGCCAGGCCGATCCGGCGCGTGTGTTCGCGGCGTTCGGGCTCCAGCAGGCGGCGGATCTCCTGCGCCGCCGCGCCCCCCGCGCCGCCGGTGTAGCGGTGGTGGACCGCCAGCGCGAGTTCGGCGCGCTCGCGGTGCGACATGCCGACGATGGGGGCGTGCACGATCTCCTGCAGCGACTGCTCGGCCCGGTAGTCGGGATGCATGCGCCAGCCGATGTCGCTCAGCAGGGTCGCGGCGCGGCGGATCCGCGCCTCGTCCGGGGTTTCGTCCGCGAACAGCTCGCCCATCCAGTCGAAGATCTCGTCGGCATGGTGGGGAAAGCGCTGGGCCCGCTGCGCGGCGACGGTGCAGGCCGCGATCAGCGGGTCCTGCTGGCGCCAGCCGGGATCGACGCCCTCGAACACCACGCCTTCGCGCAGGCCGTAGGTAGAGAACACCAGGCGGCGGGGCGTCAGGACCGCCAGCAGCGCCTCGAGGGTCTGCGCCGCCACCGGCAGGGTGTCGAGCCGTCCCTTCGACACGCCGGCCATGTCGCGCAGGCTGGAACGGCTCTGCTTGCCGATCAGGTTGCACAGATCGCGCACCTCGCCGGCGGGAATCTCGTAGCCGTGCAGGATGCGCAGCGGATAGTCCGAGATCGCCATGTGGATCCGCCCCAGCGCGCGCCAGGAACCGCCGACGATGTGCAGGTCCCGGCGGCGATAGTCGCCGAGCCAGTCGAGGCCCGCCAGGGTCTGCTCGACCTGATCGCGCCGCGCCCGGGTCTTCTCGGCGCCGTTCAGCAGCCTGAGCGTGCCCAGCGGCAGGGTCGCGCAATGCCCGAAATCGCCCCCCTCCAGCGCCACCAGTTCCAGGCTGCCGCCGCCCAGGTCGCCCATCACCCCGTCGGCCGCGGGATCCGCGGCCAGCACCCCGATCGCCGAGAGACGGGCCTCGTCCTCGCCGCTGAGCACCCGGACCGAAAGATCGCAGTCCTGCTCCAGCGCGGCGACGAAGGCCGGCCCGTCGCTGGCGTCACGGACCGCGGCCGTGGCGATCACCTCGATGCGGGCGGCCTGCATGCGCCGCGCCAGGGCCGCGAAACGCTGCATCGTCGCCCGCGCCCGTCCGATGCCCTCGGGATCGAGCCGGCCGGTCTCCGACAGCCGGGCGCCGAGCCCGCACAGCACCTTCTCGTTGAAGATCGGAAACGGCGTGCGCGAGGCGCCCTCGTAGACCACGAGACGGACCGAGTTCGAGCCGATGTCGATGACGGCGACGGCGTTCGAGGTCTTCCCGACCGACGGATCCGCCAGTGCGGGCGTCGGGGCGCCCAGACTAACCACCGCGCACCGTCATTCGGCGAAGCTCACGAACCGGCGCCCGCCACCAGCCGTTTCGGCGCTTGCGCGCTCTCTTCCTGGGCACTGCCGCGCCCCGACAGGCTCGGGTTGGTCATGAAATAGTGGTGGGCGATGAAGGGTTCGTCCGAACCCGGCTCCAGCCGCTTGAAACTGCCGTCGCCGTCGAGCGCCCAGGTCTGCATGTTGTCCTTGAGGTTGGCGACCATGATCTGATCCAGGACCTGCGCGTGAACGGTCGGGTTCTCCAGCGGCACCAGGGTTTCCACGCGACGGTCGAAGTTGCGCGGCATCCAGTCGGCCGAGGAGATGTATACCTTGGCCTGTGGCGAGGGCAAACCGTAGCCCGCGCCGAAGCAGACGATGCGGCTGTGCTCGAGAAAACGGCCGATAATGCTGCGCACCCGGATGTTCTCCGACAGGCCCTTCACGCCCGGCCGGAGGCAGCAGATGCCGCGTACCACGAGATCGACCTGCACGCCGGCCTGGGAGGCCCGGTAGAGGGTGTCGATGGTTTTCGCATCGACCAGCGAATTGACCTTGGCCCAGACCGCGGCCGGCCGGCCGGCCCGGGCGTGCGCGATCTCCTCCTCGATATGCTCGATGATCCGGTCGCGGATCCGGAACGGCGAGACCACCAGCTTGTCGTAGTTGCCGGCCTCGGCGTAGCCGGTCAGGTGGTTGAACAACCGCGCCGCGTCGAAGGCCAGTTCGGGCGAGGCGGTGAAGTAGGACAGGTCGGTGTAGATCCGCGCGGTGATCGGGTGATAGTTGCCGGTGCCGAAATGGCAGTAGGTGCGCAAGGCATCGCCTTCGCGACGCACCGCGAAGGAGACCTTGGCGTGGGTCTTGAGATCGAGGAAGCCGTAGACCACATGCACGCCGGCGCGCTCG
>JBGTSP010000284.1:0-5363 GCA_041940205.1 Alphaproteobacteria bacterium
GTCGACCACGCTGGTGGCCCTCATCGAGCACCTCAACCGCACGGCGCACAAGCACATCATCACGCTCGAAGATCCGATCGAGTACGAGTACCGCAACCGACGAGCGCTGGTGCACCAGCGCCAGCGCGGATTCGGTGCGCTCGTCGCGCAGGTCGGCATAGTAGTTGCGCAGGTTCCCGGCCAGCACCATGCCCTTGTAGACCAGCGTGCGCGAGGACAGCGAGGGCATGTAGAAATCGTCCCGGTCCTCGATGTCGTGATCCCACAGCGCGTGATGGGCGAGCTTGCGGATCACGAACAGCTTGCGCTCGAAGGCGTCCTGATCGCCGGTGCCGGCGCCGCGGGCGACGAAGAACTGGCGGATCACCGGCTCCTCCGGCTTCACGCTTTCGCCGAGCCAGCCGTCGTCCGTGGGCACCTCGCGCCAGCCCAGGAAAACCTGTCCCTCTTCCGCGGTGACCCGTTCAATGGCCTCGATGCAGGCCTGGCGCGTGCTTTCGCGCTGCGGCAGGAAGGTCATGCCCACGGCATAGTGGCCCGGTTCGGGCAGGACGATGTCGAGCTTCGCGCATTCCTCGCGCAGCAGGCGGTCGGGGACCTGAATCAGGATACCGGCGCCGTCGCCGGCCAGCGGGTCCGCGCCGACCGCGCCGCGGTGATCCAGATTGACCAGGATCTGCAGGCCGTTCTGGATGATGTCGTGACTTTTTCGGTTCTTGATATTGGCGACGAAGCCGATCCCGCAGCTGTCATGCTCGTTTTCGGGGTCGTACAGACCCTGCTTTCCGGCCGGTGTCGAAACAATCATCACGGGAACCCACTTCTTTGCAGAGACATGGCGAGCGCGACGATCCGGCAATGCCGGCCCCTCGACCCCCCGTTGTCAGGGCGCACGCAACCCCTCCGGTTCATGTTCACTCGCCAGAGACGTCATCTGTGCTGGTTGCCCCGTCCGGCCAGCCCCGCGCGGCGTTCGAAGCCGCCTGGGCGGCCGGACAGCGCGCGTTCATGCCAGACGAAGCAGGGTAAGCGCAACCCGGAGGCCCCGCCGTCGGGCCGGGGTCCTCCTCGTCGATTGCCATCATATCAGACTTTTCCGCAGTCCAAGCGAATGACGCAGTGCGGCAAATCGGAGCGATTCGGGGGATGCATCGGGACTTTGTCGCCGCCCGCCGCTCGCCTATGGTGCCGGCGATACCAACGCCTTTGGGAGGAGAGGGCCTCGTGCGCTTCGTCAATCTAGACCGCAACGGCACTGCCGTTCTTGCCGCCAGCACCGGCGGCGCCTTCATCGATCTGGCCAGGGTGGCGCCCGACCTGCCGGGGGACCTGGCCGGCCTGCTGGCCGGCGGCGATGCCGCGATGGCGGCGGCGCGCGCCGCCGTCGACGGCGCCGGCGGGGACGCCGAGGTCTCGCTGGAGGGCGCGCGCTACCGGGCGCCGATCGAGCGGCCGGGCAAGATTCTCTGCCTCGGCCTGAACTATGCCGACCATGCCAGCGAAACCCAGAACCAGAAGCCCGACTATCCGGTGATCTTCGCCCGGCACACCAACACCCTGATCGCCCACGGCGACGCCATGCTGCGGCCGGCCTGCTCGGAACAGCTCGACTACGAGGCCGAGCTCGTGGCGGTGATCGGCAAGACCTGCCACGGCCTGACCCGGGACAACGCGCTGGAGGCGGTGGCCGGCTATTCCTGCTTCAACGACGGTTCGGTACGCGAGTACCAGTTCAAGTCCTCGCAGTGGACGCTGGGCAAGAACTTCGACGCCACCGGCGCCTTCGGCCCGGTCTTCGTGACCGCCGACGAACTGCCCGCAGGCGGCCGCGACCTGTCGATCCAGTGCCGCCTCAACGGCGAGGTGGTGCAGGACGCCAACACCTCGGACATGCTGTTCGACGTCACCGAGGCGCTGGAAGTGATCACCGAGGTGATGACGCTGGAGGCCGGCGACCTGGTGGTCATGGGAACGCCGGCCGGCGTCGGCGCCGCGCGCACCCCGCCGCTGTGGATGAAGGACGGCGACGTCTGCGAGGTCGAGATCGAGAAGATCGGCCTGCTGAGCAATCCCATCCGGGACGCCTGAAACCCGCCGCGGGCGCCCTGTCGGGGACACGACGCCCGCGCCAAAACCCGTTCGACCCCGAGGCCCGCCGGAAACGGCGGGCCTTTTTTTGTCGCGCGGGGTTGAACCCCTATATCAAATTGCCATATTTCACTTCGAAGTGAGCCTGCCGTGAAACGGGGGTTCGCGTCCTGTTTTTGATCGGAATGGTGTTTTCCGCATGGATGTCCGAACCCTCTGCCTCGGCGTGCTGACGCTGGGCGAAGCTTCCGGCTACGAGATCAAGAAGAAGCTCGAAAACGACTACAGCCACTTCTACGACGCCAGTTTCGGCTCGATCTATCCGGCGCTGAACCGCCTGCAGTCGGAAGGCCTGGTGACCTGCACGCACGAGGCCCAGGCCCGCCGGCCGGACAAGAAGGTCTATTCCGTCACCCCGGAAGGCCGGCTGGAACTGATCCGCGAGCTCTCCGAGCCGCCCGGCCCCGACCGCATCCGCAGCGAATTCATGGTCACGCTGATTTTCGCCGACCTGCTGCCGCCTTCCTATCTGGCGCAGATCCTGGACGAGCGGATCGCCTATTACCGCGGTTGCCTGGACGAGTTCGAGAACCGCGCGTCCGAGCACGGCTCGCCCGCCCAGAGCTTTGTCAGCGGCTTCGGCCAGGCGATCTACTCCGCCGCCCTGCAATACATCGAGGACAACCGGCATCTGGTGGAGGGCGAATCCCTGCTCTCCCAGGTCGAGCGCGACCGCAGCCGCAACGACACCGCCGACATCACGGTCCGCGGTTAGGAGACAGACATGCGTTCCTCATACATCCTCGCCGCCATCATCGCGATCGCGGCCGCGGCCTGGATCCTGAGCGGCCAGATCGGCGGCGACGCCAACGCGGTCGGCGAAGCGGAGACGGCGGCCGAGTCGGCCGCCGAGGACAGGGCCGCGCCCGAACCCGCGGCCGCCCGCCTCGCCAAGGTGCGCACCGAACGACGCACGGCGGCGGTGCATACCCGCGAACTGCTGCTGCGCGGCCACACCGCGCCCAAGCGCACGGTCACGCTGAAGGCGGAGGCCGCCGGCATGGTGGTGAAGACCGCCGCCGACAAGGGCGACCGGGTCAAGCGCGGCACCGTGATCGCGCGCATCGCCATCGAGGACCGCACCGCCCGCCTGCAGGAAACCGAGGCCCTGGTGCGCCAGCGCCAGCTCGAATACGACGCCGCCAAGCGCCTGGGCAAGAAGGGCTACCGCGCCGAGACCGCGGTAGCCGGCAACGCGGCCAGCCTCGATGCCGCCAACGCGCAACTGAAGCGGATGAAGATCGAACTCGGCAAGACCGTGGTGCGCGCGCCGTTCGATGCCATCCTGGAGGAACGGCATGTCGAGATCGGCAGTTACCTGGAACCCGGCAAGGACGTCGCGGTGCTGGTGGACGTCGATCCGCTGCTGGTGGTCGCCCAGGTCTCGGAGAACGAGATCGGCAACATGGAGCAGGGCAAGCTGGGCCGGGCCCGGCTCGCCACCGGCCAGCAGGTCGAGGGCGTGGTCAGCTTCATCTCCACCATGGCGGACGAACAGACCCGCACCTTCCAGGTCGAGCTCGAGGTCGCGAACGAGAACGGGCGCCTGCGCCCCGGCGTCACCGCCGACCTGATCCTGCCGGCCGAAACCCTGCCCGCGCACTTCATCTCGCCGGCCCTGCTGGTGCTGGACGACCAGGGCCGGATCGGCGTGCGGGTGGTCGAGGACGGCGACCGGGTGGCCTTCCATGAAGCGAGGATCCTGGATACGGCGCCGGACGGGGTCTGGCTTGCCGGCCTGCCCGAGCAGATCGAGCTGATCACCGTCGGCCAGGACTATGTGCGTCACGGCGACCGGGTGAAGGTGGCGCCGGCGGAGGTCGCGAGCCAGTCATGAACGCCATCATCGACACCGCGGTCGGCCGGGCGCGGACCGTCATCAGCGTCCTGATTCTGGTGCTGATCGCGGGCAGCGTCTCCTATGTGACGATCCCGAAGGAATCCAATCCCGACATCGACGTCCCGATCATCTACGTGGTCATGACGCTGGAAGGCATCTCGCCGGAGGATGCCGAGCGCCTGCTCGTGCGGCCGATGGAACAGGAGCTGCGCAGCATCGAGGGCATCAAGGAAATCACCTCGGAAGCCCGCCAGGGCTCGGCGTCGGTCACCATGGAGTTCGAGGCGGGCTTCGATTCCGACCAGGCCATGGTCGACGTGCGCGAGAAGATCGACCTGGTGAAGCCCGACCTGCCGAGTGAAACCGACGAGCCGACGGCGCACGAGGTCAATCTGGGCCTGTTCCCGATCATCACCGTGACGCTTTCGGGCGACCTGCCCGAACGCACCCTGCTGAAGATCGGCCGCGACCTGCAGGACAAGCTGGAGGCCCTGTCGGGCGTGCTGAACGCCAACATCGCCGGCGACCGCGAGGAAGTGCTCGAGGTGATCGTCGATCCCTCGCGCCTGGAGGCCTACCAGGTCTCGCAGGAGGACCTCGTCAACGTCGTCGCGCGCAACAACCAGCTCGTGCCCGCCGGCGAACTGGATACCGGCAGCGGCCGCTTCGGCTTCAAGGTGCCCGGCCTGTTCGAGAGCGCCAAGGACGTGCTGGAGCTGCCGATCAAGGTGAACGGCGACCGCGTCGTCACGCTGGCCGACATCACCACGGTGCGCCGGACCTTCAAGGACCCCACCAGCTTCGCCCGGGTCGACGGCCGGCGGGCCCTGACCCTGGAGATCAGCAAGCGGCTGGGCGAGAACATCATCGACACGATCGAGAACGTGCGCGCCGTGGTCGACCGGGAGCGGCAGTTCTGGCCGCCGAACGTCGAGGTCAGCTACATCAACGACCAGTCGAGCGACATCCGCACCATGCTCGCCGACCTGCAGAACAACGTGCTGAGCGCGATCCTGCTGGTGATGATCGTGGTCGTCGCGGCGCTGGGCTGGCGCACCGCCGGCCTGGTCGGCCTTGCGATCCCCGCGTCCTTCCTGTTCGGCATCCTGGTGCTGAACGCGATGGATTTCACCGTCAACATCGTCGTGCTGTTCTCGCTGATCCTGGCGGTCGGCATGCTGGTCGACGGCGCCATCGTGGTCACCGAATATGCCGACCGGAAGATGTCCGAGGGCCTGCACAAGCGCGAGGCCTATGCACTGGCCGCCAAGCGCATGGCCTGGCCGATCACCGCCTCGACCGCGACCACGCTGGCCGCCTTCATGCCGCTGGTGTTCTGGCCCGGCATCGTCGGCGAGTTCATGAAATACCTGCC
>JBGTSP010000285.1:0-5357 GCA_041940205.1 Alphaproteobacteria bacterium
AGCCGTTCTTCGTCGCCGAGGTGTTCACCGGCTCGCCGGGCAAGCTGGTCTCGCTCGAAGACACCGTGCGCGGCTTCAAGGAGATCATCGAGGGCAAGCACGACGACCTGCCGGAGCAGGCCTGCTACATGGTCGGCACCATCGAGGAAGCCATCGAGAAGGCCCAGCAGCTCGCCGCGGAAGCGGCCTGAGGCCAGCTGAACCAAGGGGACGAGGCCCATGGCCAAACTGCAATTCGAACTGGTCGCGCCCAGCCGGCTGCTGCTGTCGGTGGAAGCCGACCAGGTCGCGCTGCCGGGCAGCGAGGGCGACATGGGGATCCTGCCGGGGCACGCCCCGCTGATCTCCTCGCTGCGCCCCGGGGTGATCGAGGTCGAGGGTCTGGCCGAGGCGGAGGATACCCGCTTCTACGTGCCCGGCGGTTTCATGGAGATCGCCAACGACCGGCTGACGGTGCTCGCCGAGGAGGTGACGCCGATGAGCAAGCTCGACCGGGCCCAGCTCGAACAGCAGATCCAGAACCTAAAGGAAGACGTCGCCGACGCGAAGGACGACGCCGTCCGCCAGCGGGCCGAGGAAAAGCTCGCCGGTGTCGAGCAGATGCTCGCGGCGCTATAGGCGCAGATGCTCGCAGCGCTTTAGGCGCAGATGCTCGCGGCGCTGTAGGCCCGGCAAACAGATCGAGACTGAAACCGGCCGCGCTTGCGCGGCCGGTTTTCTTTTTGACGCTTAGCCAAGCAGCCGCGGATCGTGCGGGCAGAGGCTCAGCCGTTCCGGGCCGTCCTCGGTGATCAGCACCTGGTCCTCCAGCTTGATCCCCTCGCGGCCGCCCACCGCGCCGATATAGGTCTCCACGCACATCACCATGCCCGCTTCCAGCCGGTGCTCGTAGGCGCTGTCGCGATGGTCTTGCGGATAGCTGACGAGGGGCCACTCGTCGCACAGGCCGACCCCGTGCATGCGGCAGGAATAGCGCTGGGCGACGAATTCCTCGGGCAGCGGCGGACAGGCGTGCACGATCTCCGGCAGCATCCGGCCCGGCCGCAGTTCGGGAATGCTGTCCTCGATCTGCCGGTGGGCGATCGCGAACAGGCGCTTCTGTTCGTCGCTCGCCGGCCTGTCGCCGACGAGCCAGGTGCGCGAGATGTCGGTGCAGATGCCGTAGCAGCCGATCAGATCGGTATCGAAGGCCAGCAGGTCGCCCTCGCGCAGGTGCCGGGGGCCGCATTCCTGGAACCACGGGTTGGTGCGCGGTCCCGACGAGAGGATCCGGGTCTCGATCCATTCGCCGCCGCGGCGGATGTTTTCCGCGTGCAGGACCGCCCAGACGTCGGCCTCGCTGGCGCCGGGGCGAACGGCCGCGCGCATGGTCTCGAGCGCGTTCTCGCAGGCCGCCACGGCGCAGCGCATGGCCCGGATCTCCTCCGGCGTCTTCACCGCGCGGGTGCGCTCGCACAATTCCTCGCCGTCGGTGACCTCGATCCCCAGCCGTTCCAGCGCCCGGAGGCCGTGGATCATGATCTTGTCGACCGCCAGCCGGCGATTGCCGCCGGCCTGCTCGCGCAGCAGGCTGTCGACCTCGCCGGCGAAGCGGCGGGCGTCCTCCTCGATCAGGTCGCCGCAGACGAAATAGAACATCGAGGCCGCGCCCCTCGTCTCGTCGATCAGCGGGTTGAATCCAGTCAGCAGGCCGCTGTCCTTGAAATCCCAGACCACGACATGGCCGGTGGCGGCGACAAGGCAGGCCCGGAACGGGTTGTGGGCGTTCCAGAGCTGCATGTTGGTGGTGTCGGTGGCGTAGCGGATGTTCAGCGGATCGAACAGCAGGCAGGCCGCGCAATCGCGTTCCTGCAGGCCGGCGACCAGGCGCGCCAGCCGGTCGGCGCGCATCGTCGGCAGGTGCGGCGGGGTCAGCCCGGCCTGCCGCCATTCCGCGAAGGCGAGCGCGGTCGGGCCGATCTCCACCCGGTCCTCGTCGTCCGGCGTGCCGTCGGGGCGTAGCGCGGCCGGCGCCCGGGTCTCCGCCGCGGAGACCGGGTCGATCCGCCGGTTGCCGGCATGATGGGGCCTCGCATGCTGTTCCAGGGACATCCGCCGCCTCCCTTTGCAGGCGACGAGGATGGCGCAGGGACGCCGCGCGGTCTGTCGCCGGGGCGACATCCGCGGCGTCGCAGCCGCGACAGCCGACCCGCGGGCCAGGACGGCGTTCAGGCCGGCGGCAGGGTTTCCAGCCAGCCCCGGATGTCGGCGCGGATCCGGGCCGCGGCGGGTTCGACCGGCAGCATGTGGCCGACCCCGGGATAGTTCTCGAAGGTCGCGATCTCGGGATGCCGGTCGGCCACCGCGCGCACCGTGTCGGGGGCGATCACGCGGTCGTCCCCGCCGGCGATCGCCAGCAGCGGGCAGGTGACCGCCAGCGGCGGGACATGGGAGGCGCGGCCCAGGTCGAACATCCAGAACAGGCACTCGAACAGGGCCTGGCCGGATTCCGGCACGAAGCGGGCGAAGACGGCGGCCGCCGTCGCCTCGTCGAGGCTGGCCAGCGAATTGTCGCGCGCGACGTCCCAGACCGGGGGGATGGTGCCGGTCCAGAACGGCCCCAGGCCCATCAGCCCCATCGCCGCCAGGACTTCCGCGCGGGCCGTGGGCAGGACGCCCCACGGCGCGGCCGGGCACAGCAGCACGGCGGCACGCACGGGCACGCGGGCGGCGAGTTTCTGCGCCAGCAGCCCGCCCATCGAATGGCCGATCAGCACCGGCGGCGCCGGCAGCGTCGCGATCAGGCCCTCAAGGTCGCGCGCATAGTCGGAAAGCGAGGTGCCGGCGAGCGCCGCGTCAGCGGGGCCGCCGGGCGGTCCGTCATGGTGGCGCAGTTCCGGGGTTTCCACCGGATAGCCGGCCGCCTCGAAGTCGCGCCGCCAGTCGTCCCAGATCCAGGCGCCGCAGCAGGCGCCGGGGATCATCACCACCGGCGGCTTCATGCCCGGTCCGCGATCATCCGGCGGGCACGCAGTGCGGCCGGAACTCCTCGACGATGCGGGCGTAGTTCTCGCGCTTGAAGGCGATGGCGTAGTCCACCACGTCGTCGACCGGCACCCATTTCCAGGCGTTGAACTCCGGCTCGTCGGTTTCCAGGTCGATCAGCGAATCCGGTCCCTCGAGGCGCAGCAGGTACCATTTCTGGGTCTGCCCGCGAAACCGGCCCTTCCAGACCTTGTCGGCGATCGCCGGCGGCAGGTCGTAGGGAATCCAGTCCGCGCTCTCGGCCAGGATCCGCACCTTTTCGCCGGGGATCGCGGTTTCCTCGGTGAGTTCGCGGAGCGCCGCCGCCCGCGGATCCTCGCCCTCGTCGATGCCGCCCTGGGGCATCTGCCAGGCCTCGGCCACCTGGTCGATGCGCTGGGCGACGAACACCAGGCCCCGGGCGTCGATCAGCATCAGGCCGACGCAGGGCCGGTAGGGGCGATCCGCGTAGGCGGTCGGAACGCGGGACATGTCAGGGTCTCCGGAAGGCGAGATGGGAGATCGGCACGAGAGCGATGTCGCGGTCGACCAGCGTGCGCGACCAGGTGCCGATGCGCTCGATGGTCACCGGGAAGGAGGCGCCGATGCCGACGGCCCAGCCGCGCTCCAGGGCCAGGCGCTCCAGTTCCACCAGCTTGCCGTCGATGTTCGGCCGCGAGGCCTGCTCGTCGAGAAAACGGTCGGCGACGACCGCCGGCATGCCGAGCCGGCGGGCCAGGCCCAGCGTGCTCGAGGAACTGTCGTCGCCGCTGTCGACGAACATCAGGCCGCGTGCCTGCAGCCGCGCCATGGCCTGCTCCAGGCGCTCGGCATTGGCGGTATAGCGGCCGCCGCGCACCGTCAGCGCGCCGACATGGCCCTCGAAGCGGCCCAGCGTGCGGGCGAGCTTGTCCTCGATCTGCTCGTTGCTGTCGCTCAGCAGCAGGGTCAGGGGGCCGTAGTCGCTCTGCGGGTAGTCGAGCGGCTGCATCGGCACCTCGATCAGCACCTCGTGCCCCGCCGCCCGGGCCTTCTCGGCCCAGTCGGCCAGGTCCGAGCCATAGGGCGACAGGGCCAGGGTGACGGCCGCGGGCAGTCCGGCGATCGCCGCGTTGGTCGGCGCCTGGCGCTGGCCCAGGTCGTAGAGCACCAGCGCGATGACCGCCTTCGCCGTGGTCGCGGTCGGCTGGGCGAAGCGCTGCAGCGGCGACTGCGGCCCGTAGGGACCGCTGCTCGGCGGCACGCCGGTGGCAGCCGGGGCGGCGGTTGGCGGGGCGGCTTGTGTCGCCGCGGCCGTCTCCGGCGCCGCGGGCGTCGCGGCGGGACCGGCATCGGGCTGCGCCGGCGCATTTTCCGGCGGGGTCTCGGCGGCAGCGGTTTCGGGCGTCGCGGCGGTCTCGCTGTCGGGCGCGGGCGTCGCGGGCGTTGTCTCGTCGCTCGCCGGGGCCGGCGGTTCGGGCGCCGCCGCGCCGGCGTCGCTTGCCGGGGTTTCCTCCGGCGTGGCGGCGGCCCGGGCGGCGGGGGCATCGTCTGCCGGCGGGGTTTCGGCCGTCGCCGGCTCGGCCGCCGGTTTCGCCTCTTCCAGCGGTTTCGTCTCTTCCGCCGGTTTCGTCTCTTCCGTCGGTTTCGCGGCGTCCGCCTGCATCGTCCCGGCGGGCGCCGGTGCAGGCGCCGGTTCGGGTGCGGCCGCGGCCACGGGCGGGGGCGGCGGCTCGTAGGTCAGCGACAGCCAGGCGATCAGGCCGGCGAAACCGCCCACCACCAGCACGGCGGCAAGCAGCAGGATCACCAGACCCCGCCGGCTTTCGCGGGGTGCGGGGGCGCGGGAACTCATGCCGGAGCCCTTACCGCCGTTTCGCGGCGGAGGCGGGCGCGTGCGCGGGCGGAAGCGATGGGGCGGGACGCGTCAGTTCGAGGCCTTGTTGCCGCCATTGTCGATCAGGTTGATGCCGCGCAGCAGGTTCAGGGCGTAGGCCAGCTGGTAGTCCTTGCGCTCCGCCTCGTTCTTCGGCGCCGGCCGCGGCGCCGCGGAGGAGGTCTGCTCGGACTGGCTCTCCTCCTCGTCCTCCTTCTCGTTGCGCAGATGCCCGCGCAGATCCTTTTCCGAGCGCCGTTCGGCCCGCGCGGCGTCGCCCTCGCGGATCTGCTCGACCTCGATGTCCGGCTCGATGCCCTTGGCCTGGATCGAGCGGCCCTTCGGCGTGTAGTAGCGCGCCGTGGTCAGGCGGATCGCGGAATCGCCGTCGTTGGCGTCCAGCGGGAAGATCGTCTGCACCGAGCCCTTGCCGAAGGACTTGGTGCCCAGGATGATCGCCCGGCGGTGGTCCTGCAGCGCCCCGGCGACGATCTCCGAG
>JBGTSP010000286.1:0-5301 GCA_041940205.1 Alphaproteobacteria bacterium
CAGCAGGCGGTCGCCCGCCGCCTTGGTCTCCGGCTCGGCGTCGCGAGCGCGCGCGATCGCCGCCTCGGCCGGCGCGACGAGACCGTGGAACGCGCAGAAGCGCGCCAGCGCGAGCTCGTCACCGGCGCCGAGCTCGACCAGGATGGCGTAGTAGACGGCCACGGACAGCAGCGCCAGGCCGGCCACCAGCATGCCGGTGACGGCGCCCGCCTTGAAGGCGATGGCGAGGCCCTGGGCCAGACCCTGGCGGGCCGCCTCGGTGGTGCGCACGTTGGCGCGCACCGAGACCAGCATGCCGATATAGCCGGCCGCACCCGACAGCACGGCGCCGATCGCAAAGCCGATCGCGGCGTACAGGTTCAGGGCGAAGATCAGGATCACGAAGATCACGACGCCGACGACGGCGATCGCGCGGTACTGCCGGTTGAGGTAGGCGCCGGCGCCTTCCTGAATCGCCGCCGCGATCTGCTGCATCCGCTCGTTGCCGGCGCTGGCCGACATCACCGAGCGGGTGGTCACGATGCCATAGAGTACGGCGATAGCGCCGCAGACAATGGCTAGGATCAAGGCCGTGGACATGTGGTGGTCCCCTCCGAATCGTCCGTAGTTCGTTCGCTAAGAATTGTTGGTGGACGTCGGCGCGCGCAGGCGACAGCCGACCTGTCCGGTCGAAAGCGCGCGGAAAATGACAGAAGTGCAACACACTGGCAAGAACGGGCCCGGGCGCCGACGGGAGCCGCCGGATTCCGCCGACCGCCGCGCCGGGCAAACCCTAAACGGCTGTTATTGCGCGACTATTTCAGTCCGCCGAAGGGGCGAATCGCGCGTTCGGCCTCAACCGGCGGGCGCGGCGCGCCGTCGCATCAGCACCAGGCCCGCGACAGCGGCCGCGGCGACGACGATGAAGGGCACGGCGACGATGTTGACCACGTCCCAGCCTTCCACGGTGCTCCAGCCGAAGCCGTTGAGCAGCACGCCCGACATCAGCGAGGCGGTGGCGGTGGTGCCGAAGACCAGGAAGTCGTTGGCGGCCTGGGTCTTCTCCCGCTCGGCGACGGAATAGGTCTCGGTCAGCAGGGTGGTGCCGCCGATGAACAGGAAGTTCCAGCCCAGGCCGAGCAGCACCAGACCGAACCAGAAATTGGCGAAGTCGACGCCGGCGAGCGCCAGCACCGTGCAGCCCGCGAAGGCCACGACGCCGGTGGACATGACCGGCACGAGACCGAACCGGCCGATCAGGTGTCCGGTCACGAAGGACGGCGCGAACATCGCCACGATGTGCCAGCTGATCACCGTACCCGCGCTCTGTTCCGGCAGGCCGCAGGCGACCATGGCGAGCGGCGTCGCGGTCATGATCAGGCTCATCACGCCAAAGGCGATCATGCCGCAGAGCACGGCGATGATGAATTTCGGCTGCGCCATGATCTGCCCGATCGGCCGCGCGGGGCCGCTGATCGCGCCCGCGGCGGGCCGGGGAATGCGCAGGAAGAGATGCAGCACCAGGGCCAGGGCGGCCATCGCCGCGACGATCAGGAAACTGCCCAGATAGGCGACCGGCGCCAGCAAGTCGCGGGTCGCGGAGGCCAGCGGCGGGGCGATGAAGGCGGCGACCACGCCGCCCGCGAGCACCAGCGAGATCGCCTGGCTCTTGAAGTTGTCCTCCGCGGTGTCGGCGGCGGCGAAACGGTAGTACTGGCAGAAGGCGTTGTAGAAGCCGACCATCAGGGCGCCCGCGACGAAGCCCCAGAACTGCGCCGCCCAGACCGCCCAGGCGCACAGCAGGGCGCCGGCGATGCCGATCAGGGCGCCGGTCATGAAGCCGAACTGCCGGCCGACCCGGCGCATGTAGAGCGAGGCGGGAATGGTCATCATCGCCGTGCCCAGGATCACGACGGAAACCGGCAGGGTGGCCAGCGCCTTGTCCTCGGCCAGGCTGTAGCCGATCAGGCTGCCGAGAAAGATGAAGGTCGCCTGGCTGCCGGTGAACAGCACCTGGCAGAGGGACAGGACGAGGACGTTGCGCCGCTGGAGATCGAATTTCATGGCGCGGACTGTAGGTGGAGCACGCGAGGGCGGGCAACACGAACCGGCGCAACTCTGCCATGCCGCATTGCCGCAGTCGCCGCCGCCGGCGGGAACACGGTGGCAGCCGGGGCCGGGGCGGTTGTCGTCGTCGCCGCGGTCGCCCGCGGCGGGCGGTCAGCCCATGCGCATGGCGGTGACGATGAACAGGTCCTGCACGTTGTCATCGCCGCCGACATCCTTGGCGACGTCCAGCAGGCGCTCCTTCAGGCCCAGCAGGTCGATCATGCCGCTGTCCTCGTCCGAGACGACGGGATAGGCGAACAGTTCCGAAAGTATCGCGTCGCGCAGGCGCGGCATCATCCGCACCAGGCGCTGGCGCACCGACTGGTCGGAAACCTTCAGGTTGACGACCAGGCTCAGTTGCTGGCGGATCTTGCCCTTGTACATGATGGGCGCGCTCAGCGGATCGAGCCGGAGGATGTAGTCGTCCTCGACGTCGACGCCTTTGCCGCTCTGGGCGAGATGCACCGCGGCCCCCGGAGCGGGGGCGGGCGGCACGGTGAGGGCATGCGCGCCGCCGGTGGCCAGCAGCACGAACGCCAGGGTTCCGACAAGGAGGCGCAGCGGGGTCATGACGCGGGAGTGTGGCCGACAGGCTTTAAAATTTTCTTAGCCCCCCGGGGGCACTTGCCGGGCGAGAGCGCCGCCGGGCGCGACGGGTTCAGAAGTGCCGGTAGCCCCCCGTCTCCGGCAGGCCGACCGCCGCGCCGTCGCGCGTCAGCGTGACCCCCTCGCCGGCATGGCAGACGCCGATCCGGGCGACCGGGGTGCCGCTCGCCGCCGCGGCCTGCAGGATCGCGTCCTCGGCCTCCTCGCCGGCAAGGAAGGCCAGTTCGTAATCGTCGCCGCCGCTCAGCAGGACGAGCGGATCGATGCCGCTCGACACCGCCTGCGCCGCGGCGTCCGACAGCGGAACCGCCTCCACCTCCAGCGCGATGGCGAGACCGGAGGCTTCCGCGACGTGCCCCAGATCGGCGATCAGGCCGTCGGAGACGTCGATCGCCGCCCGGGCATGGCCGCGCAGCGCCTGGCCCAGCGCCAGACGCGGTTCGGGCCGGCGGTAGCGTCGCAAGAGCTCTTCGCGCTGCGGCGGCGGCAGGTCGGCGAGCCGTCCCGGCGTGCCGCGGGCCAGGTCGAGACCGAGCCGGGCGTCGCCGATCGCGCCGGAGACATAGACCCGGTCACCCGGCCGGCCCCCGTCGCGGCGCAGCGCCTGTCCGGCCGGCACCGCCCCCAGCGCGGTCAGCGAGAGCGTCAGCGGACCGTCCGTTCCCACCGTGTCCCCGCCCAGCAGCGACAGGCCGAAGCGGTTCTGGTCGGCCCCGAGGCCGGCGGCGAAGGCGGCGATCCAGTCTTCCCCGGTCTCCCGCGTCCAGGCCGTGGTCAGCAGGTAGCCCAGCGGCCGCGCGCCCATGGCCGCGAGGTCGGAAAGATTGGTGCGCAACAGCTTGGCGGCGATATCGGCGGGATCCTCGTCGCCGACGAAGTGCCGGCCCGCGACCTGGGCGTCGGCGGTCAGGACCAGTTCGTCGCCCGGCGAAACCCTCAGCAGCGCGGCGTCGTCCCGCAGACCCAGCGCACCGGGATGCGCCGCCAGCGGCGCGAAGTGCCGCCGGATGAGGTCGAACTCACCCGCCGTTTGCGCCGGAGGAACCATTCGGCGGCGACAGCAGTTCGTCTTCGCGGCTGCGGCGGGCGAGCGCGTTGAGCACGCCGTTGGCGAACTTCGCTTCCTCGCCCTCGAAGAAGGCATGCGCGATGTCGAGATATTCCGAGATCGTGGCCCGGGGCGGGATGTCGTCCCGGCTGAGCAGTTCGTAACCGGCGCAACGCAGGATCGCGCGCAGCACCCGCTCCACCCGGTGCAGCGGCCACTTGTCCGAAAGGCACTCGCCCAGCAGCACATCGATGCTCTCGCGCCGGCGCAGGGTGCCGCGCACCAGGTCTTCGAACAGCGCGGTATCCATCGCCACCGGTCCGTCGCCGCCCTCGGGATCCAGCAGTGCGCCGCGCCGGTGGGTCAGGAAGTCGAGGATCAGGGTTTCGGGATCGTCGCCCCCGCCGTCGGCCTGATAGACCGCCTGCACCGCCGCCAAGCGGGCGGCCGAGCGACGGTCGACGCCGCGCCGCGGCGGTCGGTCGGGATCGGGAACGTTCATCGCGGATGGAAACCCAGCTGTTTCTTGGCGGCGACCATCGCGATCGCCGCTTGCGCCGCCGCGCCGCCCTTGTTGCCTTCGCTCAGGCGGGCCCGCGCCCAGGCCTGGTCGGCGTTCTCGCAGGTCAGGATGCCGTAGCCCAGCGCCACCGAATAGTTCAGCGTCAGGTCCATCAGGCCGCGGGCGCTTTCCTGGCAGACATAATCATAGTGCGTGGTCTCGCCGCGGATGACGCAGCCCAGCGCGATATAGCCGTCATAGCGGCGCCGGCCGCCGATCACTTCCATCGACTTGATGGCGAAGCGGATCGCGCCGGGTATCTCGAAGGCGCCGGGCACCTCGACCACGTCGCAGACGGCGCCGGCCTCCTCGATCGCCTGGCGGGCGCCCGTGATCATCTCGTCCGCGAGTTCCCGGTAGAAGGTCGCGGCGACGACCAGGTAGTAGCCGTTGTCCGTGGCCATGCCTAATCTCCCTTCAGCGGCCGGCTGGCCACGACTTCGATGCCGTAACCCTCGAGCCCGACCACGCTGTACGTCGAATTGGTTATCAATTCGATCTCTTTCAGCCCGAGATCGCTGAGGATCTGGGCGCCGATGCCGTAGTCGCGCAGCCGGACCTGGGTGCCGACCGGCTCGCCCGCATGGTGGCGGACCCGGTCGGCGAGGCTGAGCACCTCGGGATCGCGCCACAGCAGAACGACGACGCCGCGCTCCTCCTCGCCCAGCATGCGCATCGCCCGGTGCAGCACGTTCGGCTTGCCGTCGGCGTCGCCCAGGATGTCGTCGATCACGTCGAGCGCGTGCATGCGCACGGGCACCGGTCCGGGTTTCGCGAGATCGCCGCGCACCAGGGCCAGATGCTCCTGGTTGTTGATCTTGGTGCCGTAGACCACGACGTGAAACCTGCCGCCATGGATGGATTCGATGTCCGCCTCGGCCGCGCGCTCGACCAGCCGTTCGCGCTCGCGGCGATACTTGATGAGGTCGGCGATGGTGCCGATCTTCAGGCCGTGGAACTGGGCGAACTGCACCAGGTCGTTCATCCGCGCCATGGT
>JBGTSP010000287.1:0-5292 GCA_041940205.1 Alphaproteobacteria bacterium
TCGGCCCCCTGGACGACGAGGTCGTTGACGCACATCGCCACCAGGTCGATACCGACGGTATCGTGCCGTCCGGCGGCAATCGCCACCTTCAGCTTGGTGCCGACGCCGTCGGTGGCGGCCAGCAGGACCGGATCGCTGAAGCCGGCGGCCTTGAGGTCGAAGGCGCCGGCGAAGCCGCCGACCTCGCCATCGGCTCCCGACCGGCGGGTGCTGCGGACCGCGGGCTTGATCGCTTCGACGAGGGCGGCGCCGGCGTCGATGTCGACGCCGGCATCGCGATAGCCAAGAGACTGCGATTGACGGTTAATGTCGTTCTCCCGATCCGCTACGGTGGCGGCCTTGCGGGCCGCCGATCGAAGGGTCCGTGCCGGCCCCGCGGCGGCGCCCGGACGGCTCCGGATCCGTCGATCGGTTTTCGGAACTGGGTCGGGGAAAGTCAAGCGCCCCGGGGCCCGAAAGCCCGCGTGGCGGGAAGGACGGAATGAAGGAGATGACGGAATGGCGTTGAAGCGCCCGCTGATCGCCCTGGCGCTGCTGCTGGCGGCCTGGCCGGTACTGCCGGCCGCCCATGCCCAGGACGGCGGCGTCGATCTGTTCGCGGCGACCGTCGCGGTCGACGAGACCGCGGAGACGGCGGTGGCGGCGAAGAACCGGGCGATCGGCCTTGCCGGTCCGGCGGCGCTGGGGGTCGTGTTCGAGCGCCTGGTGCTGCCCGAGGACCGCGCGCTGCTGCCGTCGGTCGACGGGGAAAGCCTGCAGGCGATGATCCGCTCGCTTTCGGTGGCCGAGGAGAAGACCGCGCCGGGCCGCTATCTCGCCCGGGTCACCGTGGCGTTCCGTCCCGATTCGGTGCGCTCCCTGCTGCGCGGCAACGGTATCGGCTATTCCGAGAGCCGCGCGCCGGCCGCCCTGGTGGTGCCGGTGCTGCAGCGCCGGGCCGACCTGATGCTGTTCGTCGCGGAAAATCCCTGGCTGGAGGCCTGGCGGGCGCTCGATTCCCAGGACACGGCGCTGACCCCGCTGCTGGTCCCGCTGGGCGACCTGCAGGACCTCACCGAACTGGAGCCCGGACGCCTGATCGACGGCGACCGGGCCGCCTTGTTGCGGGCGGCCGAGCGCTACGGCGCGCGCGACGCCCTGCTGGCGCTCGCGGTGCTGCAGACAGACGAGGCGGGCGCCCCCCGGCGGCTCGACGTCTCGGTGACCCGCTATCCCCGCGAGGGCGAGGACAGCCTGCAGGTCGAGAGCCTGACGCCGGAACCGGACGAGGCGATGGCGGCCTTTCTCGACCGCGCCGTCGGGCGGATCGTCGGCAGGCTGCGCGACGACTGGAAGGCGGTCACCCGCCTGCAGGTCGACCGCCAGGGCGAACTGCTGATCACCGCGGAATTCATCGACCTGGCCGACTGGGTGGCGATGCGCGAGATCCTGCGCGCCAGTCCGGTGGTCGAGACCGCGCAGGTGGATTCCATCACCCTGCGCGATGCGCAGGTGCGGGTCCGCTACCTCGGCGACGAGGCGCGGCTTGCCACCGCGCTGGCCCGCGACGGCCTCGACCTGGCGCAGGATCAGGGCTTCTGGCGCCTGGTCCGCGTGCGCAGGCGCTGACGGCCGGCGGGAGCGGTCTGCAATGACGATACGCGAGCAGGTGCGGTGGTGGGCGATCGCGCTGGTGGTCTTCCTCGGCCTGCTCTGGCTGCTTCGCGACATGCTGCTGCCGTTCGTCGCCGGCATCGCCGTCGCCTATTTCCTCGATCCGCTCACCGACCGGCTGGAGCGGCTGAAGGTCTCGCGCACGCTCGCCACGCTGATCGTTCTGACGGTGTTCGTGCTGGTCCTCGTCCTGCTGGTGCTGATGCTGGTGCCGATCCTGCAGTCCCAGGTGCTGGGCCTGGTCGAGCGCCTGCCGGGCTATGTCGAGACCGTGCGCACGCGGATCGGGCCGTTGCTGGACCTGGCCTTCGACGACGGCAATGCCGGCCTGCGCGACAAGGCGGAAACCGCGGTCGCCGGGGCGGCCAAGGACCTGCTGGGCTTCTTCGCCCGCTTCCTCTCGCAGGCCCTGAAGAACGGCGTCGCCCTGTTCAACCTGGTCTCGCTGCTGTTCCTGACGCCGATCGTGGCCTTCTACCTGTTGCGCGACTGGGACCGGATCATCACGCAGGTCGATCGCTGGCTGCCGCGCGAGCATGCCGGGGAGGTCCGCCTGATCGCCCGCGGGGTCGACGAGGTGCTCAGCGGCTTCGTCCGCGGGCAGGGCACGATCTGCCTGATCCTCGGCCTGTTCTATGCCGTCAGCCTGTCGCTCGTCGGCCTGGATTTCGGTCTGCTGATCGGCCTGTTCGCGGGCCTGATCTCCTTCGTGCCGTTTCTCGGGGCCTTCGCCGGCATGGTGCTCTCGACGCTGGCCGCGCTGACCCAGTTCTGGCCCGACTGGCCGATGATCGTGCTGGTGGCGGGTATTTTCGCCGTCGGCCAGGTTCTCGAGGGCAATTTCCTCACCCCCCGCATCCTCGGCGAGCGGACCGGCCTGCACCCGGTCTGGGTGATGTTCGGCCTGCTCGCCGGCGGCGTGCTGTTCGGTTTCGTCGGGGTGCTGATCGCGGTGCCGACCACGGCCGCCATCGGCGTGGTGACCCGCTATTTCCTCGATTCCTATCTTGGCAGCCGGCTTTATCTGGGCGGCGCCGGAGGGGCGCCGGATGACGGCAGACGCGACGCGCCCGGATCGGAATGACGGGACAGCTTGCCTTTGACCTGCCCTCGCGCACCGCGCAGGGACGGGATGATTTCCTGGTCGCCGCGCCGAACGCGGACGCGGTCGCCTGGCTGGACCGCTGGCCCGACTGGCCGGGGCAGGCGCTGTGCGTTCACGGTCCCGCCGGCTGCGGCAAGAGCCACCTGATCGAGGTCTGGCGGACCCGTTCGCGGGCCCGCGACCTCGTCCTGCCGGCAGACCTCGGGGCGGCGGTGGCGGCCGGCGCGGTGGCGCTGGACGACGCCGACCGGGCCGGCGACGAGGTGGCCCTGTTCCACGCCCTCAACGCCGTCCGCGAGGGTGGCGGCAGCCTGCTGCTGACCGCGCAGGCCCCGCCCGCGCGCTGGCCGCTTTCGCTGCCCGACCTGCGCTCGCGGCTGGCCGCCATTCCCGCGGTCGCGGTGGCGCCGCCAGACGACGCCCTGCTGGCGGCGCTGCTGGTCAAGCAGTTCGGCGACCGGCAATTGCAGGTACCGTCGGATGTGGTGGATTATCTGGCCGCGCGCCTGGACCGGACCTTCGAGGCCGTCCGCGCCGTCGTCGGCGCCCTCGACCGGGCCTCCCTGGCGCAGCGGCGGCCGATCACGGTGCCGCTGGCGCGTCAGGTTCTTGCGGAACTGTCATAATCTCCCAACCGGGGCGCGATAGCACGAAGAGCGAGGAGTGCGATGAGACCGAGAACGACCGACCCGAAGGCCGTCAACACTGCCGAAGGCGACAGCCGGGACCGGGCCGCCGCGATCTGGACGATCCGGCTGGCGGCCTGCCTGCTGCTGCTTGCCGCCACCGCGTTCTGGAGCGGCGGTGCGCGGGCCGCCACCGGCCTGTGGGCGACGGAAGGCGGCAAGAGCCATGTCGAGATCGCGCCCTGCGGCGAGAAGCTGTGCGGCAGCATCGTCTGGCTGAAGGAGCCGCTGGACGATGACGGCGTGGCGAAGACCGACAAGAACAATCCGGACGAGGCCCTGCGCGCCCGCCCGATCGTCGGCCTGCCGCTGCTGGCCGGCTTCGTGCCGGGCGAGGCGGCCAACGAGTGGGTCGACGGCACCATCTACAATCCCGAGGACGGCGAAACCTACAGCTGCACGATGACCCTGCAGTCGGACGGCAGCCTGAAGGTGCGCGGCTATGTCGGCCTGCCGATCTTCGGCAAGAGCCAGATCTGGACACCGGCCAACTGAACGGAAGGCGATCATGAGCAGCGACCAGGGCATCCATATTCCCCGCGAGGAGAAGGCCGACATCGAGCCCGATGTCCCGGCCCGGCGCCCGCGGGGCCGGGGCAAGAGCGCCGATGGAGCCGAACCGGCGGAGGCTGCCGGCGGGCTCAAGCTCGACGGCCGTCTCGCCCGCAAGCCCGGTCGCTTCATCAACCGCGAACTGTCCTGGCTGGAATTCAACCGCCGGGTGCTCGAGGAGGCGCTGAACGTCAACCATCCGCTGCTCGAACGGCTGCGTTTCCTGTCGATTTAGGCCAGCAATCTCGACGAGTTCTTCATGGTCCGGGTGGCCGGCCTGCATGGCCAGGTCAACGAGGGCGTGCAGGTGGTCAGCGACGACGGCCGCACCGCGGCGCAGCAACTCGCGGCGGTGAAGGCCAAGGCCAAGCAGCTCATCGCCGACCAGGCGGCCGCCTGGCGGGAAGTGCGCCAGGACATGCGCAAGGAAAACATCGAACTGCTGCGCCAGGAGGAACTCAGCCCCGAGCACGAGACCTGGATCCGCGAACGCTTCATGCAGCACATCTTCCCGGTGCTGACGCCGCTGGCGATCGATCCGGCGCATCCCTTCCCGTTCATGCAGAACCTGCAGCTCTCGCTCGTGCTGCAACTGCGCCGGGAGGCGGACGGCACGGTGATGCGGGCGCTGGTGCCGCTGCCGGCCCAACTCCCCCGCCTGCAGCGCCTGCCGGGGGACGAGGACAAGTTCGTCGCGCTCGAGCTGATGGTCTCGATGCATATCGACCAGCTCTTCCCGGGCTACAGTTTCGAGAATGGCGGCCTGTTCCGGGTCATTCGCGACAGCGACATCGAGATCGAGGAGGAATCGGAGGACCTCGTCCGCTACTTCCAGTCGGCGCTGAAGCGACGGCGTCGCGGACATGTGGTCAGCCTGTGGGTCGACGACGACATGTCGGACGACCTGCGCGACTTCGTCGCCAGCCAGCTGAGCGTGCCGCGTGCGGACATCGTCGTGATCGAGGGCTTCGTCGGCATCGCCGATGTCAGGCAGATGATCGTCGACGATCGCGCCGACCTGCTGTTCCCGCCCTACAACGCCCGTTTTCCCGAACGTATCCGGGATTTCGGCGGCGACTGCTTCGCGGCGATCCGGCAGAAGGACATCATCGTCCACCATCCCTACGAGAGCTTCGACGTGGTCGTGCAGTTCGTCGCCCAGGCGGCGCGCGATCCCGAGGTCGTGGCGATCAAGCAGACGCTGTACCGCACCAGCAACGATTCCCCGATCGTGCGGGCGCTGATCCAGGCGGCGGAGTCGGGCAAGTCGGTGACCGCGCTGGTGGAGCTGAAGGC
>JBGTSP010000288.1:0-5287 GCA_041940205.1 Alphaproteobacteria bacterium
CTCAACCTGCTGGAGGACATGAAGCAGCGCTACGGCCTGACCATGCTG
Source organism: Alphaproteobacteria bacterium (assembly GCA_041940205.1). GTDB lineage: Bacteria > Pseudomonadota > Alphaproteobacteria > JBGTSP01. The sequence goes on from JBGTSP010000288.1 coordinate 49, forward strand.
TTCATCAGCCACGACCTGTCGGTGGTGAAGCACATCTCCGACCGGGTGGCGGTGATGTATCTCGGCAAGATGTGCGAACTGGCCGATTCCGACACGCTCTACCAGGAGCCGCTGCATCCCTATACCGCGGCCCTGCTGTCGGCGGTGCCGGAGCCGGATCCCGACGTGCCGCCGCGCACCGTCGACCTGATGAGCGGCGAACTGCCCTCGCCGATCGAACCGCCCTCGGGCTGCCGCTTCCGCACCCGCTGCCCGCGCGCCCAGGCCCGCTGCGCGGAGGTCGAGCCCGGCTTCGAGGAACGCCGGCCGGGTCATTTCGTGGCCTGCCACTTTCCCCTCGACTGACCCGGCGGCCGGCGGCGGCGATTTCCGCCGGCCGGGAAATTGTCTAAACGGTCCGGGCGGGGCGGCGGAATTCTGGCAACGGGAACGGGGACGGCATGAGCGAAACGCAGGCGGCGAAGCTGATGATCGGCACGCCCTGCTACGGCGGCAACATCACCTCGCGCTACTTCCACGCGATGTTGCGGCTGCTGCCGCTGCTGGAGGCGCGCGGCATCGGCCACCACATCGTCACCCGGTCCAACGAGAGCCTGATCACCCGGGCGCGCAACTCGATCGTGGCGGAATTTCTGGGCCGGCCCGAATACACCCACCTGATGTTCATCGACGCCGATATCGGGTTCGCGCCCGAGGCGGTGCTGCGGCTGCTGGACATCGACCAGCCGCTGGCCGCGACCGCCTATCCGATGAAGAATGTCGACTGGAACGAGATCCACGCCCACGCCCGGCTGACGCCGGGCGGCGACGTGCTCAGGGCCCGGGCGATGCGCTATGCGGTGAACGTGCAGCCCGGCGAACACGGGCTGGATCGCGGCTTTCTGAAGGCGGACGCCGCCGGTACCGGCTTCATGCTGATCCGCCGCGAGGTCTTCACGGCGCTGATGGCGGCGCTGCCGGAGCTGCGCTACCGCAACGACATCGCGGGCTACGAGAACGCGGCGACGAAGGACAATTTCTGGCTGTTCTTCGATACCCTGCACGACCCGGAAACGGGACGCTACCTGAGCGAGGACTACGCCTTCTGCCACCGCTGGCGGAAGGCCTGCGGCGGCGAGATCTGGCTCGACGTCGACACCGAGCTCACCCATTTCGGCAACTTCGACTATCGCGGCCGCTTTCTCGACAAGGTGCGGCCGCCGGGGCGGGAGTAGACGCGGCGCGGCCTACCAGCCGTTGTTCTCGAGGAAATTCTTGGCCAGGAAGCTGTAGAGGGCGTTGATCACCTCGCGCGCGCCCTTGCGCGACATCATGTCGGAGTCCTTGTAGAGCTTCTCCACCTCGCCCCATTTGAGGGTGTGCTGGTGCAGGTCGTCGCGGGTCGTGCGGACGAATTCGATCACCCGTTCGACATTGCGCAGCGCGGAGATGATCTCGGTGATCTGGCCGTCGACATTCTGGAACGAGGCCTTGTAGCGGCGCACCGGCGAGAGCACGAGCTGGTGGGCGCGGATGGCGTTCTCCAGCGTCTGCTTGTCGCCGCGCAGGGTCGCCTGGGCGCTCTTGATGTCCTTCGGCAGTCGGAAGATCCAGTCGTAGTAGCTGCGCAGGGCCTCGACATAGGCGAGCTCCCGGCCGAGCTGCTCGATCATCTCGACCACCTGCTCCTTGTCGGAGAGCGACAGGGCCTCGGCGGCCTGCTTGAAGCCTTCCTGGATGTGCTCCTGCACCGCGGGATTGTCGAGATCGTCGGCGATCGACGTGTAGTCGACCAGGTCGACCTCTTCCTGCGAGACCCAGGCGGCGACCTGGCGCATCAGCTTGTTGCGCGCGCGCTCGTAATGCTCCTCCTCGATCGGCCAGGAGGCGCTGCCGTCGAGAATCTCGGTGGGGATCGCCTCGCCCGGCGTGATGTACTTGATGTAGTTCAGCGCCTCGTCCGCCAGGTCGAGCAGCTGGCCGTCCTTGGAGGCGGGATCGATGCCGAACTCGCGCTGCACCGAATCGGCGGTCATCGCGCCCTGGATGTCGCCCAGCGCCACGTGCAGCATCACCCGGCTGTCGGGCTCCGAACGGAAGATGTAGGCGCCCGGCATCAAGAAAACCCGATGTTCGAAATCGAACTTCGTCAGTTCCATGGACGTCGATCTCCTCGCCTGGTGCGGTCTCGTATGCCATTCATCGGGCAGGGCGCGGCGCGAGCCGACCGGGGAAGCGGTTTCCGGCGATGAAACACGGGGATCCGGTCGAGGCCTCCTGCCGGGGTGCACTATGCGACAGGATCGTTAATCAGAAGCAAACGGCGGCCATCATTTGCATCCCGCAGCACCGCCCGCGACGGCGGGCGGTTGTGCTTTGCGCCGGGGATTCGTACCAATGCGGCACGGCAACCACGGGATCGGGCGCATGGCGCCGGGAAAGGGGCTCACGGGCATGGCGGCGCACGCGGCTGACGCGGCGAAAACGGCGCCCTCGCGGGTGCTGGTGATGCTGCCCAGCTACAACGACCATGACGGTCTGCCCGCGCTCTGCGCGGACATCGCCCGCCATCTGCCCGACGCGCGCATCCTGGTGATCGACGACGGCTCGCGCGCGCCGGTCGAGCGGGACCGCCTGCCGACGGATGTCCTGATCGCCCGCCTGCCCGACAATTACGGGCTCGGCGTCGGCATGCACATCGCCTTCGATCACATGCTGGCGCAGGGCTATGACGGGCTTGTCCGGCTCGATTCCGACGGCCAGCATCCCGCCGCCGAGGCGCCGGCGCTGCTGGCCCTGCTCGCCGGCGGGGAGACCGACCTGGCCGTCGGGGTGCGCACCAATGCCGGAAACGGGCCCGGCCTGCGCGCCCGGCTGACGCGCTGGGTGCACGCCTATTACCGGCGGATCAGCCGCCTGGTGGCGCCGGCGCATCCGCCCGACGATCCCGCATCCGGTTTCATGGCGTTCAACCGGCGCGCGGCCGAACGCCTCAATCGCGAGAACTACGACCGCTATCCCGAGCCCGACATCCGGCTGTTCGCGGCCAGCGCCGGCCTGCGCGTGCGCATCCACGAGATCGAGCAGCGCGCGCGCAGCCAGGGGCGCTCGACGATTTCCTTCGAGCGCGCGCTGCTGCTGCTCTACCGCTTCAACGTGCTGGCGCTGACCCTGCTGACCCGGGGCGGGCGGCGGGCATGAAGGCGCTCGCCTTCATCATCCTGGCCGCCGGCCTGTACCTGCTGGTGCGCCGGCGGCTGCTGCATATCGACCTGTCCTTCTTCCTGCTGCTGGCGCTGCTGCTGCTCAGTGCGGCAAGCCTGTCGCAGGGGTTCATCCTGTTCGCCGCCGACATCTTCGGCATCGTCTACGAACCCCTGGTGGTGATCCTGATCGCCCTGTTCCTGATCCTCTGCCTGGTGATCCTGCTGTCGAGCTATCTCACCCGCCTGCAGCAGCGCCATGTCGGCATGGTCCGACGGATGATGGCGATGGAGCTGGCCGAGCAGGAACGCGCGCTCGCCGCGGCGCGCGCGCCCGACGCGCCGGTCAGTCCAGACGCGCCGCAATGATGTAGTTGAGGCCCCGGGCGACCTGTTCGGGCGTGTTGCAGACCAGCGCGGCGGCGGCGTCGACCTCTTTCAGGGCATGGTTGTGTTCGGGGCGCTGCAGCACGATCAGGGGCTTGCCCAGCGCCGCGGCGTAGCCCGCGTCGAAGGCGGCGTTCCACTGCTTGTACTTCTCGCCGAAGCAGACGACGACGATGTCCGAATCGCCGATCAGCGTGCGGATGCGCGCGCCGTTCAGCAGCGCGCCCTTGCGGTCGTGCCAGAAGGCGTCCTCTTCCGGACCGGTGACCGAGACGCCGCAATCGTCGCTCATGGCGTGATCGGTGACCGGGGTATGGAAGCGGACCGGCGCGTTGGCCAGCGCCGGCGCGGCGGTGATCCGGTCGCGCCAGTCGGTGTGAATTTCGCCCGACAGATAGACGGTCCAGTGCTTCTCCATGGCGGCTCCTCGCTCGTGCTGGATGAAGGCCGGGCCCGGGGATGTGCGTTTGCGGCCGGCCGGTTATGCTGTCCGGCAGAGGCCGGATCGCGATCGTCGCAGGCAGTCTACGGCATCGCGTCCGAAATGTGTTCGCAACCTGCGCGTGCGGGTCGCCCTGGTCCGGTTGGGGAACCGGAACGGCGCGGGTCCGGACGGGCGCGAACGGCGCGGAGGGTGAGATGGAGGCCGAGGCATTCGGTCGCCTGCACGTTCTCAGTGTGGACGACGAGCCGTTTTCCCAACAGGTGCTGTGCCGGATGCTCGAGCATATCGGGATCGGCACGATCTCGACGGCCGGCGACGGGCAGGCGGCGCTCGAGGTGCTGTCCTCGGCCGATCCGCCGGTCGACATCGTCATCACCGACATCGAGATGCCGGCGATGGACGGCTTCGAGATGGCCCGGCGTATCCGCTGGGATCAGGTGCCGGGCTACAAGGACGTGCCGATCGTCATGCTGACGGCGCAGGAGAACGAGGAGGAATATGCCCGCAAGGGGCAGATTCACAAGATCCAGGCCTTCGTGCTCAAGCCGCCGGGCGTGGACATGCTGCGCGAGACCCTGGGCGGCGTCGTCTGAACCCGGTCCGGCGCGGGTCGGAACGCCCGGGCTTCAGGCCGCCGCGCCGGCCCGCTCTTCCACCTGCGCGGGCGCCGCTTCCGCCATCCGGCGCGATGCCGGCAGGACGACCCGCACCGTGGTGCCCTCGTTCACCGCGCTCTTCATGTCCAGCCGGCCGCCATGCATTTCCACGAGGTGCCGGGTCAGCGGCAGGCCGAGGCCGGTGCCGTCATACTTGCGGGCGAGCGAGGAATCGATCTGGCCGAACTTGCTGAAGGCCAGCGCCATGTCCTTCTCGGCGATGCCGATGCCCTGATCGCGCACCTCGAAGACGAGGCCGTCCTCGCCCTCGTCCCGGGCCTCGAACACCACCGTGCCGCCGCTGCGGGAAAACTTCACGGCGTTGTCGATCAGGTTGACGAAGATCTGCAGCAGCTTGCGCCGGTCGGCCTTCAGGTCGGGCAGGCCGGGATCGACCGCGGTCTCGAGCACGATGCCGGCCTTGTCGGCGCGGGTCTGCACCAGGTTCCGCACGCTGCCGGCCAGGTCGGCGGGCTCGACCCGTTCTTCCGACAGCGCCAGCGAGCCGGCCTCCACCTTCGACAGGTCGAGGATGTCGTTGATCAGGTTCAGCAGGTGGGCGCCGGAAT
>JBGTSP010000289.1:0-5221 GCA_041940205.1 Alphaproteobacteria bacterium
CGCGGCAAGGGTCTGGGCGGCTCCAGCGCCATCCACGCCATGCTCTACATCCGCGGCCACCGCAGCGACTATGACGACTGGGCGGCGTCGGGATGCCCGGGCTGGTCCTGGGAGGACGTGCTGCCGGCCTTCCGCCGGGCCGAGAACAACGAACGTGGCGGCGACGACCTGCACGGCGCCGAGGGACCGCTGCAGGTCAGCAACCAGCGCTCGCCGCACCGGATCTCGGCCGCCTTCCTCGCCGCCGCCGCCGAATGCCAGGTCCGCGCCACCGACGATTTCAACGGACCGGAACAGGAAGGCGCGGGCGAGTATCAGGTCACCCAGTTCCGTGGCGGGGAAAGGAACGGCGAGCGTTGCTCGGCCGCCGCGGCCTATCTGCACCCGCATCTCGATCGCCCGAACCTGACGGTGATCACCGGCGCGCAGGCGACCGGGCTGATCCTGGAGGGCAAGCGGGCGACCGGCGTGCGCTACCGCAAGGACGGCGGCGATCACGAGGTCGGCGCGACGCGCGAGGTGATCGTGTCCGGCGGCGCCTTCGGCTCGCCGCAACTGCTGCTGCTCTCGGGTATCGGGCCGGAGGCCGAACTGGCGCGTCACGGCATCGCCCCGGTGCACGTGCTGCCCGGCGTGGGCGAGAACCTGCAGGACCATGTCGATTCCGTGCTGTCCTATCGCGCGAAGGGCGGGGATTCCTTCGGCCTGACCTTCGCCAATATCGGCCGCCTGCTGCGGGCGATGGGCGAGTGGCGGCGCTCGGGCACCGGTCTCGTCGCCTCGCCCCTGGCCGAGACCGGGGCCTTCCTGAAGTCCGATCCGTCGCTCGACCGCCCCGACCTGCAGCTGCAGTTCGTCATCGCCATGGTCGACAATCACGGCCGCAAGCGGAACTGGGGGCAGGGCTTCAGTTGCCATGTCTGCGTGCTGCGCCCGAAATCGCGGGGCACGGTCGGCCTCGAAAGCGCCGATCCGCTGGCGCCGCCGCGGATCGATCCGCGCTTCCTTTCCGAGCAGGAGGACGCCGACCTGCTGCTCAAGGGCACCAGGATCATGCGCACGATCATGGAATCCCCGGCGCTCGCGCAGTTTGCGGCGGGCGAGCTGCACGGGCCCAGCGCGCGCGACGACGAGACCCTGATGCAGCAGATCCGCGACCGCGCGGACACGATCTATCACCCCGTGGGCACCTGCAAGATGGGGACGGATGCGATGGCGGTGGTCGACCCGCAACTGCGGGTGCACGGCATGGAAGGGTTGCGGGTGGTCGATGCCTCGATCATGCCGACCCTGATCGGCGGCAACACCAATGCGCCCAGCATCATGATCGGCGAGCGGGCGGCAGAGTTCATCCGCGCGGGCTGACGCGGCGATGGCAGGGGGGCGCGCGATCAGTCCCGCGGGCGCCGTCCGTCCGCCGGCAGCTTGGGATCGCCGTGAAAGGGCGTGGATGAAAAGCCCGGTGGCACCAGGGCGTCGACGAAGGCCTCGTCCTCCTCGCTGAAACCGTGCGCCAGGGTTCCCTGGTAGTCGCGCCACTGCTCCAGGCTCTTCGGGCCGACGATGACCGAGCCGACGAGATCGTTGGCCAGCAGCCAGCGGATCGCGAACTGCACGGCGCTCATGCCGCGCTCTTCGGCGTGCGCCTTGAGCTGCTGGGCGATGGCGAGGGATTCGTCGCGGATCTCGGTCTCCAGGATGCGGGCATCGCCGCGGCCGGCCCGGCTGTCCGCGGGCAGGGGCTCGCCCGGCCGGTACTTGCCGCTCAACACGCCGCGGGCCAGCGGACTGTAGGGCACCATGGAAAGGCCGTGATATTCGAGCGCCGGCAGATGTTCCATCTCCGGGCAGCGGTCGACGATGTTGTAGAGCTGTTGCAGGGCCACCGGCGGCGGCCCGCCCACGGCCTCGGCGGCGCGCACCATCTCGCCGATGCGCCAGGCATAGGCGTTGGAGAAGGACCAGTAGCGCACCTTGCCGGCGCGGATCAGTTCGCAGAGCGCGCCCACCGGCTCCTCCAGCGGCGTCGTCAGGTCGTCGACGTGCAGGTAGTAGAGATCGATATGCTCGAGGTTCAGCCGGCGCAGGCTTTCCTCGGCCTCGAACAGGATGCGCCGGCGGCTGAGAATGTCTTCGCCGCGGCCCCGGCCGAGATCGGCGCCGACCTTCGTGGCGACCACCCAGTCGTGGCGGTTCGGACGGACGAGGGCGCCGACCAGTTCCTCGGAACGGCCCTTCGTGTAGGCGTTCGCGGTATCGATGAAATTGACCCCGTCGTCGCGGGCGGCGTCGACGATCCGCCGCGTTTCGGCCTCGTCGGCGGGGCCGCCGAACATCATCGCGCCAAGACAGAGTTCCGAAACCTCGAGCCCGCTTGTTCCCAGCCGCCGGTATTCCATGATCGTCTCCGTCCGCCGATGATGCCGAGGCGTCACGATAGGCGGCCGGGGCACCGGCGTCATGGGGGAAGCGTCCGCGGTGGTGCGGACGGTCGGAGCGCGCCCGGAACGAGGGGGAACAGGCGAACATGAAAATTACCGACATCACCGCGTTCGCGGTGTCCTATCCCATTCCCGAGGAACACGGGGTGACGCTGGGCATCGGCCGGGCGATCAAGCGCGACGGCGTGCTGGTGCGGGTGCGCACCGACGAGGGCCTGACCGGCTGGGGCGAATCCCATGCCGGACGGGCGCCCGGCGCGGTGGCGCAGCTGTGCAACAGCACGCTGCGCGACCTGGCGGTCGGCATGGAGGCGACCGACGCGGTGGGCGTCTGGGACCGGATCTATCGCATGCAGCTTGCCAGTCACGGGATGGGGGCGGCCTGCGCCATCGCCATGAGCGGTCTCGACATGGCGTTGTGGGACATCCGCGCCCGCGCCGTCGGCTGGCCGCTCTACCGCCTGCTGGGCGGTACGGCGCGCGACATCCCGGCCTATGCCGGCGGCGTCTCGCTGGGCTACCAGCCGCCGGAGGCGCTGGTGGAGGAGGCGCGTTCCGTCGTCGAACGGGGCTATGGCGCGCTCAAGCTCAGGCTGGGCGACAGTGCCGCCGCCGACATCGCCCGGGTGCAGGCGGTGCGCGCCGCCCTGGGAGAAGAAATCGACATCCTGACCGACGCCAACGCCGCCTATCGCCTGGAAGACGTTCGCCGGGTGATGCCGGCGCTGGACGAGGCCGGCGCGGGCTGGCTGGAAGAGCCGTTCCCGGCGCACGACCACCGCCGCTACGCCGAAGCGCGGGCGCTGGGTCGGACGCCGCTGGCCGCCGGCGAGAACCACTACACCCGCTTCGAGTTCCAGCGCGTGGTGGAGGACGGCGTGATCACCATCCTGCAACCCGACCTCTCGAAGACCGGCGGGCTCAGCGAGGGGTTGCGCATCGCCGCGCTGGCTTCGGCCTGGAAACTGCCGATCAATCCGCATACTTCGCTGACAGGGCTCAACGTCGCGGCCACGCTGCACATGCTCTGCGCGATCGACAATCCCGGCTATTTCGAGGCCGATCTCTCGGCCTACAACCCGTTTCGCGACCGGCTGTGTTCCTGGCAGGCCGAGCCCGACGGGCGCGGCCATGTGCGCCCGCCGGAAGGGCCGGGCCTGGGCGTGGAGATCGACGAGGCGATGCTGGCCGAGTTTCCGCTGATCGACGGGCCGGGCTACGTGTAGCCGGCGCCCGGACCAGGCAGCGCCGGGACCCGACGGTGTTCAGACGGCCAGCGTGTCGCCGAGCGCGAGGTCGCCCGGCCGGGTGACGCGGGCATAGACCCCCATGTTGCCGCCGGTATCCTCGAACAGGGTGCGGAGGATCTCGCCCGCCGCCGGCAGGTCGTCCTGGGCGCGGGTGACCATGGCGCAGCGTCCTGTGGGCGCCTCGACCTCCAGTTCCGCCCCGCCAAGGGTCAGCCGCCGGCCGACCCAGTCGAACTCCACCATGCCGGCCGCGCCGCCATCGTCGGCCAGCAGCAGGTTCGGCCGGCAGCGCCGGCGGTCGATCGGGATCTCGGGCAGTTTGCCCTGCAGCAGGCGCAACGAGGAGTCCGTCAGCAGATGCACGGCCGCGAGGTCGAAATAGCCGCCGGCATCGGGATCGGCCGAGGGCGCCGCCGGGCGCGGCGGCAGCAGGGTGACGGCGCGGCCCAGCGCCTCCGACAGACGGGCATCGATCGCGCCGTCGTCGCTGCGCACCGAGGCGCCGTCGGGCAGCGTGATGTCGACCAGCGGCGCGCCTTTGCCGGCGTCCCGCAGCAGTCTCGCGGCGCACTGCATCAGCGCCGGCAGATTCTTGCCGGTGCAGAGCCGGCCGCGTTCGCGATCCTGCACCGCCCAGGCCCGGTCGCCGGGCAGGCCGCCGCCGCCGAGCGTTGCGGTCTCCAGGCGTTCGCCGGCCATCGATTTCACGGGATAGCGCCAGATCTCGCGCAGGCTGAAGGTCGTCATGCTCATCCTTTCGGGGTGGTGCGCCGGATCGACCGGCGGGCGTTCAGCGCCAGGCGAAGACCGGCTGCTCCATCTCCGCCACCGGGGTATGCCGCCCGTGCAGGCCGGCCTCCCGGAACTGGTAGAGGTAGGCCGCCGTGGGGGCGTGGATGAAACGGTCCCACACCGGCACCCGGATGACCGGGCGCTCGCTTTCGCGGATCCGGGTGAATTGCGGCGAGTCGGCCCGTTCCAGCTCGTCCAGCGGCACCTCGTGCAGTTCCGCGACCTCGCGCGGATTGGCCTTCAGGCCGGAACGGCGGGCGACCCAGACGACGAACGGGGAGATCACGTAGCCAGAGCGCGTCGGATAATCGTCCAGCCGGCCCAGCACGTCGTCCGGCCCGCAGTGCAGGTGAACCTCCTCGGCGAGTTCGCGCAGGGCGCCCTCCAGCGGCGTTTCGCCGGCGTCGACCCGGCCGCCGGGCAGGGCCCACTGACCGGAATGGCCGCGCAAACGCGAGGCCCTGCGCTGCAGCAGAAAGCAGGCCTGGCGGTCCTCGTCGGCGAGCAGGGTCACGCAGACCGCGGCGCGCCGCCGGCCATCGTCGGGCAGCAGGACCGGTTCGATCGCCGCCAGGTTGTCGGCGATGCGCCGGCGCAGGCGCGGGGAGAAGACGAGTTCATGCTCGTGCGGGCGCACGTTTCCTCCTGACGGGCGGCCGGACGGCCGGGCGGACGGGTGCCGGTCAACGGACCGGCCATCCCGGGTTCAGAACGTGACGACCGAGCGGATCGACTTGC
>JBGTSP010000290.1:0-5194 GCA_041940205.1 Alphaproteobacteria bacterium
ACCTGCTGGCGGGCGACGTCGAGCGCCGCCTCGTAGTCGTTTTCCTCGATCAGGCGGCGGAAGCGGGCGGAGCCGGTGACGTTGGTCCGCTCGCCGACATTGATGAAACGGCCCCCGCTCATGAGGCCAGCTCGAAGGATTCGAGGCCCGACAGGCGCAGCGCGACCGGCCGCTCCGGCACCTTGCGGGGCGGCAGGCCGGCGACGGCGGCCGCGATCTCGGCGATGTGCGCCGGCGTGGTGCCGCAGCAGCCGCCGACCAGGTTGACCAGGCCGTCGCGCGCCCAGGCGCCGAGATGCGCGGCGGTCATCGCCGGGGTCTCGTCATATTCGCCGAACTCGTTGGGCAGGCCGGCGTTGGGATAGGTCGAGATCCGCACGTCCGCCACCCGGGCGAGGTCGGCGACATAGGCGCGCAACTGCTCGGCGCCCAGCGCGCAGTTGAGACCCACGGCGAACGGCCGGACATGGCGGATCGAATTCCAGAAGGCCTCCACCGTCTGGCCCGACAGCGTCCGCCCGGAGAGATCGGTGATGGTGCCCGAGACGATCAGCGGGCAGTGTTCGCCGCGCTCGTCGAACAGTTCCTGCACGGCGTAGAGCGCGGCCTTGGCGTTCTGGGTATCGAAGAGGGTCTCGACCATCAGCAGGTCGACGCCGCCGTCGAGCAGGCCGCGCGCGGCCTCGCCGTATGATTCGCGCAATTCGTCGAAGCTGACGTTGCGGTAGCCCGGGTCGTTGACGTCGGGTGAGATCGAGGCCGTGCGCGAGGTCGGGCCCAGCGCTCCAGCGACGAAGCGCGGCTTGCCGGGTTCGGCCGCGGTGATGTCGTCGGCCACCGCGCGGGCGAGCCGGGCGCCCACGAGGTTGAGCTCGTAGGCCAGGTCGGCGGTCGCGTAATCGGCCTGCGAGATCGCCGTGGCGTTGAAGGTGTTGGTCGAGGCGATGTCGCAACCGGCCTCGAAATAGGCCCGGTGAATGGCCGCGATGGCCTCGGGCTGGCTCAGGTTGAGCAGGTCGTTGTTGCCCTTGAGGCTGCCCGGATGGTCGGCGAAGCGCGCGCCGCGATAGCCGGCCTCGTCCAGCCTCAGGTCCTGGATCTGGGTGCCCATGGCGCCATCGAGCACCAGGATGCGCTCGGCGGCGGCCGCCTCGAGAGCGGCATGTGTATCGTCGTGTCGGCTCATGGCGGGGTCCGTCTACTCGGCCGCCTGTGCCTGCGCCGCCAGCGGAGGCCGCAGCCCCAGGATGTGGCAGATCGCATAGGTCAGGTCGGCCCGGTTGAGGGTGTAGAAATGGAAGTCGGTGATGCCGGAATCCTGCAGGGCGCGGCACTGTTCGGCGGCCACGGTGGCGGCGACCAGCTTGCGGGTGCCGGGATCCTCCTCCAGGCCCTCGAACATGTGGGCAAGCCAGGCCGGTACCGCCGCACCGCACATGCCGGCGAAGCGCACGACCTGGGTGAAGTTGGTCACCGGCAGGATGCCGGGCACGATCGGCACCCAGATGCCGGCGGCGTGCGCCCGGTCGAGGAACCGCAGATAGGTATCCGTGTCGAAGAAGAACTGGGTGATCGCCTGGTCCGCGCCGGCGTCGATCTTGCGCTTGAGATTGTCGAGATCGGCCTGGGAGCTGGCGGAATCCGGATGGATCTCCGGATAGGCGGCGACCGAGATCTCGAAATCGGCGATCCGCTTGAGCCCGGCGATCAGTTCCGCAGCGTTGGCATAGCCCTCGGCATGCGGCCGGTAGCGGCTCTCGCCCTCCGGCGGATCGCCGCGCAGGGCCACGATGTGCCGGATCCCGGCTTCCCAGTACTGCCGCGCCACCTCGTCGATCTCGCCGCGGCTCGCGCCGACGCAGGTCAGGTGCGCCGCCGGGGCGAGATCGGTCTCCTCGACGATGCGCGCCACCGTGTTGTGGGTGCGCGTGCGGGTCGACCCGCCGGCGCCGTAAGTCACCGAGACGAAGCGCGGCGACAGGGTCGCCAGGCGTTCGATCGCGCTCCACAGGCCGGCTTCCATCGCCTCGGTCTTGGGCGGAAAGAACTCGAACGAAACCTGCAGCGGCCGTCCCGCGACGGGACCGCCCTGCCCGGCGCCCAGGATCTTGCGGGCGTTCATGAAACAGCTTCCTTCTGCTGGGCCGCGCCGTCGGCGGCCTCGTCGTTGGCGGCGGCCACCGCGGGCCGGCTGCCTTCCCACAGATGCACGGTCAGCGGGCCGCCCTCGAGCCGTTCGGACGGCTGCAGCACCAGGCCGGCGGAACGGCACCAGCCGGCCACCTCGGCGGGCTCGAAGCCGAGCCAGCGGTGCTGGTGTTCGCTGCGCAGGTGTTCCTCGTCGTGGCGCTCGAAGTCTACCACGATCAGCGTGCCGCCCGGCCGCAGGACCCGCACCGCCTCGCGCAGCGCGCTGCGCGGCTCCTCGGCATAGTGCAGCACCTGGTAGAGCACGGCGGCATCGAAGCTGCCGGATTCCAGCGGCAGGGCGTACATGTCGCCGTGCCGGGCCTGGCAATGGCGCAGCGGATCGGCCTGGAAGCGGGCCCGGGCCAGACGCAGCATGTCGTGGCTGAGATCGATGCCCACGCCACGGCGGATATCGGCCGCCAGGACTTCGAGGATGCGTCCCGTTCCGGTGCCGATGTCGAGCACGTCCTGCGCGCCGCAGGCGCGGATGCGGGCCCGGATCGCCGCCTCGACGCGTCCCTCCTCGGCGTGCAGCGAGCGGATCTCGTCCCACTGCTCGGCATTGTCCTGGAAATATTGCGCCGCCGCCCGCACCCGGGCCTGCTTGATCTGTTCCAGGCGCTCCAGGTCCCGTCCCAGCACGGCATCGTCTTCGGGCACCTGATCGACGATCACGCGGGCCAGCGTGGCGCAGGCACCGCTTTCGGCCAGACGGTAATAGACCCAGCTCCCCTCGCGGTGGCGCTCCAGCAGGCCGGCCTCGCACAGCAGCTTGAGATGGCGCGAGACCCGGGGCTGGCTCTGGCCGAGAATCTGGGTCAGTTCGTTGACCGCGAGTTCGGCATGATCGCACAGCGCGAGCAGCCGCAACCGGGTCGGTTCCGCGGCGGCGCGCAATCCGGTCAGGAGCTGCTGCATGAAGCCGTCCTCAATTGATGATGTAAGCATATAAACATATCTTTATATGAATGTCAATGCATTCTGGCCTTTCGGCAACACTCCGCGGACAATGCCGTCCGGGGGTTAACGCTCGCTTGGCCGGCCCGGGCGGCTATGCTACGAACCGCCCATAAAGTGTGAGCGAATCGTCGATTGCCGATGACGCGGGCCACGTCATTTCCCGGCAGAACAAGGCAGGTTCGCCTTCCCGAGTGCCGGCTTGCCGCCTGGGCGAGCCGTTTGTTGTTTGCAGTGGAGGCGTGTGCCGAACGTGTCTGACGTCTTTGCCATTCGTGGACTGCAGCGGGCATCGACCCTGCTGCTCGCCCTGCCGCTGGTTGTCGCGCTGGCCGCCTGCGCCGGTCGGCCGCCGGCCGAGAACAAGGAAGCCCGGGCCGCCTACGAGGAGGCCAACGATCCCCTCGAGCCGCTGAACCGCTATTTCTTCGAGGTCAATCTCGGCCTCGACAAGCTGTTCCTGCGCCCGGTGGCGCACATCTACAAGGATGCGACGCCGCAGCTCGTGCAGGACGGCGTGCGCAACTTCACCCGCAACCTCGAAGAGCCGACGACCTTCCTCAACGACCTGATGCAGGCCCAGCCCGCCCGCGCCGGCAGCACCTTCGGGCGCTTCACCGGCAACAGCTTCTTCGGCGTCGGCGGTTTCGGCGCCCCGGTGACCTGCGAGGGCGCCCAGGAAGGCTGCATTCCCCATCACGGCGAGGATTTCGGACAGACCATGGCGGTCTACGGCGTGCCCGCGGGCCCCTACCTGATGCTGCCGGTGCTGGGACCGCATTCGCTGCGCCATGCCGTCGGCCGCGCCTTCGACAGCCTGGTCGATCCCGTCGGCCTGGCCCTCGACAGCGAGTTCCGCAGCGCCTTCACGCTCGGCACCTCGGCGGCCAAGGCGATCGATTTCCGCGCCCGCAACTTCAACGAGCTGGACGAGATCGAGCGCGACTCGATCGATTTCTACGCCACCGTGCGCTCGCTCTACCGCCAGCGTCGCGACAAGGCGATCGCCAACGGCAAGGTCGACGAGACGGCGGACGTGCCGCGGATCTCCCTGCTGGACGAGGACGACGAGCCCGAACGCAAGCCGGCCCGTACGCCCCGCGACTGACGCCCGTCATGCGGTTCCTGCCGTCGCTGCTGCGCGCCGCTCCGCTGCTGCTCGTGCTGTTCGCCGTCGCCCCGGCGGCGCAGGCCACGGGCAACGACGAGGACGGCGCCCGGCGCTTCATCGAGACCCTCGGGCGCGATGCCGTCGCCATGCTGCAGAAGGGCGAACTCACGCCCGAACAGCGGGTTTCCGAATTCCGCAAGCTGCTGAGCGAGGGTTTCGCGCTCGACGCGATCGCCCGCTTCACCCTGGGCAAGTACTGGCGACGCGCCGACGACGCCCAGCGCGACCGCTTCCTCGGCCTGTTCGAGCGCTATGTCGTCTCTTCCTATGCCCGCCGTCTCGGTGACTACGAGGGCGAGACCTTCGAGATCGAGGGCAGTCGGGACGAGGGCCGCAACGGCGTGCTGGTGCGCACCTTCGTGCTGCGCCCGGGCAGCGGCGAGAAGCTCGCCGTCGACTGGCGGGTGATGGCGCACAAGGGCCGGTACAAGATCGTCGACGTGATCATCGAGGGGGTGAGCATGTCGATCACCCAGCGCTCGGAATTCTCGTCCGTGATCGCCGCCAAGGGCGGGCAGCTCGACGATTTCCTCGACGAACTGGAGCGCAAGCTCGCCGCCAGCGGCTGAGCCGCCAGGCCTCGCCGGGCCCGGCGCGGGCCCGGACCAACCACGAAACGGACCGTCAACCGTGCGCCGCTCGCGGCGCTTCGCCCGCGCGCTAATCGCGGCGCTTCGCCCGCGCGCGCTAGTCGCGGCGCTTCTCCCGCGCGCGCTAGTCGCGGCGCTTCTCCCGCGCGCGCTAGTCGCGCGACAGCGGCTTGTAGCGGATGCGGTGGGGCTGGTCGGCATCGTCGCCCAGGCGACGCCGGCGGTCTTCCTCGTAGGCCGCGTAGTTGCCCTCGAACCACTCGACCCGGCTGTCGCCCTCGAAGGC
>JBGTSP010000291.1:0-5136 GCA_041940205.1 Alphaproteobacteria bacterium
GGGCGGCATCGTCACCGGGCGCCAGATGGCGGCGGCAATGGCGATGGGCGCGCACGGCGCCTGGACCGGCTCGGTCTGGCTGACCACTGCCGAGGCCGAGACCTCGCCGGTGGTGAAGGAGAAGATGCTGGCCGCGAGTTCGCGCGATACCGTGCGCTCCAAGGCCCGCACGGGAAAGTATTCGCGGCAGTTGCGCTCCGCCTGGACCGACGCCTGGGAGAGCGAGGACGCGCCCGCGCCGCTGCCGATGCCGCTGCAGTCGATCGTCACCGAGCCGGCGATGGGCCGCATCACCAAGCTCGCCGAGGGCGGCCACCAGGGCGCGAAGGCGTTGGCCTCCTATTTCGTCGGCCAGGGCGTGGGCCTGATGAACACCGCCCAGAGCACACGCTCCGTGGTCTACGCGTTCATGGAGGATTTCGCCGCCGCCAGCGAGCGGCTGGCGAACTTCACCCGCGACTGACCCTGCCGGAACCGCCATGTCGATCTGTCTTGCCGACCTGAACGAGGCGCTGGCCGCCGCCCTGCCCGCGCACGAGGCGATCCGCTTCGGCGATCGCGGCCTCACCTTCGCGGACCTGGCCGCGCGCAGCCGCCGGCTGGCGCATGTCCTGCTGGCCCACGACATCACCATCCGCCGCGAGCGCGACGGCCTCGCCGACTGGGAATCCGGGCAGGACCATGTCGCGCTCTACCTTTACAACGGCAACGAATATCTCGAGGCCATGCTGGGCGCCTTCAAGGCCCGGGCCGCGCCGCTCAACGTCAATTACCGCTATGTGCACGAGGAACTGGTCTACCTGCTGAAGGACGCCGACGCGCGGGCCGTGATCTTCCATGGCGAGTTCGCCCCGGTGATCGCCGAGATCCGCCACGAACTGCCGCGCCTGCGGCTGTTCCTCCAGGTCGACGACGGCTCCGGGACGCCGCTGCTGCCGGGCGCCCTCGACTACGAGAGCGCGCTGGCCGCCGCCTCCGACGCGCCGCCGCCGGTGCGGCCGTCGCCGGACGACCTGTTCCTGCTCTATACCGGCGGCACCACCGGCATGCCCAAGGGCGTGATGTGGCGCCAGGGCGACGTCTACGTGGCGCAGATGGGCGGCGCGAAGTCGGACGGGACGCCCATCGCCTCGATCGCGGAGGCGGTCGACCGCGCCGTCCGCTTCAGCGGCGCCAGCGTCCTGCCGACGCCGCCCTTCATGCACGGCGCCGGGCTCTATTCCGCCTTCCGGGCCTTCCACGAGGGCACGCGGGTGGTGATCCAGTCCGACCCCCGGCACTTCGATCCCGACGACGTGCTCGCCACCGCGGAGGCGGCCGGGGTGCGCATGGTCCTGCTGATCGGCGACGCCTTCGGCCGGCCGATCCTGGAAGCCCTGCGGCGCGGCCGCTACCGCCTGCCGAAGCTGCGGCATTTCATCAACACCGGCGCGGTGCTGAGCGAGAGCGTCAAGCAGGGCCTGTACGAGGCGGTGCCCGGCGTCGCCATCATCGATTCCCTGGGCTCCTCCGAGACCGGCACCCAGGCGGAGATCATCACCCGCGCCGGCACCCCCCGCGCCAAGGCCGATTTCGCCATGCTGGATGACCTCTCGGTGGTGGTCAGCGCCGATGCGCGCCGCCTGCTGTCGCCCGGCGATCCGGACATCGGCTGGCTCGCCCGCCGCGGCTTCCTGCCCCGCGGCTTTCTCGGCGACCGGGCCAAGACCGAGGCGACCTTTCCGGTCCTCGACGGCGTGCGCTACGTCGTCGGCGGCGACCGGGTGCGCTACCGGGCCGACGGCGGACTCGACTATCTCGGCCGCGATTCCGTGACCATCAATTCCGGCGGCGAGAAGATCTTCGCCGAGGAGGTCGAGCAGGCCCTGCTCAGCCACCCCGCCGTCGAGGACGTGGTGGTGGCGGGCCGGCCGAGCGAACGCTGGGGCAGCGAGGTCGTCGCCATTGTCGCCCTGCGCACCGGCGTGGAGGCCGACAGGGAGGCCCTGCTGGCCGAGGCGGGACGTCATGTCGCCCGCTACAAGCTGCCCAAGGCCTTCATCTTCGTGCCCCGGATCGAGCGCCATCCCAACGGCAAGCACAATTACCGCTGGGCCCGCGCGGTGGTGGAGCAGGCCGCATGATCGAGGACAGCACGCCGATCCTCGTCGGCACCGGGCGGATCACCGACCGGGATACCCCGCTGGACGCCCTGCCGGGGCCGATCGGCCTGATGCAGCGGGCCGCCGAGGCGGCGCGCGAGGCCGCCGGCCTGGCGGCGGACTGCTGGGCCGATCTCGACACCGTGGCGGTGGTCAAGAGCTTCCGGGAATCCGCGCGCAATTCGCCCCTCGCGCTGGCCCGGCGGCTGGGCGCGGCGAACGCAAGCGGCCGGCTGCTGCCGGACGGCGGCAACGGGCCGCAATATCTGGTGAACCGCTATTGCGAGACGATCGCCCGCGGCGAGGCCCGGTTCGTGCTGCTGGCCGGCGCCGAGGCCAAGGACAGCGTCCGCCGGCTGAAGAAGGCGGGCCTGCGACCCGACTGGTCGGAACCGCCCGACAGCGATCCCGACTGGCTGATCGCCGATCAGCCGATGGGCACGCCGCACGAACAACGCCACGGGGTCTGGCTCGCGGCCCTGGTCTATCCGCTGTTCGAGACCGCGCTGCGCGGCCATTACGGCCACACGATCGACGCGCATCAGCAGGCCATGGGCGAACTGTTCGCCCGCTTTGCCGCGGTCGCCGCCGAAACCCCGGGGGCCTGGTTCCCGACCCGCCGCAGCGCCCGGGAAATCGCCACCGCCGGGCCCGGCAACCGCTATGTCGGCTGGCCCTACACCAAGTTCATGAACGCCATGAACCATGTCGACCAGTCGGCGGCGCTGCTCCTCACCTCGGTGGGCGAGGCCCGTCGCCGGGGCATCGATCCGGCCCGCTGGCTGTTCCTGCACGGCTGCGCGGACACGCAGGAGCCGCTCGCGATGTCGGAACGCGAGGCCTTCCACGCCTGCCCGGCGATCCGGGTGATGGGCGAACGCGCGCTCGCCATGGCCGGGCGGTCGCTGGAGGAGATCGACCTGTTCGACCTCTATTCCTGCTTTCCCTCCGCCGTCGCCATCGCCCGGGACGAGCTGGGCCTGGCGGCGGACGATCCGCGCCCGCTCACCGTCACCGGCGGCCTGCCCTACCATGGCGGGGCCGGCAACAATTACGTGATGAGCGCGATCGCCCGCATGGCCGAACGCCTGCGGGCCGAGCCCGGCCGTTTCGGCATGGTCACCGCCAATGGCGGCTACCTGACCAAGCACGCGGCGGGAATCTATTCGCACCGGCCGCTCGAGGGTCGGTGGCGGCGCGAGGACCCGGCCCGCTACCAGGCCGGTCTCGACGCCCGGCCCCGGCCGGCCTTCGTCGAGGCGCCGGACGGCGCCGGCGTGATCGAGACCTACACCGTGGCCTACGGCCGCGAGGGTCAACCCGAGGCCGGCATCCTCTACGGCCGGCTGGGCGACGGCGGCGATCCGATGGCCCCGCGTTTTCTCGCCAACACGCCGGCCGATCCCGACCTGCTGGCGGCGATGACCCGGGAGGACTTTCTCGGTGCGCGCGGCCGCGTGGCCGCCGACGGGCGGATCAACCGCTTCACGCCCGCCTGATCCGAGCGGTGTGGGCCGGGCTCAGGGGCCGGCGATGGCCTCGGCGATGGCCGCGCCGCAGGTCTCGGTGTCGGCCGGGCCGCCGAGGTCGCGGGTGCGCAGTTTCTGTTCGGCCAGCACCGTCTCCACCGCCGTGACGATGGCCGCCGCCGCCGCCGTCTCGCCCAGATGCTCCAGTATCATCGCCGCGGTCCAGATCTGGCCGACCGGGTTGGCGATGCCCTGGCCGGCGATATCCGGGGCGGAGCCGTGTACCGGCTCGAACATCCCGTGCTCATCGCCAACATTGGCGCTGGCAGCCATACCCATGCCACCCTGTAGCACACTGCCGAGATCAGTAGCGATATCGCCGAACATATTCGTCGTGACAACTACATCGAACCACTCGGGATTTCGCACCATCCACATTGTGAAGGCATCGATGTAAGCGTGCTCGGCTTTGATTTCGGGATGGGTTAAGGCGACTTCATCAAAGGTCTTGCGAAATAGTTGGCACCCTCGGGTCACGTTGCTCTTGTCTACGCAGTGAACCACAGTCTCACCGTCTGGATTGCCATTTCGGCGCCCAGCCAGGCGGAAGCTAGCTTCAATGAGACGATGACTCCCGAATTTGGAAATCGGCCGTGGGTCCCATGCCACCTCACCATGAAGCCCGGGAAATTCCAACTCCGGGGGTTCGTATTCACCAAGGCCCTGGGCTGTGGCGGCTGAACGATAGAGGAGGCTGTGATACAATCCTTCGGTATTCTCCCTCAGTACGACTAAATCTACCTTATCGGGAGCCCACTGCTGAGAAAAATTACCGTGAATCTTGTGCTTCACTCCCTCATACAGTTTTATCGGCCGGACATTTGCATAGAGGTCTAGACCTGAACGCAGGCCAAGAATCACTTCACCCCCGGCCATGTCACCATTCTCTAGTTTCGCACCAGGCCAACCGATTGCACCGAGTAGAATAGCATCGGATTCATCGCGACATACTGCATATGAACCCTCGGGCCAAACATCTCCAGTCTGAAGAAAATGTTGTCCGCCACATTGAATAACGGTTTGCTCAAATCCAAGATTTGTGCTTTCCGAAATCGCGTCGAGGATTCGCGCTGCTTCGGTCATGACCTCCCTGCCGGTTCCGTCGCCGGGGAGAATGGTAATACGGTAGTCGACCATGCTGCCTCGACTGAAAACCCCTACATGAATGCGCCCGTCGTGCGGATACTTCATTCCTCTCTCCGGGCGGATGCTGGGGTCTGCTTCCTATGGAATCAAAAAAACCTCGTTTCTGGCCTATTGAATGTGTGTGTCCAATGGAAGTATAGGTGCCTCCATTAGGGCAGGGTTCTTACACCGTCACCAGTAGGTATGAAGTTCGTGAGAGACGACAATAGTTCGGAAGGGAACGATGTAAAACCCCGCTTCACCGACCTCCCAGAGGCTGTGCAGCGTTTGGCTGATGCAATGATAGGAATCGATGCAAATTGGTGTATTGAAGATTGGTT
>JBGTSP010000292.1:0-5129 GCA_041940205.1 Alphaproteobacteria bacterium
TCTTCGGTGGTGTGGTGGAAATCGATGTGCAGATCACCTTGCGCCCGCACTTTCAGGTCGATGGCGGAATGCTTGGAAAAACTTTCCAACATATGGTCGAGAAAGCCAATGCCGGTGTCCACATCGTAGACACCGGTGCCGTCCAAATTGACGGACACTAAGATCTCGGTTTCTCGCGTTTTCCGTTCCACCATCGCGGTGCGCGGGGCGGCCTGTCGCGGGTCGGGGCGGGAGGGCGAGGTCGATCCGATCGGCGCCAAGAAACCGGTCAAGGTCGACATCCGGCTGATCTCGGCGACCAACCGCGATCTGCAGGACATGGTCGCCCAGGGCAGCTTTCGCGAGGACCTCTACTACCGGCTGAACGTCTTCCCGCTGGTGATCCCGCCGCTGCGCGAGCGGCAGGAGGACATCGGTCCCCTGGTCGAACATTTCTGCGCCTCGATCGCGGCCTCCGAGGGCCGCACGCTGCGGGGCGTGACGGCGGACGCGATGGCGATGCTGCAGGGCTACGAATGGACCGGCAACGTCCGCCAGCTCGAGAATGCGGTGTTTCGCGCGGTCGTGCTCTGCGACGGCGATTCCCTGCGGCCGGAGGACTTTCCGCAGATCGCCGCCTCGATGGGCATGAACACGCTGTCCGCGCCGGAAACGCCCGCGGCGTTGCCCGCGCCGTCCGCGCAGGCGGCGATCGCCGCGCCGGCGGCCGGCGGCGACGGCAACGGTGGCAATGGCGGCCTGTCGCCCTATGGCGGCGACGGCGAGATCCGGCCGCTGGCGGAGATCGAGGAAGAGATGATCCGCGCGGCGATCGACCACTACAAGGGACAGATGTCCGAGGTCGCCCGCCGCCTGGGGATCGGCCGCTCGACGCTGTATCGCAAGGTGCGCGAGTTCGGCCTGGAGGTCTGATGACGCGCGCCGCTTCCCTCCCCCGTTCGCCCGGAGCCGATCCGGCGCTGGACGCGGTGCGGGATCGCTTCCTCGCCCTGCTGGACGCCGAACGCCGCGCCCTGCAGGACGAGATCCGGGCGTATCCGCCGCCGATCCCCGCCTGCGACGCCCAGTTCAACGCGCTGACCGAACGCCGGTCGGCGCTGGCCGAGGCGCGACACGCGGCGGGCCGCTGCGGCGACCGTCAGGCCCTGTCGTCGCTGCTCGCAAGCACGGTCCTGCTGTCCGCAGAGCGACGCGAACGGCTGCTCACCGCGCTGCGATCCTGAGCGCGACGGCCCGCCCGGACGGCGGTCACTCCAGGCTGTCGGGAAACTCCGCGCGCAGGCCCTCGACGAGATCGTCCACCATCGCCTGCAGCACCCGCCTGCCCTTCTCCGCATCGGCCAGGCTCGGATCGCCGAAGGCGCCGGTGGCGCTGTAGTCCGGTCCCGATCCGGGCGCCTCGGAGAACCGCAGCGGCCGACGGAACACCGTCTGCGTCCGCTCGAACGTGTCGCCGTAATCCTCGCGCGCCGCGCTCATGTCCACGAGATCGGGCCGCAGCGCCAGCATCACCGAGGTTTCGCGCTCGTCGGCATGGCCGCCGGCCCGCTGTTTCATGGCCTCGTCCGCACCGCGCCCCAGCGCGCGGATGTCGGCGGTGAGGATGCGCACGCCGGTGCGCGCGTAGAGGCGGTCGGTGGCGATCGTGATCGGCCCCTCGGTCGACACGCCGGTGTTGAGAAGCGCGATCCGCCGCGCGCCCTGGGCGATCAGGCCGCCCAGCAGGTCATCCAGAAGCGCGACGAAGGTCTCCGCCCGCAGATGCTGCGAGCCCGGATAGCCCGCGAACACCGGGTAGTAGCCGAAGCCGATCACCGGCGCGACCAGCACCGGCAACCGCTCGGCAACCCGTTCGGCCAGGGCCCGCGCCTGCATCGCGTCGGTGCCCATGGGCAGGTGGTGGCCGTGCTCCTTGGCCGCCGCGCCGATCGGCACCAGCACCACGGCGCCCTCCGCCAGACGCCGGGACACCGTGGGCCAGGGCAGGGTTTCGATAAACGCTCCCTTCACGGCCTTCTCGCACGTAACCTCCGCCCGGAGCGGAAAACGCGAAGCATAACAGGGACGAGAGGCCGATGCAGACGGTACGCGAGGCGCTGTTCGACAATCCGGCGATCGACGAGGCGCACACCGCCCTCGTCTGCGCGGGCCGGCGGATCACCTATGGCCGGCTGCGCCAGCGGGTGCGGCGGCTGGCCGGCGCCCTGGCCGCGGCCGGCGTCCGCCCCGGCGACCGGGTGGCGCTGCTCAGTGGCAACGCCATCGCCTTCGTCGAGGTCTACTACGCGGTACTGACCGCCGGCGCGATCCTGGTGCCGGTCAACTATCGCCTCACCGTGGCCGAGCATGCCGCCCTGCTGAACGACGCCGAGCCGGTGGTGCTGTTCGCCGGACCGGCCTGGCAGGCCCACGCCGAGGCCCTGCGCCCGCTGGTGGCGAGCCTGCGGCAGGTGGTGGCCCTGCCCGGCGCGGCACCCGAGGAAACGCCGGAGATCGCGGCCGCCTACGAGGGCTTTCTCGAAAGCGGCGGCGACGGCCTGGCGCTGCCGGCGCCCCGGCCGGCGGATATCGCCACCCTGATGTACACCAGCGGCACCACCTCGCTGCCCAAGGGCGTGCAGATCAGCCACGCGAACTATCTCGCCGATATCGCCAACGTGCTGGCGAGCCATCGCGCCGACGGCCGGACGATGGACCCGGGCAACGTCAACCTGCAGATCTCGCCGCTCTACCATGCCGCCGCCCAGCACACCTGGATGCACGTGGCGATCGGCGCCACCACCGTGCTGGTGCCGCAGTTCGATCCCGGCACCGTGCTGGACCTGATCGCCCGCGAAAGGGTCAACTTCCTGTTCGTGGTGCCGACCATGCTGTACGAGATTCTCGATCATCCGCGATTTGCCGAAACCGACACGCGATCGGTCGAAACCGTGGTCTACGGCGCCGCGCCGATCACCGGGCGGCGTCTCGCCGAGGCCGTCGCCGGGTTCGGCGAGGCGATGACCCAGGCCTACGGCCTGACCGAGACCACCTCGCACGCCCTGTCGCTGCCGCGCGGCGAGCACGCGGCGCATGCCGGCGCGACGGGCCGGCCCCTGCCCGGGGTCGAGGTCCGGGTGGTCGGCGAGGACGGCGCGGAGACCGCGGACGACGAGATCGGCGAGGTCGTGGTGCGGGGCGCCAACGTGATGGGGGGCTACTGGCGTCGGCCGGACGCCACGGCGGAAGCCCTGCGAGGAGGCTGGCTGCATACCGGCGACCTCGCGCGGCGCGACGCCGAGGGCTACATCTTCGTGGTCGACCGCAATAAGGACATGATCATCTCCGGCGGCGTCAACATCTTCCCCAAGGAGATCGAGGAGGAAATCGCCCGCCTGCCGGCGGTCGCCGAGGTCGCCGTGTTCGCGACGCCGGATCCGAAGTGGGGCGAGGCGGTCGCCGCCGCGATCGTGCCGCGGGCCGGCATGACGCTGACCGAGGACGCGGTGCGGGCGGCCCTCGAAGACCGCCTGGCGGCCTTCAAGCGACCGCGGCGGGTGCTTTTCCTGCCCGAACTGCCGCGCAACCCCTCCGGCAAGATCCTCAAGCGGGTGCTGCGCGATCGGCACGCGGCGGGGCCCGAAGGCGGCGCGGATGACGGCGCCGGGTGAGCGGCGGCATTAACCGGGCTATCATTCCACCGTCGTAAGACCGATCCGCGCGCCGCCTGCCGCGAAGAGGACGCCCCATGGCCACCTACAGCCGAGCCAAGTTCGATCCCTTCCTCGAACGCTTTTTCTCCCGCATTCCCGAGGACGTCGCGCTGAGTTTCAGCGAGGAGCAGTTGCGGGCGATCAAGCGGGCCTTCGTCCATACCGAGGGCCGCGGCCACAGTGTCGACCTGCGGCTTTCCTTCTGGTTCCTGACCCGCTTCTACATGGTCCTGCTGCTCGGCCCGGAACGACGCAACCGGGCGCGCCGGCGGCGCGACCGCAGCGCCCACCCGGTCGGCACGCTGGCCAACCTGGTGATGATGGTGGTGTTCGTGGGCTTCATCGGCACGTCGGTGCTCGGCCTGCTCTATCTTCTCAAGTCGCTGCTGGGCATCGACCTGATCCCCGACATGTCGCTGGGCATCTGGCAGGCCGTGCGCGA
This sequence comes from Alphaproteobacteria bacterium, assembly GCA_041940205.1. GTDB lineage: Bacteria > Pseudomonadota > Alphaproteobacteria > JBGTSP01. Next base: position 4,135 of record JBGTSP010000292.1, read on the forward strand.
ACAGTTCCAGTTCATGCTGCGCTGACGCCGGCGCCCCCGTTATCGGGCGCCGCGGGAAGATAGGCCGGCATGCGGGCCTCCACCGCGGCGTGCAGGTCGTGTTTCAGACCCACCGCGATCAGCACCTCGGCGGTCAGGAAGACCGGGGCGATGAAGATCTGCGCCAGGTTGTCGAGCAAGGCCGGCTTGCGGCCCTCGAAGGCGTGACCGATCAGCTGGACGATCCAGCCGCCGATGAAGAACACCGCGAAGACGATGCCGCCGAACGCAAGCGACTGCGCGCCCACCCATTCGGCCACCAGCAGGATCGGCAGGTAGACGGCCGTGGTGGCAAAGGCCAGCGCCCGGTCCATCCAGAGGTAGAAGACGAGAACCGCGAGGGTGAACGCCATCGCCAGCGACAGCGAGACATTGCCGACGTCCAGTCGCACCCAGGCCATGGGGATGAGGATCGAGAAGGCGATGGCCGGCACGCCCAGGAAATGCGTCGCCCGATTCCGGGCATCGCGGTGATAGGCGGAATACATGGCCATCTGGTCGACCAGCAGGGCGTTCATGTGACAGCTCCTCAAATGGCGGTTTTCCCAGTCTAGCCCAAATGCGCCGGCCTGCGGTCTGGACTCGTCACGGCGAATCGCGCTACCGACGAACGCAGATCAGACGAACCCTGCGGGAGAGATCGGCGGGCTCGGGCATCGTTCCGGGTCGCAGTCGGCGCCGAGGCCGGGACGATCGGGCACGGCGATCCGACCATTGGTGATTTCAAACGGCTCGCACGTGACGTCGTCGACGAGTCCGTAGTAGGTGCTGTCATTTGCCAGCGTGTACCCGGGATTGGAGGCGGCGATGTGCAGCATGGCGGCCGTTTTGGGACCCAGATCGTGCCCGCAGTGCATGATGCACGGAATACCCGCTGCCGCAGCGATGTCTCCGATCTGCGCACACGGCAGGATCCCCCCGGCGATATGGGTATCGGGCAGAACATGAGAGGCGGC
>JBGTSP010000293.1:0-5082 GCA_041940205.1 Alphaproteobacteria bacterium
GCGTGCGGAACTCGACGGCGATGCACCCGAGCTCCTCGAAGGCATGCGCCAGCAGGGCCCGCTTGCAGGCGGTGTTGATCGGGCTGCGCTGGACGCGTTTGCGGTACCAGGTCGAGCCGATCTCGAGGCGGCGGTTGGCGGCGTCGATGTTCATGTAGGTCGTCATGCCGACGGCCTGGCTGCTTGCCGTCTCGATCACCGCGAAGGGCAGCATACTGCCCGCGGCCTGCAGCGAAAGCCGCCGCTCGATCTCCTTCGCCATGCCCTCATCGGTGGGGACGCTAGTGTACCAGAGGTTCCACAGCTCGCCGTCGCGCACGGCCTCCACCAGGTCGTCGTGATGGTCGGGCTGCAGCGGCTCCAGGCGGGCCGGTCCGGCGTCGAGACTAGTGGGGGCGGGCCAGGTCATGGCGGATCTCCTTGCGCGTGCCCTTCCATACAGGCAGGGAGCGTTTTGGGGACAGCGCCAATTCGCATCGCCCGCCGGGAGCCAATCGGCGGTTGGAGTGCGCCCGCGTTGGTGCTTGAATGGCGCCTTGCGAGGGAGGGAGACGCGCCATGAGCGGCCTGAAGATCGAAGCGCTGCATCCGGAGTTCGGCGCGCGCATCACCGGCGTCGACCTGCGCGGCGATCTGGACGGGGACACGCTGGCCGCGATCCGGCACGCGATCGACGCGCATTCCTTCCTCTGCTTTCCCGACCAGCCTTTCGACGACGATGCCCAGCTCGCCTTCACCCGGCTGTTGGGCGAACCGGAACCCAACCACGTGGCGCTGGGCCAGCGCGGCGAGGTCAACTATTTCGGCACCATCGGCAACGTCCAGGCCGACGGCACGACGCGCGGCAATGCCGACCGGCACACCCGTTTCCAGACCGGCAACAACATGTGGCACTCGGATTCCTCGTTTCGCGCGGTGCCGAGTTTCGTCTCGATCATGTGCGTCTACGAAGTGCCCGACGAGGGCGGCGAGACCCTGTTCGCCAGCGCCCGCGCGTCCTTTGAACGCTTGCCGGAGGCCGAACAGGCGCGCCTTTCGCCGCTCGAGGTGGTGCACGACTATGTCTTCTCGCGCTCCAAGGTCGGCCCCGACGCGGTCACGCCCTCGCACGCCGCCTCGCTGCCGCCGGTGCGCCAGCGCCTGGTGCGGACCAACCCCGCGCATGGCCGGCGCAACCTCTATCTCGGCTCGCACGCCCGCGAGATCGTCGGCTGGAGCGAGGCCGAAAGCCGCGCCCTGCTGGACGACCTGCTGGCGGAGACGACGGCGCCCGAGCATGTGCTGAGCCATGCCTGGCAGCCCGGCGACCTGGTGATCTGGGACAATCGCTGTCTGCTGCATCGCGGCGCCGGCTACGATGCCGACCGCTATCGCCGCTACATGCGCCAGACCCGGGTCCAGGGCCGGTGCAACACGCTGGAGGAGCAGGCGGCGGCCTGACGACGGTCTTCACCCCGTCGGGTCCTTGCGGCTTGCCGGCCCGTCGTACGGATTTCGGGGCCAGGACCCGCGCCCGGTCCGAACGTCACTCCGGTACCGCGCGCGCCGACCGCGTCACTCCGCGGCCTGGGCCGCCACCGCGCGGCGGTAGACCAGGCTGCCGTCCTCGAGATCGGCGGCGGGGATCTCGTCCTTCTCGGTGTAGTAGTCCTGGCTGAAGATCCAGGGCGCGCGATCGCCTTGCCGCGGCATGCGCGGCAGGCCGCGCATCAGGTAGCCGGCGTTGAAGTTCTCGGCGTCGACCAGCGGCAGGGCCGGCATGTCGCGATCCTCCTCGCGCAGCGTCGCGGTGACGGTATCGACGCCCTTCTCGCGCATGTGGTTCAGCAGGCGGCAGACGAACCCGGCCACCAGGTCGGCGCGCATGGTCCAGCTCGTGCGCAGGTAGCCGAACACCCAGGCCATGTTGGGCACGCCTGTGAACAGGATGCCGCGATGGCCGAAGGTCTGGGAGAAGTCCACCGTCTCGCCGTCCACGGTGAAGGGAATGTCGCCCATCACCGCCATGTGGAAACCGGTGGCGGAGACGATGATGTCCGCCTCCAGGTGATCGCCGGAGGCGAGCCGGATTCCGGTCTCGGTGAAGCTCTCGATCCGGTCGGTCACCACCGAAGCCTTGCCCGAACGGATCGCCCGGAACAGGTCGCCGTCGGGGACCAGCGCGAGGCGCTGGCGCCAGGGCCGGTAGTCCGGATTGAAATGGGTCTCGATGTCGGTGCTGTCGCCCAGATAGGCCCGGGCGCCGGCCAGCAGTTCGCGCTTCAGCGCCTCGGGCTCCTCGAACGAGCGCCGGGTGATCGTCTTCTGGTCGGAAAGCACCTTGCGCCGGGCGATCTCGTGCACCCAGGCTTCCGGCACCTTCAGGCCGCGCAGCATGTTGGCGACATCGTTGCGGTTGGGCGCGGCGAAGAAATAGGTCGGCGAGCGCTGCAGCATGGTGATGTGCGCGCAGTCCGGCGCCATCGCCGGGATCAGCGTCGCCGCCGTCGCCCCCGATCCGATCACCACGACCTTCCTGTCCCGGTAGTCGAGATCCTCGGGCCAGGTCTGGGGATGCACGATCCGGCCGGCGAAGCGGTCCATGCCCGGAAAGTCCGGCAGGTAGCCTTCCTCGTGCCGGTAATAGCCCTGGCACATCCACAGGAAGTTGGCGGTGAAGGTCCGAACGCGGTCGCTCGCGCGCTCGCGCACGGTGAGGGTCCAGAGCGCCCGGCGGCTGTCCCAGGCGGCCGCCTCGACCCGGTGTCCGAAGCGGATGTGCCGGCGCAGGTCGTGCTCGTCGAGCACCTCGTCGAGATATTTCAGGATTTCGTCGGCGGTGGCGATGGGCGGTCCGGACCAGGGCTTCCAGCCGTAGCCGAAGGTGAACAGGTCGCTGTCCGAGCGGATGCCCGGATAGGTGTGGGTCGACCAGGTGCCCCCGAACGTGTCCTGGTTCTCCAGCAGGGCGAAGCTGCGGTCCGGGCAAAGGGTCTTGAGATGATAGGCCGCGCCGATGCCCGAAATCCCGGCGCCGACGATCAGCACATCGACATGGGGGGTCTCGCCGGTGCCTGGCCCGGCCTGCTGCGCCATCGCGTTCATGCTCTCTCGTCCCTCCACGCGACCGGGGCGGTCGCGACTAAAGCATTTGTATTAGCATCATAGCCGACAGCCGGCACACCGTCGTGTCGGCATGTCGGCCCGGCCGCGGATGCCCTCTCCCCGCTCCGGGCCCGCCGGGATAATCTGCCGGCGGGTTCGGCCCGCGGTGGCCTCCGGAGTGAGAGCATGAGCGTTTCCGACTACGACCTGATCCGCAATCATATCGCGCGGTACTGCCACACCGTCGACCGCGCCGATGCCGCGACCATCACCGGGTTCTTCTGGGACGATGCGACCCTCGTCTTCGAGGGGCTGCACCGCGGCCGCGAGGCCATCCGGGTGACGTACGAGACCTGGATCGTCCGCATGCGGGACCCGGTGCAGGACCTGCGCCACCTGATCTATTCCCCGGCGATCCGGCTGAAGGGCGACGAGGCGGAAGCGGAGACCTATTTCGACGCCGACGGCAGCCTGAAACGCGGCGGCACGCCGGTACGACTGCGCGGCCTCTATCGCGACCGGCTGACCCGCCGCGCGGAGGAATGGCGTTTCTCGCGGCGCGAGATCGTGGTCTACGACGCCCTGGAAGACTGACCGGCTCACGCGTCCCGACCGCCGCGACGACAGGACCGCTTCGCCGGCAGGGCGGAGCGGATCCGCGTTTTCCGCGGTTTTCTGGCCTCGCAGGCAGTACCTGAAGGAAATAACGGGAAAAATTATCTTGTATTTTATATTTATCGCGCTTATAAAGTTGATATATCAACGTTCGGAGCCCTGCGATGCCCCGTCTTCTTCTGGCCGGTTCTGCGTTCCTGCTGGCGGTCTCGACCGCCCTGGCGGCGGGCGCCGACACGCGCAGGACGCTGAAGAGCGGCGTCGATGCCCTGAAGGCGGGCAGCTACGGCGTGGCCGAACAGGTCTTCGAGCAGGTGATCACCGATCGGGTCTCGAGCCCCCGGGCGGTCGTGCGCTCGCGGGCCCTGCGCGGCAGCGCCTCGCTGCGGGCGGGCAAGACGGGCCTCGCCCGCCTCGACTTCGAACGCGCCCTGCGGGCCGCCGGCCAGCGCAACACGAGGGAGCGGGCCTGGGTGCTCAGCGAGAAGTGCTGGCTTCACTGGCAGTCCCGCGACGGCGCCGCTGCGGTCGAATCCGCGAATGCCGCGCTGGCGATCACGCCCGGTCTGGCCAACGCCTACAAGTGCCGGGGCCATGTCTTCAAGCAGCTCGGCCGCTACCCGCAGGCGCTCGCCGACTACAACCGTCTGCTGCGGCTGCCCGAGCTGTCCCGCAAGGCGCAGGTCCGCGCGCTGTCGAACCGCGGCGACGTGCACTATCGCCGCGGCGCCTACCGGGCCGCCGTCCGGGATTTCAGCCGGGCGCTGGCGCTGCAGCCCGGGCATGCCGGCCTGCTGACGGCGCGCTGCCGGGCCCTTGCGGTCGGCGGCCAGCCGGTCCGGGCGATCGCCGACTGTCTCGCGGCGCTCGAGCGCGATGGCGGCAATCCGGTCGCGCGCGACAGCCTGGGTCTCGCCTATCTGCTCGGCGGCCGGCCGGACAGCGCGCTCGTCGCCTTCGAGAAGATCCTCGAGAAGGACGACCGGGCCTGGTACGCCCATTTCCATCGCGCCATCGCGCTCGCGGAGCTGGGCGAGGACGAGGCCTCGGCCGACAGCCTGGAGCGCGCGCGCCGGCTTGCCCCCTCGACCCGGGCCTTCGAGAAGAAGCAGCGCCAGTTCCGGGTTCTCGCCGCCTCGTAAAAGCAGACGCCGCACTGCAGCCGGCGACCCGCGCGGGAGATTGCGGCGCCCCGCCGCCTTCGCTATACCCGCACCCCGACGGAGGGATGGCCGAGTGGCTTAAGGCGCACGCCTGGAACGCGTGTATGGATGAAAGTCCATCGGGAGTTCGAATCTCCCCCTCTCCGCATTAAGGTGTAATGAAACAAAATAGTAAAATATATTATATCATCATTTTTACATTCACTTTGCTCTTATCGCA
>JBGTSP010000294.1:0-5074 GCA_041940205.1 Alphaproteobacteria bacterium
CGTTCTACCTGCGCACCGGCAAGCGGCTGCGCAGCCGGATCTCGGAAGTCGCGGTGGTGTTCAAGCCGGCGCCGCACGCGATCTTCCCCGAAGCCAGCGGCCGTATCGGCCCGAACGTCCTGGCGTTGCGCCTGCAGCCCGACGAGGGCATCACGCTGGGGATGACGATCAAGGATCCCGGTCCCGGCGGCCTGCGCCTGGCGCCGGCCGACCTCGACATGACCTTCGCGGACAGGCTGGAGAATACCGGCCTGCGCATGCCCGACGCCTACGAACGCCTGGTGATGGACGTGGTGCGGGGCGACCAGACCCTGTTCATGCGCAGCGACGAGGTCGAGGCCGCCTGGGCCTGGATCGATCCCGTCGTGTCGGCCTGGAGCGAGCGCGGCGACCGCCCGCTGGCCTACGAGCCGGGCTCCTCGGGGCCGGACGACGCGCTGATGCTGATGCACCGCGACGGCCGGCGCTGGCGGGACATCGCCCTTTGAGACACGCGATCGCGCGCTACGCCACGCGCGAAGAACAGGCCGGCGCACTGGCCGCCCTGCTGGCGCGACGCCTCGGCGCGTTGATCGCGACACGCGGGGAAGCCCGTCTCGCGCTGCCCGGCGGCGCCACCCCGGCGGCGATGCTGGCCCGGCTCGCCACCGAGACCCTGCCCTGGGCGTCGGTATCCCTCTGTCCGACCGACGAGAGATGCGTGCCGGCGACGTCGCCGCGATCGAACCTGCGCCTGCTGCGCGAGACCCTGGGCGGCGGCCCCGCGCGGGACGCCCGGCTCGTTGCGCTGTGCGATCCGGCGGACGGCGCCAGCGGCGCCGGGGAGGCGGCGGCGCTGGCGGCAATGCTGCCGCTCGACATCGTCGTCACCGGCATGGGGAGCGACATGCACACGGCCTCCCTGTTTCCGGATTCGCCGGACCTGGCCGCGGCGCTGGCGCCGGACGCGCCCGCCCTGGTGGCGGTCCGGGCGCCGGCCGCGGGCGAGGACCGGGTGAGCCTGGCCGCGTCCGTGCTGCGCGCGGCGGGCGAACGGCATCTGTTGATCGCCGGAGAGGACAAGTTGGAAGCGCTGGAAGGCGCGATCGCGATCGGCGATCCCGCACGGGCGCCCGTGCTGGTCCTGCTGGAAGGCGCGACGGTCCACTGGGCGCCCTGATGCCGCGTCGGCGGGTATCCGGCTTGCAACCCGGTCCGCGATGTCGGAGCGTCGGCGCGGGATCTGCGACAGCGGGAGGGCAGGCAGCATGGACGGCAACGAGGCCAGCGATCCGGTTCCGCTGCTCCGCCGCCTGATCGCGGAGCCGAGCTGCGATCCGCCCGGCGGCGAGCTGGCGGTCGCGCGGATCGTGCATGCCGCGCTTCGCGATTGCGGCATCTCCGCGAGCCTGGACGAGTTCGAGCCGGGTCGGGCGAACGTGATCGGCCGCCTGCCCGGGGAGGGGCTGCGGCCGCCGCTGGTGCTTTCGGCCCATCTCGACACCATGCCGGCGGGCAACGGGCCGTGGTCGTTCGATCCGTTCGCGGGAGACCTCGTCGACGGCCGCGTCCGCGGGCGTGGCGCGGCCGACATGAAAAGCGCGCTCGCCGCCTTCGTCGCCGCCGCGGCGCGCCTCGCGGCGACCGGCCGGCCGCCGGCGGGCGATGTCATCCTGGCCTTCACGGCAGGCGAGAGCGCCAACGGGCTGGGGGCCCGGCGACTCGTGGCGCAGGGCTTCCAGGCCGAGATCGGCGCCTTCCTGTGCGGCGAGCCCAGCTCGCTCGACATCATCGTCGCCGAGAAGGCGGCGCTCTGGCTCGCGGTCACGGCGCACGGCCGGGCCGGGCATGTCTCGGGCGACCCCGGGATCAACGCGATCGATCTCATGCTGGGATTTCTCGCCGACCTGCGCGAATTCGACCTGCAGGCGCCGGCCCATCCCCTGCTGAGCGGACCCAGCCTCAGCGTCGGGCGCATCGAGGGAGGCGATGCCGTCAACCTGACGCCGGACCTGTGCCGGGCCGAGCTCGACCTGCGTTTCGGACCCGGCGTGGACCCCGGGGAGGTTGTCGGGCGGATCGCGGCGCGGGCGCCCGAGGGCGTCGAGGTCGCATCGAGCGATTTCAAGCCGGCGGTCGAGACCGATCCCGACAGCACGTTCGTGCGCCGATGCGCGGCGGCGGTGGCGACCGAGACCGGGCGGACACCGGCGATCCGCGGCGTTTCCTATTACAGCGACGCCGCCATCCTGCTCGACGGTCTCAACGTGCCCTTCGCCATCCTCGGTCCCGGCGACCTGGGGATGAGCGGCCAGCCGGACGAGAGCGTCGCCGTGGACGCGGTACGGCAGGCGACGGCGATCTACACGACGATCATCCGGGACTGGCGCGGCTGATACCGCGGGCCAGTGCGGATGCGCGCGGCCTCAGCCCGCGAAACGGTGCGAACCGCCGTCCACGTGGATGATCTCGCCGGTGATGTAGCGGGCCAGTGGCGAGGCCAGGAAGGCGATCAGACAGGCCATGTCCTCCGGCTCGCCGAAATAGCCCGCCGGAATGTTCTGGGCGATGTAGGCCGCGCGGTTTTCCTCGGTCGGGTGCAGCCGCTCGAGGATCTGCTCGCTGTTGATCCGCCCCGGCGGCAGGCAGTTCACGGTGATGCCGTCGGCGGCCAGCACCCGCGAGAGGCCCTTGGCCCAGTTGTGCAGCGCCGCCTTGGCGATCGAGGCGATGTTCACGCCCGGCGGCTCGTTGGCGCCGGTGACGTTGATGATCCGGCCCCAGCGCTGCGCCTGCATGCCCGGCACGAACAGGGTTGTGAGCTGTCGCACGCTCTCGAAGTTGAGCCGCATGCCTTCCTGCCAGGCGTCTTCCGGCGCATCCCAGTCCACCGGCCGCGAACCGCCGGCATTGTTGACCAGCACGTCGAGGCCGCCCAGCGCCGCATCGACCCGCCGGTGCACCTCCGCGGGACCGTCGGCGGCCGTCAGGTCCGCGACGATCACCTCCGGGGTGGTTCGGCCGGCCGCCACGATCTCCGCCGCCAGTTCCTCCAGCAGGCCCTGTCGCCGGGCAACGATCGCCACGCGGGCGCCCTCGGCCGCCAGCGCGACGGCGGCGGCGCGGCCGATGCCGCGGCTGGCGCCGGTCACGAGGCAGCGCTTGCCCTCCAGTTTCAGATCCATCGGCCTGCGCGCTCCCCATGTCCCCGGTTTCCGTCAGGGCGCGACGGTATTCAGTGACCGTCGCGGCGGCAAGCGCGCGGGGCTATCCTGCCGGCATGGATCGCGACAATCCGAGCTTTCGCCTTGCCCGGTTCCTCGCCGGGACGCCTCTCGAGGCGATCCCCGAAACCGTGCGGCACGAGGGACGCCGCGCGCTGCTCAACCACCTGGCCTGCGCCATCGCCGGCAGCGGCGCCCCGGTGATCGCCGCGAGCCTGGCGCTCGAGGCGGGGGAGGGGACGGCGGGCCCCTGCCGGATCGCCGGGCTGGCGGCGCGGGCGGGTCCGGGCATGGCGGCCTTCGCCAACGCCGCCGCCGCCAACATCTTCGACTACGACGATACCCATCTGCCGACGGTGATCCATCCCACCGCCCCGGTGGCGCCGCCGCTGTTCGCCCTGGCGGAATGCGGCCCGCTGTCCGGCGCGGACCTGCTGCGGGCCTTCCTGCTGGGCGTGGAAGCCGAATGCCGGATCGGGCTGGCGCTGGGCGCGGGACACTACGCGGCCGGCTGGCACATCACCGCGACCTGCGGGATCTTCGGCGCGGCCGGCGCCGTCGGTGTCCTGCGCGGCCTCGACGCGGAAGCCCTGGTGCTCGCCTTCAGCCACGCCGCCGCCCAGGCCAGCGGCATGGTGGCGATGCTGGGAACGGATTCGAAGAGCCTCGGCGTCGGCAACGCCGCGCGCAACGGGCTGGCGTCGGCGCTGCTGGCGGCCGGCGGCGGCAGCGGCGCGGACGACCCGCTGGGCGGCGATCGCGGTTTCCTGGCCCTCTATGGCCGCGACGCGGCGCCGGCGGCGATCACGGACGGCCTGGGCGCGGACTGGCAGATCATGGCGACGGGCTACAAGCCCTATCCGGCGGGCATTGTCCTGCACCCGGTGATCGAGGCCTGCCTCGCGCTCTACCACGAGGACGGACTGCGGGCCGCGGATGTGGCCGAGCTGGAACTGCGCGGCCATCCCCTGCTGCGCCAGCGCACCGACCGGCCCGACGTCGCCGACGGGAGGCTGGCGCAGGTCAGCGCCCAGCACGCGATCGCCATTGCCCTGATGCGCGGCCGGGCCGGCCTCGCCGAGTTTTCCGACGAGGCGGTCGGGCAGACGGCGGCCACCGGACTGCGCCCGGCCGTGCGTTTCATCGACGAGGACGGCCGCGACATCGCCTCGGTCGCCCTGCGGCTGACGACCCGGCAGGGCCGGGAGTTCCGGCGCGAGATCGCGATCGCCCGGGGAACCCCGTCGCGCCCGCTGAGCGACGGTGCGCTGGAGGAGAAACTTGCCGAGGCCTTCGCGCTCGCGGGCCTGGCGGGCGACCCGCTGGCCCTGGCGGACGCGGTCTGGCGGCTGGAGGACAGCGCGGACGCCGCCCGGCCGATGCGGCTCGCCGTGCCCCGCTGACCTTGGCAGCGCGCGGCGACGCTCTAGACTGGCGCCGCCCGGGCGGAAACCGGGCGCGTATCGGGGAGGGACGGTCATGCTGAAGCTGGGCGAATTCGAGATCATCCGGGTGGTGGAGAGCGAGGCGCCGTTCCTGCCGCTCGACACCTTCCTGCCCGATGCCGATCCCGAGGTGGTGGCGGCGCACCGCGACTGGCTGTTCCCGCGCTTCGTCGAGCCCGGCAGCAACCGGATCATCATCGCCATCCAGTCCTACGTGCTGCGCACGCCGCGCAAGACCATCCTGGTCGATACCTGCGTCGGCAACGACAAGCCGCGTCCGGGACGGCCGATGTTCGATCATCTCAACACCACCTGGCTGGCGGATCTCGCGGCCGCGGGCGTGCAGCCCGAGGAGGTCGACGTGGTGCTCTGCACGCACCTGCATGTCGATCATGTCGGCTGGAACACGCGACTCATCGACGGCCG
>JBGTSP010000295.1:0-5062 GCA_041940205.1 Alphaproteobacteria bacterium
CACCAGGTCGACCGAGGGATCGGACTTCAGGATGTTGCGCCAGACCCGCTCGCCGGCATGCGGCTCGCCCGAGACCAGCAGCACCCGGAGCCGGTCGCGCACGCCGTTCACGACATGCGCCGCGCGGTTGTTGAGTTCGGTCAGTTCGCCCGGCACCGGATCGACCGCGAGTTCCAGCACGGTCTCGCCGCCATGGCCGAGCCGGAAGGGCAGCCGGGTCGGCTGGCCGATGCGCACCGCGCGCCGCGCCAGTTCGCGGCCGTCGCGATAGAGCACCACCTCCACCGGCTCGCCGTCCGCCTGTTCGTCCGCCACCTCGACGACGAGCGACAGTTCCTCGTCGACGATGCCGTAGGCCGGCCCCTCCAGCACCCGCACCCGGCGGTCGCGTTCGCCGCGCCGGCCGGTCAGCAGCGCATGCACCGGCGCCTTGATCCGGGCCTCGCCGTCCGCCGGCACGTCGTGCACCTGGCCGTCGGTCAGCATCAGGATGCCGGCCAGCCGCTCGGCCGGCACGTCGCCCAGCGCGCGCCGGGCCGCGGCCACCAGCGGCGTGCCGGCGCCGGGCGCATCCGCGTCGGCGGCCATCTGCACGCGCACGTCCAGGCCCTCTTCCTCGTTGAGCCGGCGGGTCAGCGCCTCCAGCGCGTCCGCGGTGACGTTGCGGCGATCGCCGACATTCTGGCTCGGCGAACGGTCGACGACGATCACCGCGACATCGTTCAGCGGTTCACGGCGCTCGCGGATCAGCGAGGGATTGGCCAGCGTGGCGAAGGCCACGGCCAGCGCCAGGGCCCGCAGCCCCGTGCCCGGCGCCCGGCGGATGAAGCCCAGCGTCAGCAGGGCCGCCGCCAGCGCGGCCATGACCGAGAGCGCGGCCCAGGGCAGCAGTGGCGCGAAGGCGATATCGGTGGCCTCGATCATCTCACTGGCCCAGCCGTTCGAGGATCGCCGGCACGTGCACCTGGTCGGCCTTGTAGTTGCCGGTCAACGCATACATCACCAGGTTGACGCCGAAGCGGTAGGCCCATTCGCGCTGGCCCGGACCGCCGGGCATCGCCGCGAGCGGCCGGCCGTTGCCGTCGATCGCCCAGGCCGCCGACCAGTCGTTGGCCCCGATCATCAGCGAGGCCACGCCGTCATTGACCCCGCCGGCGCGCTGCTCGACCCACAGCCGGCCCTCGTCGTAGCGCCCCGGGAAGGACTGCATCAGGTAGAAGGCCTTGGTGAGCACGTGATCGGCCGGCACCGGCACCAGCGGCGGCACGTCGAGGCGGCCGAGCAGCGCCCGCAGCCGGCGCTGCGCCGGCGTGGCGCCGAAACCGCGCAGCGAACTCAACGGCGCGTCCTGGGTGTCGAACAGGATGGCGCCGCCCGAACGCATGTATTGTGCGATCCGCTCCACCGCCCGGCCGCTCAGGCGCGGCTGGCTTTCGGCCACCGGCCAGTAGAGCAGCGGAAACAGCGCCAGTTCGTCGACCTCGACATTCACGCCCATCGGCGAGCCGGGCTCGATCGCGGTGCGCAGGTGCAGCATCTCGCTCAGCCCCATCAGGCCGGCCCGGCTCATCGCGTCGACCTGGTTGTCGCCGGTCACCACGAAGGCGAGCCGGGTTTCCTCCAGCGCCTCGAGCGCGAAGCGGTCGTCGGCCGCGCCTCCGGCCTGGGCCCGCGCCTCGTCGGCCGACAGCGCGGCGAACACCGCGAAGGCCAGCAGCCCGGACAGCGCCGCCCCGGCCTCGCGGCGCGGCCGGAACAGGCCCCGCAGCGCCATCGCGGCGATCAGTTCGACAAGCGCCAGGCTGACCGCCGCGATCAGCAGCCAGTGCCGCAGGTCGTGTTCCGTCGCCAGGTCGTAGCCGGCGCGGCGCACGCCGGCCGGCAGTTCGTCGATCGCGTCGAAGCGCTCGATCTGCGGGCCGAGATTGAGCGCCGTGCGGAACTGCTCGCTGCCGTAGAGGCCCGGGGGGTGCTGCGGGCCGACGCGCACCGCCTGCCCCTCGCCCGGCGGCAGCGGCAGGGCCTGGTCGGGCGCCGGCCCCAGCCGGCCGTACCCGTCGAGACCCTGGACCGGCGGCAGCGCCTCGGCGCTGCGTTCGGCGATGCCGCGGGCGCTCAGCGACAGCCGGCGCAGCATCTGCACGAACAGGCCGGAGAGCGGCAGGTTCGACCATTCCGCGTTGGCGGTGATGTGGAACAGCACGACCCAGCCGTCGCCGCGCTGTTCGGCGGTGACCAGCGGCGTGCCGTCCTCGAGCCGGATCCAGGTGCGCGAATCCAGCTCCAGCGAGGGCTGGGCCAGTACCTGGCGGCGGATCTGCACGTCGTCCGGGCTCGGCAGGCCGGCGAACAGGCCGTCGGGGTCGGGCGCGGCGATGCGGGCCGGGCGGCTCCAGGACAGCGCCCCGCCCAGCGCCCGGCCGCCCTGGCGCAGGGTCACCGGCAACAGGCTGTCGGCATTCTTGGCCAGTCGCGGGCCGGCAAAGCGCACCAGCACGCCGCCGGCCTCGATCCAGTCCTGCAGGCGGGCGACCTCGTCGTCGCCGATCCGGCCGACATCGGCCAGCACGACCATCGCCAGCTTCTGCTGCAGCAGGTCCTGCAGTTCGCCGCGACGCACCTCGCTGAACGGCGCAAGCGCGCGTTCCAGGTAATAGGTGTCGGCGAGCAGCGGCTGCGCGGCGGCGTCGCTGCCGGTGCCGGAGATCACCCCGACCGGCCGCCGGCGCCAGCGCTCGTCGAACAGGAAGGAACCGGCCGCCGAGGCGCGCTGTTCCAGGACCAGCTGGACGGCGTCGTTGCGCAGGTCCGCCGGCAGCGTCAGCAGCGCGCCGGCCGCGGTCTCGTCGGCCTCGAAGACGAACTCCTGGCGGTCGAGCAGGCGGCCGTCCGTCGCCAGCAGCCGCACGCCCACCCGTTCCGAGAGACCGGCGCGGGCGCGCCGCGCCGTGATCCGCAACCCGGCGGGATCGTCCTCAGGGGTCGCCAGCACAATGGCGGTGCTGCCGGTTTCCTCGAGATAGACCGTCAGCGCGCCGAGATCGGCCAGCCCCTCGGCGAAGGCATGGCCGCCATCGCCGTCGGCGCCGTCGGACAGCCAGATCAGGTCCAGCGGCACGTCGGTGCCGACCGCGAAATCGCGGATCGCCGTCAGCGCCGCCGCCCGGTCGGCCGGCCAGGGATTGGGGTTCAGGGCCTGCACCTCGGCCACCAGCTCGCCCGCCGGCATCACCGAGCCGGCCGTGACGGTGCCACTCTCGCGATCGGGCGCGGTGCGCACCAGCAGCGCGGCGCGGCCGTTGCGGTCGGCGGCCTGCAGCCGGTTCACCGCAACCGCCCGGCGACGCTCCCAGCCCGGCGCGGCCGACCAGCCGTCGTCCAGCACCAGCACCAGCAGCCGGCCGCCGCCGCCGCGCTCCTCGGGATCGAGCACCGGATGGCTGAGCGCCAGGATCAGCAGCAGCGCCAGCAGCAACCGCAGCAGCATCAGCCACCAGGGGGTGGAGGCCGGGGTCTCTTCCGAGCGGGCTAGCTGGGCCAGGATCCGCACCGGCGGGAAGGTCACGGTGTTCGGCCGCGGCGGGGTGATGCGCAGCAGCAGCCAGATCAGCGGCAGCAGCCCCAGCGCCAGCAGCATCCAGGGATTGAGGAAGGCCATGAAGCCGAGCGACAGCATCAGCCCGTCCGCCCGGCATTGAGCGCGCCGAACAGCGCCAGCAGCGCGATGTTGGGCGGCTGGTCGGTGCGATGGGTCGACAGGCTCCAGCCGACGGACTGCACGATCCCCTGCAGCGCCGCGCGGCGGTCCGCAAGGCGCTGGCGCCAACGCTCATGCAGGCGGTCGGCCCGGCCGACGGTCAGCGCCTCCTCGCCCTCGACCCCCTCGAAGCGCACCCGGCCGGCATAGGGCAGGTCCATCTCGGCGGGATCGAAGATCTGCATCAGGTGCCCCTCGACCCGGCGGTCGGACATCGCCCGCAGGCGCGCCTCGATCTCCTCCAGCGGCGACAGGAAATCGCCGATCCACACGCAGCGCCCGAAGCGCGGCACGCGCACCGGCGGCGGCAGGCTCTCGTTCGCCCAGTCGATGCCTTCCCCGCCGGCCACCAGCGGCGCGATGCGGCGCAGCGCGGCGCGGCCCTGGCCCGGAGGATGTTCGTCGCCCAGCAGGCCGATCCGCTCGCCTCCGCGCACCAGCAGCGAGCCCAGCGCCAGCAGCAGCAGGTCCGCGCGCTCCTTCTTGCTGGGCAGGCCGTCGGCCGAGCGGAAGGCCATCGAGGGCGAGCCGTCGCGCCACAGCCAGACGGTGGCGGCGACCTCCCATTCGTTCTCGCGCACGAACACGGCCTCGGTCTTGGCCGACTGGCGCCAGTCGATCATGCGCGCCGGATCGCCCGGCTGGTAGTGGCGGAACTGCCAGAAGGCCTCGCCCAGCCCGGCCCGGCGCCGGCCGTGCACGCCCTGGGCCACGGTCTGGGCGACCCGGTCGGCGGCGACGAGCAACGCCGGCAGGCTGGCGGCGAGCTGTTCGCCCGCACGCCGCACGTCCGAAGGACGTGATGGTACGGCGGTTTCGGCCATCGGCCTCTCAGGCCAGCGGCGCGACGAGGCGCGTCACGATGTCGTCCAGGCTGACGCCTTCGGCGCGGGCGCCGAACTGCAGGGCCATGCGGTGCCGCAGCACCGGCCCGGCGAGCGCGATCACGTCGTCCACCGAGGGTGCCAGGCGACCCTGCAGCAGGGCCCGGGCGCGGACCGCCAGCATCAGCGCCTGGCTGGCGCGGGGACCCGGTCCCCAGGCCACCTGGTCGCGCACGGCCTCGTCGTCGCTCAGGTCCGGACGGCCCTGGCGGACGAGTTGCAGGATCGCGTCCATCACCCCGGTGCCGACCGGGATGCGCCGGACCAGCCGCTGCGCGGCCATCAGGTCCTCGGCGTTGAGCACCGCCCGCGCGCTGTCTTCCTGCGCGCCGGTGGTGGCGATCAGCATGCGCCGCTCGGCCTCGAGATCGGGATAGGTGACGTCGATCTGCAGCAGGAAGCGGTCGAGCTGCGCCTCGGG
>JBGTSP010000296.1:0-5042 GCA_041940205.1 Alphaproteobacteria bacterium
ACGCCGCTGAACGCCATCCTCGGTTTCTCGGAGCTGATCGTCGACGCGCGCAGCGATGTGGCGCCGCAGCTTCGCGACTATGCCGGCCACATCCAGACCTCTGGGCGGCATCTGCTGGACCTGATCAACGACCTTCTGGACACCGCCCGGATCGAATCCGGCGAATTGCGCATCCGGCGCCAGGACATCGAACTGCTGGCCCTGATCGAAGACATGATCACTCTGGTCCGGCCGGAAGCCGAGGCGCGCAACCTGCTGATCCGCCTCGATACCGGAGACCTGCCGTCCGGCACCCGGATCCGCGCCGATCGCCGGGCCATGCGCCAGATCCTGCTGAACCTGCTGTCGAACGCCGTGAAGTTCAGCCGCAAGGGCGGCGACGTCACGGTGCGTCTCGAGGCGGGCGCGGATGACGGTCTGGCGCTGGAAATCGCCGACCGGGGCATCGGCATCGCGCCGGAGGACCTGGAACGGGTATTCGAACGGTTCGAACAGGTCGAGGGCGCGTTCAGCCGCGATCACGGCGGCACCGGCATCGGACTGCCGCTCAGCCGCGCGCTGGCGGAACTGCATGACGGCAGCCTGACCCTCGAGAGCCGAACCGGCGACGGCACGACCGCCCGGCTCGTCCTGCCGGACTGCCTGCTGAAACCGGCGGCGGCGCCCGCCGCCGACGCTGCCGACGACAGGACGACAACCGGAACGCCGCCGGTCCCGGTTCGGGACTTGCGGATCCTGGTGGTCGAGGACCAGCCCGCGAACCGTGCGGTGCTGCGGAAAATCCTGGAATCCCTTGGCCACGTCGCCCAGGCGGTGGCCAATGGCCGGGACGGCGTGGCCGCGGTGCTGCGCGAGCCGTTCGATCTCGTGCTCATGGACGTGCAGATGCCGGGCATGGACGGTCTCGACGCCACCCGCAAGATCCGCTCGCTCGAGGGCGCGGGATGCCGCATCCCGATCGTCGCGGTGACGGCCAATGCCGGCGAAGCCGACCGGCGCGACTGTCTCGATTCCGGCATGGACGGGTACGTCACCAAGCCCGTCAGCCGGGCGGACATCGCCGCCGCGATCGCGGCCGTCGTCAGCGTGCCGCCCGCCTCGTCATGCGAGCGCGCAAACGTGGCGGAACGCGATTGCGAACCGGCCCGCGCCCCCGATCCGGTGGCCGGCGAAGCGGCCGGCCCGCCCCTGTTCGACCGGGAGATCGTCGACGGTCTGCTGGGCCAGACCGGCGAGGAGGCGTTTCGGACGATTGTCGCCGACCTCGGGCGCGAATGCGAGGAGTGCCTTGCGGAGATCGGGCGCGCGGTCGAGACCCGTGCCGTCGAGGCGCTGCGGACGGCCGTTCAGAGGCTGGACAGCACCTTCGTCAGCCTCGGTGGCACCGCCGTGCGCGCGGCCGCCGCCGGCATCACCGACGCGCTGGCGGAGAACCGCGGCAAGGACCTGCCGGCATTGGCGACGGCCTTCGAACAGTCCTGCCGCAGCAGCCTGGCATCCCTTCGCGCATGGCCGACGGCCGCAGTCCGGAACACGGCCCGGGCGGGCTGAGCGGCAGACGGTTTGGCGATCGCGGATCGGGGGGAATGGGGCGAGTGAGGGGACTTGAACCCCCAGCCTCCTGGACCACAACCAGGCGCTCTAACCAATTGAGCTACACCCGCCATCGACGCGAACAAGGTTCGCGAGCGGCGGCCTACCTACGCCCGGCCGGGGCCGGCGTCAAGCAAAGTGCGCCCGCAGCCGCTCCAGCGCCTCGTCGAGCACGGAATCGCGCTTGCAGAAGCAGAAGCGGACCAGATCCCCCCGTCCCTCCTCGGCGCAGAGCGCACTGACCGGCAACGGCGTCACGCCGGCCTCGAGGGTGGCGTGGCGGGAAAACTCGACATCGTCGCCCTCGAAGCCGAGCGGCGCGAAGGCGGCGTTCATGAAGTAGGTCGAGGCGCAGGGCAGCACCTCGAAGCCGATCTCCGCGAGGCCGGCGGCAAAGCGGTCGCGCTTGCGCTGCAGTTCGCCGGCCAGCGCGGTGTACCAGGCCTCCTCGTTGTCGAGCCCGTAGGCGACCGCGCGCTGCAGATTGGCCGGCGTGGTGAACACCAGGAACTGGTGCGCCTTGGCGATCACGCCCAGAAGATTGGGCGCCGCGGTGAGATAGCCGACCTTCCAGCTCGTCATCGAGAAGGTCTTGCCCGCCGAGCCGATGCGCACCACCCGATCGCGCATGCCGGGCAGGCTCATCAGCGGCACGTGCGGCAGGTCGTCGAACACCAGGTGCTCGTAGACCTCGTCGCAGACCGCATAGGCGTCGTGGCGCAGCAGGAGATCGGCGATAAAGGCCAGTTCCCCGGCATCGAATACCTTGCCGGTCGGGTTCATCGGGGTGTTGAGCAGCAGGAACTTGGTCTTGGCGCCGAACGCCGCGGCCAGGGCCTCGCGCGGCAGGGCCCAGTCCGGCCCCTCCAGCGGCACGATGCGGGGCACGCCGCCAGCCCGACGGATCATCGGCAGGTAGCTGTCGTAAAGCGGCTGGAAGACCACGACCTCGTCGCCCGGCTCGATCAGGGCCAGGATACTCGCCGCCAGCGCCTCGGTGGCGCCGGACGTCACCATCACTTCCGTCTGCCAGTCGACCTCGAGGCCGTAGAACCGGCCGGCATGGGCAGCCACGGCCTGGCGCAGTTCCGGCAACCCCATCATCGGCGGGTACTGGTTGGGAAACTCCCGGGTCGCGGTATCGACCATGCGCTTGATGCTTTCGGGCCCCTCCTCGTCGGGAAAGCCCTGGCCGAGATTGATCGACCCGCGTTCGATCGCCAGCCGGCTCATCACCTCGAAGACGGTCGTCCCGTAGCCCGACAGGACGCTGTTCGCCGCTTTCATCTGCTTGCCGCTCCTCCGCTTCGGGCGGCGAACATGCCAGAGCCGCGGGGGCCCTTGCAATCGCCGGAGGGACGGTTGCCCTTCCCGTTTCGCCGCCGTACATCGACGGGCACGGTGGGAGGAAAGGCATGAAGTTCGATCCTGCGGGCACCGCGGTGCTCGCCCTGCACTACCAGAACGAAAACTGTCATCGCGATGGCCGGATCCGTGTCGGCATCGCGGAAGACGCACCGTGGCGCGAACCCATGCTGGCCGCGGCCCGGCGCCTGCACGCGGGCGTCCGCGCGGCCGGCCTGCCGCTTGTTCATGTCCGCCTGGCGGTCCGGCCCGACTATGCCGAGGTCATTCCCAACACCCCGATCTTCCGGCAGTGGATCGCCGACGGCGCCTGGCAGGAAGGCGGCTGGGGCGTGGAGTTCGTCGACGGGCTGGAACCGCACGACGACGAGATCGTGATCACCCATCTGCGCAACAGCGCCTTTCACGCCTGCGAACTGGAGCAGGTGCTGCGCCGCCTGGGCGCCCGCGCCCTGATCGTCTCGGGCGTGTCGACCGCCTATGTCGTCGAAAGCACCGTGCGGGAGGCCACCGATATCGGCTACACCGTCACGGTGGCGCACGATGCCTGCTCCACGGCCACGATCGAACAGCACGAAAACGCGCTGGCAGCCATGCGGCTGCTGGCCGACATCCGCAGCGTCGACGACATCGTCGCCAGCCTCACCGCCAGCGCAGGAGAGCGCGCATGAAACTCGCCGAGCGAATGAACGTCCTGGGCACCGAGACCGCCTTCGAGGTGCTCGCCCGCGCCAACGCGCTCGCCGCCCAGGGGGTCGACGTGATCAACCTGGGCATCGGCCAGCCCGACTTCCTGACGCCCGACCACATCGTCGAGGCCGGCATCAAGGCCCTGCGCGACGGTCATCACGGCTATACCCCGTCAAACGGCCTGCCGGCGCTCCGCGAGGCGGTGGCTGCCGACATCGCCCTGCGGCGCGGCGTCGAGGTCGACCCGGGGCACATCATCGTGCAGCCCGGCGGCAAGCCGACGATGTTCTTCGCCTGCCTGATCTTCGGCGAGGCCGGCGCGGAGATCATGTATCCCAATCCCGGGTTCCCGATCTACGAAAGCGCGATCCGCTTCTCGGGCGCCACGCCCGTGCCGATCGCCCTGCACGAGGACACCGGATTTTCGTTCAGTGCCGAGGAAGTGCTCTCGCAGATCAACGCGCGGACCCGTCTGATCATCATCAATTCGCCGGCCAACCCAACCGGAGGCGTGATCGCCCGGGAGGAGCTCGACCGCCTGGTCGCCGGGCTGGCCGACTGGCCGCAGGTCGCGGTCCTGTCGGACGAGATCTACAGCCGCATGGTCTACGACAACCAGCCGCATGTCTCGCTGCTCGGCTATCCCGAACTGCGCGACCGGCTGATCCTGCTCGACGGCTGGTCGAAGACCTACGCGATGACCGGCTGGAGGCTGGGCTACGCGGTCTGGCCGGAAAGCCTGGTGGAGCAGGCCAACCGGTTGTGCGTGAACGATCATTCCTGCGTGAATGCGGCCACCCAGTTCGCCGGAATCGCCGCGCTTGAAGGCCCGCAGGACAGCGTCGATGTCATGATGGCGGCCTTCGACGAGCGCCGCCGCCTGATCGTGGACGAACTGAACGACATTCCCGGCTTCCGCTGCGTGACCCCGGGCGGCGCCTTCTACGCCTTTCCGAACGTCACCGGCACCGGGATGTCCTCGTCCGGGCTGCAGGAACGGATCCTCGCGGAAACCGGCGTGGCGGCGATCTCGGGCACCAGCTTCGGGGCCCATGGCGAAGGCTATCTGCGGTTCTCCTACGCCAGCTCGGAAGCGAACATCCGCGAGGCGATGCGCCGGATCCGCGAACTGCTTTCCTGATCCGGCGGAAGCGGGTTAACGCGCGCTTAACCGGTTGCGCAATTTTTATGCATGACGCACAATTTTTGCGCATCACGGTGATCGAAGCGCGACCCGTTCCCTAATTTGTTTTCAGTTTCAACAGCTTACCCGTTGCTGAAACTGGCATGTCCCGTGCTATGGGCTTCGCGTGCGGCCGCCGCGGTCGCATCAGCGCGTCCAACAGTCGAAAAGAGCCCATGAAAAAGATCGAAGCCATCATCAAGCCGTTCAA
>JBGTSP010000297.1:0-5040 GCA_041940205.1 Alphaproteobacteria bacterium
CTTGCCGTCCCTGGCGAAGTAGAGCGGCACGGTGGGGATGTCCTCGCGCTGCGTGTAGCGCCAGATGTCGACCTCGGTCCAGTGCAGCAGGGGGTGGATCCGCAGGTGCGTATCGGGGGGAAAGTCGGTGTTGAACTGGCCCCAGAATTCCGGCGGCTGGTCCTTCAGGTCCCACTGGCCGCGGGAGTCCCGGGGCGAGAAATAGCGTTCCTTGGCCCGGGTGCCTTCCTCGTCGCGGCGGATGCCGGCGAACACGCCGGTGAAGCCGTGCTCGGCCAGCATCGCCTTAAGGCCGGCGGTCTTGCGCGCCGCGGAACGCGCCGCCGGCGGCAGCGAGGGGTCCATGTCCTCGACTGGCGGACAGGTGCCGCGCAGGAAGTTCAGCCCCCATTCCGCGGCGTACCTGTCGCGGAAGTCATACATTTCGGGAAACTTCCGCTCGGTGTCGATATGCATCACCGGGAAGGGCACATGACCGAAGAAGGCCTTGCGGGCCAGCCAGATCATGACGTTCGAGTCCTTGCCCAGCGACCACAGCATGGCCAGCCGGTCGATCCGGTTGAAGGCCTCGCGGAATATGTAGATGCTCTGGCTCTCGAGCGCGTCGAGATGGTCCATCAGGTGCTCCGATACGGCGGGTCTCCCGCCGCAGCGGCAGGTGCGGCGACGCGAGGTGGGGGGCAGCACATGCCGCGCGCGCAACATTATTGTCAACAGTGGCCCGTCGCGCCCCTTCGACGCATCGGAGGCGCGGGCGGCGGCGGTTCGGAGGCGGGATGAAACTCAATCTCGGGTGCGGCGGCGACCGGCGCAAGGACTGGCACAATGTCGACAAGATGCCGGCCTGCGAGCCGGACGAAGTGGTCGATCTGGAGCAATTTCCCTGGCCGTGGGACGACAACAGCGCCTCGGAAGTGCTGATCCGGCATGCGCTGGAGCATCTCGGCGCGGACACCGAGACCTATCTCGGCATCATCCGCGAGCTCTGGCGGGTCTGCCGCGACGGCGCCACGGTGACTGTCATCGTTCCCCATCCCCGGCACGACAGCTTTCTCAACGACCCCACCCACGTGCGGGCGATCACGCCGCAGGGCCTCGAGATGTTCAGTCAGAAGAAGAACCGCGAGTGGATCGCGAACCGGAACGCCAACACGCCGCTGGGCCTCTATCTGGGCGTGGATTTCGATCTCGTCTCGGTGGATTTCGCTCCCGAGGAGCCCTGGCGGGAACAACTCGCAAAAAAGCAGCTCAGCATGGCCCAGTTCGCCGAAGCGATCCGCCGCTTCAACAATGTGGTCCGCGAAAGCGTCATCGTGCTGCGTGCCGTGAAGTCCGGACAGGGCGCGGCGGGCGCACCCGGCGCTTGAGAGTCGGGTCCGCGAACGGCGGAAAACCGCGATCAGGCGGCATCGGCAGGCGTACTGTTGCAGTTTGGCAACGTGTTGCGCAATCCCCATCTTCCCGCCCGATCACAACTTGACCTTGCTGGGGTGGATATTGAGACTGCGTGGACTCCGCAGCTTATCGGTCGCGGATCGAGTGCACATATCCAGAGGAAGGACAAGCGAATGAAGCGGGTGCTTTTAGGTACGACTGCTCTTGCGATGGCTGCCGGTATGATGGCTGCCGAGGCGAGCGCAGCCGAGAAGATCAAGCTCGGCCTGGGCGGCTATTTCCGGGCCGTTATCGTTGGCGGCGACGCCGACACCGACGCCACCGGCGCGGCGGCCACGGACTTCCGTAGCCACGGCATCGGTCGTGAGTCGGAAATCTACTTCTCCGGCAAGACCAAGCTGGACAACGGTATCCAGTTCGGTGTGATGGTCCAGCTCGAAGGCGAGACCTCGGCTGACCAGATCGATAACTCCTACATCTGGTCCTCGGGCGGCTTCGGCCGGATCGAAATCGGCGAGACCTGGGGTCCGAGCCTGATCATGAACTACGGTTCGGTCGGCGAGATGATCGACGGTCACGGCGACTTTGCTTCGCAGCAGCATCCCGGCAACGCGAACGGTCTCGGCCTGAACTCCTACGGTGGCGACGCCGGCGTTCTGGCCCGTCCGGTCGACAAGCTGAACTACTACACGCCTCGTCTCGGCGGCTTCCAGCTCGGCGTCTCCTACATGCCGGACAACAAGGGTGCCGCGAACGCGACCGGTGGTGGTCTGCAGACCCAGCTTGGTGGTGGTGTCGGCAACGAGCTGCTCGATATCGCTGCGAACTACACCGGCAAGTTTGGTGATGTGAGCATCGGCGTTGGCGGCAGCTTCTACACCTCCGACACCGAGTCGGCCGCGATCGGCGCGGCGGCGGCCAGTGATCGCGAAGGCTGGACCGTTGGTGGCCAGTTCTCGATCGCCGGCTTCACCGTCGGTGGCCGCTTCAAGGACCAGGACCAGGGCGGTGCCGCCGCTGGTGCCTTTGAGGCCGAACAGGAGCAGTGGCGCGTTGGCGTTTCCTACTCCTCCGGTCCGTGGGGCATCGGTGCCGTGTATCATGAAGCCGAGCAGAGCGTGACGGCGACGACCGATGACGAGACGACCTACATCTCGCTCGGTGGCACCTACGCGCTGGGCCCGGGCATCAAGATGTTCGGTGGCGTGCAGTTCTACGACTTCGACGACGCGACCAATGCGCGTGCGGCCGAAGCCGACAACACCGTGTTCGTTCTGGGTACGAAGTTCAGCTTCTGATCCAGACCTATTCGGTCAAGAGAACGCGGGGCCTTCGGGCTCCGCGTTTTTTTGTGCCCGGATCCGGTCAGATGGCAAGATGACGCCGGGGGTCAGGCCGTCACCCCAAGCCGGTCCCGGATGTCGGCGCTGATCCGCTCGGCGATCGTTGCCGCGTCCGCGCTCAGGGCCGAGGCGCAAGGCACCGGCGTTTCCAGCAGGAACCGTCGCGTCGTCGAGGTATCGGCGCCGTCACTTCCGGCCTCGGCGACAAGGTCTTCCGAGGCAACGCCCAGCGAAGCCATGCAGCCGATGCGGCCGTCGGCGGTGCGCCTGAGTTTCGCCAGTCCGCACGGCGCCTGGCACCAGTCGCTCCGGTATTCCGCCTGGATCGCCACGAGATTGCGGTGATGGCCCAGCAACGGGGCGGCGGGCGCGGAACTGTAGATCGCGGCACCCGGCACGGCGTCGAGTTTCGAGAGATGGGCGGGCCCGGAATCGGCGAAGACACCGTAGTCGATCCGGCCAAGAAACCGCTGCAGGTCGGCAAGCGTGCGCAGCCCGGTACGGTAGGCCGGTTCGATGCCGGCCTCCTTCAGTCCCTGGCGCAGAAGATCCGACTGGCTCTGCCAGCGGTTGAGGACAATCTCGACGGCACCCAGGCGCGCCAGGACGGGATGGAGGCGCGCCAGCAGCTTCGGCTGCAGCGTCCGGACCGGCGATGTCGCCAGCGGAAACAGACCGATCCGGAGAGGCTTTCCCGGACCGCGGGAGCGGATGCGCGCCGCAGGCGGGGGCGGGGCGGTCAGGGCGAACACGGCATAGAGCTCGGCCTCCATGTCCACCGGCCAGAAGGCGATCTCGCGCCGCGACGGCAGGTCGTTGAGATCGACGATGAGGTCGAATTCCGCCAGGCGCCCATGCGGCATCCACAGCGGAAACAGGGCAAAACCGGGCAGGCCGGCATAGACGTCGCTGGCCGCGTCGGTGCCCAGCAGGGCGCTGGGTCCCGGCCTGCGCGCCGCGCGGAAGGTTTCGAGGAACAGACGGATCGCGACATGTTCGCCGATCGCCGGCGGCGGCAGGATGAAGAGGATGCGTTTCTCGTCGAATGCGGTGTCGGACCAGCGCTCGAAGGGCAGGACGGACAGATCGATCGCCCCGCTGCGGGCAATCATCTCGGGCCGGGAGGCCAGGACCTGTTTCTGGAATCCGCCGGAGCCGACGATATGGGGCACCCCGGCGCGGCCGCGCTGCTCCTTCAGGCTGCCGCAGTTGGGGACCGGAAAACGAAACGCGGCTCGGCTGACAAAGACGGGATACTGCCGGTTCATGGCGGCCTCTTAACAAAATCCGCGGGGAAGAGAAATCGATGGCGACAACGGTTCTCTATTCCGACGAATTTGGCTACATTGCCGGCCTGTAGAAGATCGGACCGCCCAGGCCTGCGGGCACGGCAGTTGTCCGAGGCCCGCAGGAACGGGCCAGAGGCCATTGATCCATGACTTTGAAGACCGTCAACGCCCGACTCTCCCCCGCCGTCGCCGCTTCCCTCCTTGCCTGGCTGCTCGCGGCCTGCACCCTGCCGGCGGCCGAGGAAACGGTCTACCCGAGAACCGAGGGTCGGCAGGTCATTCGCGGCGACCTCGAGGACCGCGAGACCATCTTCGGTCCCGGTGGCATCGACCTGTTCGGCAAGAAGAAGCCCGGTGAAGGCGGCGGCGGCAGCACCGGAATCGGCGTCAACAGTTTCCTCTGGCGCGCCACGCTGGATACCATCGCCTTCATGCCGCTGAGTTCGGCCGATCCGTTCGGCGGCGTGATCATCACCGACTGGTATTCGCCCCCGGAGACCCCGCAGGAACGCTTCAAGATCAACGTCTTCATTCTCGACCGGCGCCTGCGTTCGGACGGCATCAAGGTGGCGGTGTTCCGGCAGCAGCGGACCCGGCAGGGCGACTGGGCCGACCAGACCGTGACGCCCGGGACCACCACCGAATTCGAGAACGCGATCCTCACCCGGGCCCGCCAGCTCCGGCTGGACACCATCAATCAGTAGCGGCCCGCCTGTGGCCCCCGGTGGCGGTTCTGCCTATAAGCGAACGCAGAGCCCGGACAGCAGAACGAAGCAGTACCCGACATGAACGAGACAAGCGCCAAACCGGCCGCCGCGCGCTACAACGCGCGCGCCACGGAGGCCAAGTGGCAGGCCAACTGGGACAAGGCGGAATCCTTCCGCACCCGGGACGACGCGCCCGGCGAGAAATATTACGTGCTGGAGATGTTTCCCTATCCGTCCGGGCGGATCCACATGGGACATGTCCGCAATTATGCGATGGGCGATGTGGTCGCGCGCTACAAGCGCGCG